>JALYQM010000024.1 GCA_030855825.1 bacterium
TCCCTCATTGCATATATTATCTCTCGCTCTTCGAGACTCAACAGCTTAAAGCTTCTCATACAACGAAACACCTCCTCTCTTACGTACCTATTGTACCTAAGTGGTGCATTTCGTTTTAGAACTCATCAGCACATTTACATTTTAATTAGCCGGGAGTTATCTGATCGGGATGCGCTTGAATTGAGCTTAATGCATGTATGGGCGATTTAGCCTGTATTCCTCGTTTTGCTTCAACTTGCTTTGTCGCGATTGGGTTTCCTCCCTGCTATTTCTATTATTTATCCTTTGTTTTTATACTCCTATTTTGAGCTTGATTAAATTTGAGCTTAGTGTAGGAGTATAAAACGCCAAATTGGCAACAAAACAAAGGAGTAGAATCATGTCCGCTCAACCCTCGTACAAACGTTCGATGCTTCTCCTCAACGTTCGCTCGTATGGACTAGTGCTGATTGTCGTTCTAGTTCTTGCTGCGTTAGGCAGTATTTTTCTAGAACCTCGTAATATTAGTCCATGGGAATGTTGGATGTATCACCAGATTGCTATATTCATTTCCGGGGCCGATATTTCGATTCCTCTGTGCAAATAAGGAGAGATTCTGATCACGCCAACACCTCCCGTCGGAACGTTCGCCGCCCACGAGCTTAATCAGCTCAATCAGAAGCCTTAAAGGAGCACACCATGAAGAACAACGATCTGTCGCCAAGGACCCGAGACCTCCTACTCCTGATGACGTTGATTTTTTCGTTACTAATTGTCTTAGCGAGTCATTCTTCACCGCCGCAGCCCGAGCCTGAACCATCAACCTCTAGTTTCATCAAAGATCTGATGACCCCACGGCTGGCGCTGTCAGAACTTCCCGATGAAGCGTTGGATCAGCTTTACCTGCAGTACATCGACGGAATGTTCATAGACCAATATGGTCGAAAATTCCAAGCGGATCTCGATATTCCGGCTTGGAGCTGCGAAGGTATACAAGGGCTAACGTATGGGGTCACTTACTGGGTGGCGAGGCCATCTTCAGGTCGCGAATTTCGCGAGGCAGGGTGCGCCTAATAAATAGAAATAGCTCAAGCTTAGGCTTGGAGAAAGGAGGGAAGGCCAAGGGGTCAGTGAAATTAAATTTTGCTTATGCAAAAATATCACTGACTACCTGGCCCCCGTTATACAGTAAACTTTCTGTATCTGATGATGGCAAATTGAAGCCGAAACGGGTAAAATATATTTATGAGTACTATTCCTTATCATTTTTTGGCATATGACCTTTCAAACAAGGGGAGGAGTGTATCTTGATGGGTGTATAAAAACTCAGAAAAGATAGGTGACCTCCTCACTCGCAGGAGGTTTTTTTGTGGAGATTTTATGATACAAGCTAAAAATTTATATAAATCGTACGGCGCGAAGATAATTGCTGAGAATATTTCTTTGAATATTTCGCCAGGGCAAAGGATTGGGCTAATTGGGCCGAACGGAACAGGTAAAAGCACTTTGTTTAAAATATTACTGGGGATTGAACCGCCGGATAAAGGTGAGATCGTGCGGTCAGGAACGATGGGTTTATTGCCGCAGAGTATTTCATTTACTGATTCTGATTCAGTCTATGATTATCTAAAAGATGCTATTAAGGAAGAATGGCAGGAGTATCTTATTCCAGCTGCACTGGCAGATGTGGGAATGGATGCTGTTGAACTTAGTTGTCAGATTAAGATGTTAAGTGGCGGCCAAAAAACACGACTTGGTATTGCACGGCTTTTGATCGAAGATTGCGACATGATTTTTCTGGATGAACCTACAAATAATCTCGATATTAATGGATTATTGTGGCTGGAGAAATTTGTTATTCGCTTTAAAGGTTCAGTTGTTATTATTTCCCATGACCGGACGTTTCTTGATTCTACGGTTAATAAAATATTTGAACTGGATCCGTTTACCCATTCTATAAATGAGTATACGGGAAACTATTCAGATTATGTTGTTGAACGGCTGAATCGTCGGGAAAAACAGCTTGCGGCGTATGCAGATTTTGATGAACGACGAAAGGATATGGAGGAATGGATTGCTTTGGAAAAACAGAAACAAAGTAATCATGCTGATCCTAAGGGAGGAAAGCGTTTGAATGCAATGAAAACCAAGTATGAAAAGTTTGTTGAGAATGAATCTCTGGATAAACCTAAGGATTTTCAAAAAATTCGGATTGGTTCGTTGGGTGAGGAAACACATCGTAAGAAAGTAATTTTTTATATAGAGGATTTTTCTAATGATTTGTTTGCCATAGATAAACTGGCAATTCATGGCGGTGATCGCATCCATTTAAAAGGTAGCAATGGTGCAGGTAAATCGACGTTAATTAAACTGTTGCTTGAGCATGCTGAGGCAGGGGTAAAGGTTGGTTACTTTGCCCAGGAGCATGAAATTTTGGATTTTAATAATACCGTTATGGAGGAGATGCTTAAAAAGACAAATGTCGGGAGTGAATCGCGAGCACGGCAAGTGGTGGGAAAATTTGCGATTCGAGGTGCGAGTGTATTTAATTCTGTAGAAGGGTTATCCCAGGGGGAACGGGTGAAGCTGATCCTCGCGATTTTAACAAATCAAGGAAATAATTTTCTGGTGCTTGATGAGCCGACGAACCATTTGGATTTGGAAAGCAGAGAGATTCTAGAAGAGGCTTTGGCAGACTTTTCAGGTGGTTTTATTGTGGTGTCGCATGACCGGTACTTTTTGAAGCAGATCGGTGTAAATCGTGAGGTTAAAATTAACTCTGGAAAAGTATCCTATAGTATTGTATAATGCGCGGATATGTCAGAGATACCTAAGGGGACAATCCGAGAACCTCGCCCAACACCTGAAAGTTTTGTTCCTGATGCCGAACATTTAGCTAAAGATCCGACTTTAGTTATTCAGTCACCTTTATGTGTAGAAATGGATGCTCTTCTTCTTGATATGCTTTCAGGTAAACATCATGCGCAGATTACTGAGTCTGTTATCGGTCAAATTACTATACAAATGAGCTTTTATCGTGCAATGGAAGATATTGTTGGTGATTTTCCGGGTAAAGTTTTAATTTTAGATCCGCTAAAGCACCCAGATTATGATCTTCTCCTGAGCGGTGGAATAGTAGGTGAAGCGTTGAAATTTGCTTTTTCAGAAGGTTCGAATCTGCGGGCGGGAATGAATGCAGGGCGAGTTAGTGTGTTGGCTTTCAAGCCACGAGAAGATCTTCCTACATACCTTCGTGATGAAATTATGGCAGGAATTGTTGATGGTAGTCGAGTTTTGACTATTCCTCGTAAAACGATGATTGGAAATAGCACTTACCGCGACTCCGTAATAGAGCGTTCAAATGCTATTGGTGGTTACACTGATAGGAAAGTTGCAGAGACGGACATTAGTTTTCAGGGTGGTAACTATCTTATTACTCGAGAACATGTATTAACGTGTGTTGATAGTCTGAAGAGGATTGATAAAGATCGTAAATTTTATCGTTTGCCAACAGGATTACAGTACGCATATGAAGCGATGTCGGAAGGCTTTGGTGGAAATGGAGTTCGCCAAGTGGAAGTGTTGGATTGGGATAGCAAAGCAACATCTGTACGGGAACAGCCAGTGTATCATCTGGACCTAATGGGTTTACCTATTTTAGGGAAAAATAATGGGGAAGCGATTCTTGTTTCAGATTTGGGTTTATCATTGAAGCTTTTTCAGGAAGCGGGTATTCTTGATAAAAATAAAAAGATAAATAAGAAAGCTCTCGAGCGACATGGGATGATTGTTGATCATAGGGCAGATAGACGAAGGATACTCGATGATGTTTTAGTGAAAGATCATACGAATGCTCGTGTGTTACTTGCGGAATCGGCATATGAAACATCTAGATCGGTAAGCATTGAATTTCTTCAAGATACGGTCCGCAAGTTGGAATATTATTTTTCAGATCGGAATTTTCAAGTTACTCAGAGCTATTTAAATAAAATAGCTCGTCGTATTGGTTCACTTGGGTATCGTTTAGTGCCCGTGCCTGCGCTCATTGCTTTTGATCACCAAGCACCACTTTATTGTCCGACTAATGGCTTATTTGTTAATCATGAATCACGCGGTAAAGTTTTGTATAGCGGTGGGGGAGTTCCCATCCTGGATGATTATTTCAGAAAAATTTTAAAAGATGAAGGTATTGACGCTCCTCTATCGGTAAATTGTGGTGCTTTGTCGTTCGGGCAGGCTGGACTGAGGTGTGCAGGTCTTGTTCTAGGAAAGTAACTCCCATCCATGTATTTTCCTTTCTGGTATAATAACTCCCACTTATGGCTCGTGAGACTACAATCCCCGGTTGGGACAGATTAAATAAAATTGATAAATCCATACTTACCCATATAATCCAGGAAAGTGGAGATAGGACGGTTCTTCCTTTTTATACTGATTATATTCTTAATTCACAGAAAATCATTCCAGAATTAGCCAAGGAAGTGCAACAAACTGATCTTTACCGATCAGCTGGGGTAGAAGATTCACGCATGCCGTTCATCTTTGGGGCGCGTGAAATCCTCGATGCTCATGGCGCACTGGTTCAGGCATGTGATGATGGTTTAGTGGTTTTTACCTTACAGTATGATCCGACGTTTAGGGAAATGGTTGTTTCATCATGGGATGAACAATTAACGATAGACTATGCCAATCATCGAGAGGGTGCCTTAAACCAGATACCTCTTGCATGGGTAGGCGAGCATATACGTAAGTATAATCAAAGAAAGGTTGCTTATTTTGAGACTGATACTAATGCACATGAAATGAAGCTCCAAATTGAGACAATGACTGCGTTGCTCACTGGTACTACTCTATATCCTTCGGACACATTTCTTCCGGATGCGATGAAACGAAGTGTCTGGGCGATGGCAGCTACGCCGCTAGTTGGTGCAATCATGCTGAAAGAAGTACGTAGAACGAGATTGGATTTAATGAAATCTTGGACGGTTTCGCTGCGGCCGATTCAAGAGTAGAAAAACAACCTATAGTATAGTACAATGCGCTGCATGCCAGTTTTTAAAGAAATTGCTCCCTCAAAAATTATTGACCCTTCAATTGCTCAGGCTGGCCAGGATGTTGCAGCTTTATTTCCGGAATTGCGTATAACGGTAGAAGAATCTGAAAGCAGAAAGGTAAGACCAAGTGATCGATTAAAAGTTGATCGTGAAGCTTTCTTTAAGCGCTTACTCCCAGGTGAAATCTTTACGGGAATATTTGGCGAGTCCTATATTGCTGAAATTGATGCAGGGGTTAGTGAGGACGATCGAAAACGTATTCTCGAGGAAGCGTTTTCTGATTTTATTGGATATGTTGAGCGGATAAACAGCCTGGAACAAGGCTATTCGGATCATATCCTTATGGATTTCGGTGAATTCCTTAGTCAGGATCAATGCATAGCACAAAGACTTGCCCGCAACATTATTGATATGGATATGAATGCACGGGATTCCGGTCATTTAGACAATGCTTTTAACTCCTCGTTTGCAAGGTATTATTATAATTGGACCCGGTCAAATGGTTTCAGTCAGACGTCTGGCGTGCTCAGTGCAACTTTAATTAATTCCTTTACGATTGACTCACTAGGAGATAACCTTGATATATTTGAGCTTTTTCTTCGGTTCCATATAGAAAAAAGTCCGCTTACGGATTTAAATGAAGAAAACACTGCTTTAATGTATGAAACACGAAAGAGATTGTGGGAACTCTTATTTTTTGATCCTACGATTGAAACAAATCGTCCCCCGATACGAGATGCGGATCTTATCATTTTGAGAGAGAGACTAGAACTTATCCCAACGAATTCCGGTATAGTCGATGATTGGAGTTTGGGTACTGACGTAGGAGGTACTGCTTCCCCTTCAACATATTCGTATACCGTCAATCCAATAGAAGTGGATTCAGCTTTGCACAATCATGAACTGATTCATTTACTTATGCAGGGGCGTAGCTATACATCAGTATACGATGAAGAGCAAATACTTCAAAGATTAATAACCGGTCAGAGTGCCTTTGCACAAGTAGGAAGCTTTGTTGAAGTGATGACTTCGATGTGCGAAAGATCAGTAAGTCGTGGTTCTTTTATTGTAGATCCTACGCAGTTTATTGCAGAGCTACGTATCCCTTGGGATTATTTCCCACTTAAGCAAGTGTTTGCAACGGTCTTGTCTTCGTTGCCGACAGATGTTCAAGGTACTGCGATTCGTTTAATGTGGGAATCATATTTTGAAAATATTGTTATTGATCCACTGTTACCACCCGAAGGTGGTTCTGCTTTCGATGAGCTAAGTACTTTTTTCAATACTCATTTTGAAGAAGGGTTTATTTATAAATTGAATGATTCATTTAGTGGAAATTTTATCTCCGTAGTATCTGCCTGGAATGCACTAGATACTTTATCCCGTATTTGTGCGAAGCGCGGTATACCCATTGATACAAGTATTGAATCGCTTTATAAAGAAGCACCACACGGGTTAGATACATTTCAATTAACAGAGGAATTTATAATTCACGATAAGTTAGAGAATATTGAGTATAGTCGATCTGTAACTCATTTTTTGATCCGCCATAAAGAAAACCCGTTCGCTTTTATACGTTATGAATTGGTCGATGGAGTGCTCGAAATTACTCACTCCAATAAACATAACTGGTTTTATACAGAAAAGATAACGAAAGATTTTATTGCTACGCTTGATTCCCCGGTTACACACTATTTGATTGTCCATCCACACTTACAGGGTATTCATTCCGAGCTACTTTCGGATTTGACGAACTGTTTTAATTATAATCCGTATAATCGCGATTTTAAACTTATCGGGTTAAACCCAATTTTTCTTGGTAGTTTTGCGATGTCAGGAATAACTTTTCAAGAGTCTCTGCCTCAGATTAATTATGTACTCCAATCGCTTGGTGTTGATTCGCCTGAGTTTCGTGCCTTACCGGAACTGTTTGAAGTGACTTCGCGCGGACTTTTGGTATGTGCTGATGCAGGAGAACTTGTTCCTGATGGGCAAATGCACTTGGGAGAAGCTTTAGATAGGATGCCGGGGATTTCGGATGCTTCTCGAGCAATTCTTGAAACTATTACTTACTTAAGACATGAGATTCTCAATTCTAATATCACTTATGATTACGAATTAGCGCGAGCTTTGGGGAGCGAGGCTTTGAGAGTGCGGCATGCTTACGTCAATCGTACTGAAGTGGAGGGCATTTCTCCTGAGATTATTGAGCTTTTGTTAAAACATGAAGCCTATGATGTCCCGCGAATTGCATCGATTTCACAGGGACGACTGGATATTGCCAGGCTTGCTCCGCTTGAATTTCATCAAGCAATTGCGTCAGAGAAAATTCAAGAAATGGATACGGCTTCACGTATTGTTTTGGCAGATATGGAAAACTCGAATTCTGTGTTACATGCTTTTACCAATTTAGTTCAGGCCAGACCAGATCTTCGTTTTGACTATCTAGCAGTTGGTCTGGAGCTTGGAGAAATATACATTTCTATTCTTAAGTTAGAGAGCGAAGGTAGGGATAAACGTGAAATCGTTCAAAGAATTTATACTGAATTTTCCCGAATTGGCTTATATGTTCGATTTTTCGACTTAAGCTGGTTACAGCGTTTTAATTGGGTGGCTAAGAATTTATAGTTGTGTGAGCGTTACCAAACAGGCATACTAAACTCTACGATGAGGGTGTTGCGTTTGCTACTGTTTTTCTGCGTTCCCAGTGTTATTTCATTAATCCTATGGTTATTTGCTAAGATTACCGTTTCTCCGCCTGAGGATGTATTTCATGTTTTAACTGAGATCTGTGCGTTACTTGGACTTATATTAATTTCCTTAAGCCTTATTCTTTCTACGCGATTAACTTTTTTTGAACGCTTTTTTGGGGGTTCGGATAAGGTTTATTATGTACATCATCTGGTTGGAGGTATTGGGTTTCTGCTGATTCTTGCGCATCCGCTTTTACTTGTCGCTTCAGTGTTGCCACAATTCAGCAAAGCTGCTCATTATCTGATTCCAGGTTCTTATCTCCCGATGACTTTGGGTATTTTTAGTTTGTATATATTTCTGTTTTCGTTTATCTGCATATTTTTTGTAAAGCTGCCGTTTGGTAAGTGGCTACTTTCACACCGCGTGATGATTGTTGCGTATATTTTAGGAAGTATTCATGCATTGCTTGCAGATAGCGACATACGCAATTACTTTCCTCTCTATACGTATATGTTGTTTTTTGTCTTAGTCGGGTCGTTTAGTGGTATATATATTATTTTCTTTTATTCTTCGATCAGTCGAAAATATGCCTATCGTGTTCAAACAGTACAGGTACTTGGGGATACAGTGAGTGTTTTTATGAAGTGTGTTGGTGCACGAATTCATTTCCATGCAGGTCAGTTTGTTTATTTGAAATTTCTCAACCCGACAGTTGGCATGGAGATACATCCTTTTACGGTTTCTTCCGGACAGGATGAGGAAGTATTAAGAATTAGTGTTAAATCCCTCGGGGATTATACCAGTGGCTTGAGAAACGTAATGGAAGGGGATATTGCCCATGTGTATGGACCATATGGAATGTTTGGAGAATTATTCCATGACGGTGCGAAAAAGTTAATCTGGATTGGTGGGGGAGTGGGGGTTACACCATTTTTAAGCATGCTGCATGAAGAGGCGATTAAGCCTAAAGAAGGAAAAATACACTTTTTCTACAGCTACCAGAAAGTTACTGAAGGCGTGTTTTCTCCTGAAATTAAAGCGCTGTTATCGTATACTCCTCGCGTTTCTTTTTATGATTGGTGTGCAGATTCTTCAGGGTTTCTTACTGCTACTAAGATCGTGTCGCTCGTTGGAACAGACTTTAAAGAATATACCGTTCTTTTGTGCGGGCCTCCCGGAATGAGTTTGGCGCTGAAGAAACAATTTCTTGAGATGGGCATGTCCAAAGATAAAATAGTATTCGAGAATTTTAATTTTATGGCGACATAATATGTTTAATAAACTGATTCAACTTTCGATCATCGTGTTTTTTGCCTTTTTCCTGGCTGTTGTGGTAGGATGGCTGGTATATGGATAAATGGAAAACGCTCAGTTCGACACTTGCTTTTGACCATCGATGGTTTAAAGTTCGCCAGGATACGGTTGAACTCCCCAATGGGAAGATTCTTGATGATTTTTTTGTGTACTTGCAGGGCGATGTTGCTCTGGTTGTACCTGTAACTCAGAATAATGAGTTTATTATGGTGCGGCAGTACAAGCATGCCTCGGGAGAGATTTTGATCGAATTCCCGGCAGGAATGATTGATGCTGGTGAAAATCCAGATCAGGCTGCACAGCGAGAGCTGGAAGAAGAGACTGGATATTCGAGCAATAAAATATCTTTACTTGGTATCCTTAAAAACAGCCCTACTAAGACGGTTGAGGATTTGCATGTTTATCTTGCTGAGAGTGTTATTAATGATAAAGAGATACATTTAGATCCCAATGAAGAAATTGAAGTGCTGGTGATACCTTATGCTAAGATGCTTGAGATGATTTATGCGGGTGAGATAAAGGTTACCGGTACTATTACGGCATTTTTTCTTGCGTGTAAGAAACTTGACTTATCAATTCAGTAATTATTTCTTTGTGGGTCTTGGTAGCGAATTCTTCGGGCATTTCGAGCATTCCGGCAATTCCAATAATATGTCGGGTATGTTTGTCCTGAAGCAATTCCTTGAACTGAATAAATTGCTCCATTAAACTAACAATATCTGCTTTTGTAAACATTCCCTGATTATAATATTCTATTGTTTCTTTGCAGATATGCAAAAAACACTCCTGCTTCCCAGCGGGTTGTGTATGCGTATATTTATGGATTTGGTTCTGGATGTATTTTTGCATATCTGCTTGAGTTAGATTTTATTACTATCTTTTAGCGAGGTGAATGACAAAGTTGTCAGAAAAGTGGACAAAACTGTCAACTGAGTATATGATCTGCTTAAATGAGGCAAATTGGCGCTATTTTTTTTGGTGTTGTTGCACTATCGATAACCGGATTATTAGTTCTCGGAAATAATACGATTCAGACTGATGAGATTGGTACTTCGGTGAATATTAAGTCTCCTGATACTGCAGCCGCAGCGAAGGAAACACAAACAGCCGTTCCACTATTATTTATTCATGTAGCCTCTTCAAGTCCGACTCCAAAGATAACCGTTATTGGGACAGCGAAGCCGACTGCTAAGCCGATGGTTAAATCAACGCCGAAGCCTATTGTAGCTATAACGTCGAGTCCGGGTTATAAAGTGATTCCGGAAACTCCGATCCCTTTCCCTGACGATCCGATGGAAGAAGATTCGAGTGTTTCAAGTGATGCTGGCGAAGAGTTAGTCTGTAGTGATTTTATTTATCATGATGAGGCTCAGGAATATTTTGAAGAGAATGGTGGCAGTCCAAATAATAATGTGGATAACTTAGATGCGGACCATGATGGCGTAGCGTGTGAGAGTTTACCCTGAAAAATAAGCTTTTTTTAATAACGAAAGGCATCAAATGAATAAAGAAGTTGTATTCATCCCTAAGCGTTTGCCTGATGAAATTCAATCTCAGCGGGTTTTTGGCGCACCCTCTTCGGAAGAGTATTTGAAATGGGTTCCTGAGGTATGTGGAATCTGTTGTTTAAAGAGTACAGGCGATACGTTAGGCAAAACACGACACCTAAGTCTGTATGACTTAACAATGCTTAGCCTTGAATATGGTGCTTTCAAAATATCGGGAGACGACACCATAGAAGGTATTTTTCATAAACCATTACTTCGACTTGCCAATAGCTTAGGTATTGGAGGCGAGGTTCGACGGTCGATAACTGAACAGAATCTTATGCAAGCGGTTGCTTCTGGGAATTTTGTCATTCTTTCTATTGAATTGCGGAAACTAAAACCGGATTTGAGCGGGAGTCATCTGCTTTTAGTTTATGATTTCGATGCTACTACTTCTGAATTTATTGTTCATGATTCAGCAGCTTTATTGAGCGAAACAGGTGAAAGCGCACATGTTCCAGTAGCGTTACTTAACCATCTTTCAAATAATAAAGGATTATTTTTATGGGAGATGTAATTCCTGTACTATAGTTTTCTAATTTTTTTTCTGAGTGTCTCTATACAGTAATTAATTGCGTACCTAGATTTATTTATTATAAGATCATGAGCCTGAATATATTGAATATCCTTCCCTCCAAAACCACGCTTGAAAATTGATACACCATAAAAACGATGATCAGATTGTCCTTCAGGGGAGACACCCCAAAAGTTATATTTTTTTAATCCTCTTCTTTTTGCTTCTTTTATCGCTTCCCACTGCAGGAGATATGCTGCTGGATATTCTCGCGCTAAAGGTGTGCTCGCACCATAATGATAAACGGCTTCCTGGCCATAAAAAATAATGAAGGCCATCGCTATTGTTTCGTTATTAACTTTAGCACTATACAGTTTTACTAGATCTTTCGTTCTGAAATTTTCGAATTGTATATGTAAAAAATCATAAGAAAAAGGTACAAAATGCTGCCTTTTGGCTGTATCAAGTTGTATCTCGTAAAACTTTTGGATATCATCCGGGTTATCACTCGTTTCAATAGTGATAGGAGATTGTAGCGCTTTTTTAATTTCACTGCGGGTATTCTTTCTCATGTTCTTAAGTAAATCATCTTCAGTTTGGGTAATATCCAGTTGAGAGGTAAGATCTGCTGTAAGATGCATTGGAGATTTAATAAATCCATGCTTTACTATTATCTTAAGTGTTTCCTCGCTCTCGATTACCTGAGGTCTGATTCGCACAAAAGAACAGTTATTGGCTTTTGCAATTGATATTATTTCTTTGATACAGGCATCAACGAGTTCGGAATTGGTCCAATCAATTAAAGGACCGCCCGGAATAACTAAATATCGAGCTCGCTTAGCTTCTTCAACTATAGCGAGCATAGCTCCTTTAGTCTGACTATCTCCAATTAAAAGTGAAGTGATAACTTTTTTTCCAAGCTTTTTATTAAACTCTCCCCAATACCAGGATTGTAAGAAGTTAGCTTCGGGATGGTTCGCTATACTATTTTCCCATTCGTTTTCAGTAGTGATTAGTTTTATTGTGTATTTTTCCATTGGTTTATTTTAAATGCAATATTCTCTGCATCTGTTTTAGAAATATTTATATGTGTTGGAAGGTTAAGAATAGTTTTTGCAGCTTTTTCTGCATTTGGGCATTCGCCTTTATAGTTAGTTTTTTTAATATAATTTTTTGGTGCAATCGGCGCGTCGTACCATGTATCAGATATATGAATGTGGTTATTTTTTAAGTACTTTATGAGACTTTCTCTATTTTCAGTAAAAATAGCGAAGCGCAGATTTGATGAGTTATTGATCTGTACTATAGTGCTAGTCCAAAGAAATTCTTTGAGTATTAGGTTAGTATAGATGTCCGCGATTGATTTTCTATGTTTTTGATATTGGTTTAACTCATTAAATTGCAGGTTCACTAATTTACTATTTAGGCATGGAAGTTTATGTATCTTATTACTCGTTTTTAGTTCCATCGGATTTGATAGAAGATCTAGTTTTTTTATTGTGTAATGCATAATTTTACCTATTCCAAAGAGACTATAGGTATTTCTAATTATATAAGTGAGAAGGGGATAGATGCGATCTTTGAGCTGCTGGTTATACGAGATTTGAGCTAATGATAGCTGCCTATTGGTGATATTTTTGTTTCTTATTACTAATGCTCCCCCTGAGACTCCGTCGACTACCTTATCCTGGCTAAACGACAAGATACTCATATCTCCAACACTGCCGCATTCAGTCTCGTCCGCATATTTAGCTCCAATACAATGTGCCAAATCTTCAACTAGATAAATCTTGTTTTCCTGACATACTTTTTTTATGTTATCTATTTGACAGGGGATTCCGAGTGTATTTTGTATTATCACCACTTTTATCTTGTATTTATTGTTGATCGCTTTCTGTAAGCTATCGCTTGTGAAGTTTAGAGATTCAGATTCAATATCCAGCAGTAATGGAATCAAATTAGCATCGCAAATTGTTTTGTATACCGCGTAGCAGGTGAACCCTGTAACGGCAACATAACTATCCTGGGGCAATTTTAAGAGCTCAAGTCCTAATCGTAGGGCATCTCTTCCTTTATATACTAATGTTGATTCACCTTGATATTTTTTGTTTAAATAGTCAACGAGTTGTAAGGAATCTTTTTCTGTTCCTCGCGAGATCAATGCCTCGGTAACGAAATTTCGGCTGTAATTTGATCCTAGGGAGTTAAATAAGTTCATATAAATGATTTGATACTGTTAAATACTTCCTGCGCATCTGTATAAAAAGGTGAGTGCCTGGCGTTTTTGACAATATATAGTTTTGACTGTGGAATGAGGGTATGAATTTCTTCAGCCTGGTAAATAGGAGTAATAGTGTCATCTCCTCCCCAAATTATAAGGGTTGGAATAGTAAGTTTTTTGAAATCTTCTATCAGATCGGTTGATATTAGATTTAGCATAGTTGCTTTCATCTGTGGTTCAGCCTGATGATAATCTGATTCTCCCACTAATTTATATAGTAGTTTTTCTAAATAAGTTGAGCTAGTTAGTTTTTTCCCTACTTTAGAAAGATGCTCAAAGAACTTTTTCTTTAGTATATATAATTTTTCTTTTCGTATTAATCCTGCGGTATCGATGAGTATTAATTTTTCTATCTTATTCGGATGTTTGGCTGCGAATCTTGTAGCTATGCGACCACCGTTAGAGTGACCTATGAGTATGATAGTATCTTCGTTCATTAGCTGTTCCTCGAGCCAGATGATGTAATCATTTAACTCCCATGGTTTATTCATTATAGAGCCACTTAATCCGGGAATAGGAGGGATAAGTACTGTTCTTGATTCCTGCTGTAATAAATTTATTAGTTCGGACCATTTTTCATTCGAATATGTCCAACCATGTAAGATAACAATTTTATTCATATGCCCAACTGATTTCTTCTTTCCTGCCAAGCTTTTTCTCTACGACATAATTTAGCCACATCGTTTTTATTCTCGAGGATATTTTCTATTATTCCTTCTAAGAATCTCGCTCCTTTAAAGAGGATGGTTTCGTTACCTGTTATGTTGTTATTTATATATTCTAATACTTCCGTAGGCTTAGTAAATATAATAATTCCTGTTTTTAATTGGTTCTGTTTTTGTACAACAGGATAGGTATATTGTATAACTCTTGGTCCCATTAATATTAGTCGATCTGCTGTTACGCTTTGTAATATAAGTCCAAGTTTTTGATGCTCCTCTGTTTCTTCTTTTCCTAGTTCAACCATATCACTTATTACTAGCCACTTCTTTTCACAGTCAATCTTATTGAACATTTCTAGAATTACTTCCATAGAATCTAAGTTGGCATTGTAACTACTGTCAATTATAGTTATATTTTTTATTCCTTTTAAAATTGAATTTCTTCCGGGAGGGAGAGTGAAGTTGTTGAATGACTGCAATGGTATATTTAGATACTTTAAGAGTTGAATGCAGGCTGAGATGCTATAGAATATGTTTTCTGGAAGTGCATAGGGGAAATTGTATTCAGTGTTATCAATTCTAAAAGAGGTTGTGAAATTATTGATGGTATATCTTTGAAGATGATCCTTTTTTGTTATTCCTATTACTTCAGATTTTGTTCTTGGTTTTTGTTCTATTATAAAAGGATTTTCCTCATTAATGATGCTAAGGTGCGAAGTATTTTCTATGAAGTGACCATATTCGTAAGCAATAGCTTGTTCAATGGATAGGAATATTTTCCTCTGTACTAACTCATCGTAGTTTTCGGTATGACTTCGTGCGCTACTCATCCATATAGTGACTTCCGGTTTTAAAAGCTTTGCAAGGAATTTACCTTCATTGGGTCGGTCGCTGTCAGCTTCGACAATATATATTTTTTCACTTGGTATGTGCGCAAAACTGTTAACTAATGCAAGAAGGAAAAGCCTCGGCCACTCGTCCGGTGTGAGAGTTGTTCGCTTAATGTTGAGGATGTCAAAGGGAATTCCAAGTGCACTGTTTGCATGGTGTGAGAATTTCGCTTTCTCTTTCAGTTGTGACTCGACTAGCTGTAATAATGTTGTTTTTCCGTTTGAGCCAGTGATAACAATTATTCTTGGCTTCCAGCGTTTAAGTACAATAGCTGCGAAAAATCCAAAATATGAGGCTACCACGAAATATAGCGATTTTTTTATTTTAGCGATCATTTCCTTGTTATTTTATCATTTTTGGAATAAATTAGTTTGTGGTGGAGATATTATTTACTGGTTGAGGAGAAAGTAACTTAATTACCGAGTATCGCAGGAGTAAACAATTTGAAGGGTTACACTTTAGTAAATATATTGAAAATGAAGAGTATCTATTATGGAAGAAAATGCATATGGTGGATTTAAGTTATTTACTTCCGGAAGGGGAGTCTATGCAGGATTTTAGAGATAGGATAACTAAGTTTATTACATACTTAAAAAAAATTTACTGATAACCGGATTCTTATTGTTACACACAGTGATGTGGTTAAGTTTATACTCTACTACCTATGTGGTAAGGAATTTGATACTAATGAGGTAGGAAATGCGGTGGTGTATAGGGTTAGAAGAGCAGCGGACGTATTCGAATATGAATTATTAATTGGTAATGATCTTAATAAAAGTTATTATATTGACTAAATCTTCTTAATTGAGTAGTATCTTTTTACTAATGCATATGAAAAACTCTTCATTTGGGCAGCTTTTTCATCACTATCGATTAAAGTCGGGTTTAGATACGTATGCTAAGTTTGGTCAGGCGCTGGCGGAAGAGGGATTTGTGTATGAGGATAGTATTTTTTCGAAGTGGAAGAATGGTGAGCGGGTACCTCGAGACCGTAAGATTTTGTTGGGCATATTAAAGATATTTGTACAAAATAAGGCCATCATACATACAAAAGAAGCAAATGAGTTTTTGACCTTAGTAGGATTGCGAGATTTAGACGATAGTGAACTTTCTGTTTTAAGCTTTAATACTATTTCAGAGGTGGCTCCATATTCCGCGTATAAACCTGTACTCGAGCCCAGCACTTTCTTCCAATCAGTTCCTGTAGATTCTGTAACAGCGCGAGCATTGGTGTTAGAAGACATTCCTGAAGGGTATAAGCGAGATTATTGGAAATACCGAGTTCGATGCTCAATAGCGGAATATTATTCTCGTTGGTCCTCGAAGAAGACTTCTCCAGAAGAGGCTTTTCATGCTCTAGCATATGATTATTATGAACAGGCGGGTAGAACGGTAACTGCTTTAGTGATTGTTACTGATCCTGCTGATGGGAGCGAGTATCTGGCGGCTACGATGCGCGCTGTTACAGGAGAAAATCAGGATTCTCATGTATTGGAAGTGATGGATCTATTTGAAGTTTCAAATGGTTGGACTCATGAAAAATTGAACTTGAATCTTACCGATATTGCTGAACTAAGTAGATTTGTTATTCCTAATTGGGCTATTTCTGAAAAAGTCTTGTTATCTAAAATGTTACGTGCTTCTCTTACTGCTTCGATTCGTAGTCGTGGAATTAAGTTTTTATATTGTATTATCTCTGCTTATCTTCCCGAACTATTAAAGGAAGCAAATATTTTGGTTAAAGAAGTGGAATTAGCCATACCGTATCATTTAAAGCCTAATGCTAAAGAGCTACATCCTAATGCCTATAGTGATGCATTAAAATATGATATTTTTTGGAAAGAGCAGGATCCGAAGCTTTGTTATGTTACGAATTTCGCTATTTAATCACTTAAAGTATATATTATATCCTATAGTATGATTAATGTTGAAAAATCAGAGTTAGCTTTTGGTGCTCCTGGTCAGGGTTGGCAGGCACCAGGTATGGATGAACCACTCCGAAAAAGTGAGGCTGCCAAGGGTGTGTTTGCTCAGGCAAAACAAATTTTCGGATTTGATGTTCAAGCACTATGTGCTAATGGTGAAGTTGAGGGTAAAACTTTAAAATTGCACTCTCAAGCGGCTATGGGTACCGTGATGATTGCAGCTATTGAGGATTTAGAAGCTCGAGATATTCATGAGGCCGTAGATTTTAGTATTAGTTTAGGTATGTTCGGTGCTTTACGGCGTGCTGAAGTTCTTGATTCTCATAATGTGCTTAGAGCTATAAAAGTACGAGAAGAAATGACGTTAGCTCAGCAGAACGGTGCAATGGGGTTGGTTATTGGTTTAGACAAAGTTCGTTTTGCTCAAGAGTTTGCTCATGATACAAGAGCCTCTATTGCGGTTCAGTATTCCGCATCAGATTTTGCTATTTCTGGAAGCAAAGAAGAGATTACTTTGATTTTAGAACGAATTGCAGAACGCAAAAAGGAATTGGGCAGGGTTAAGACTTTTGATCTGCCAATTCCTAATTCATTCCATCATAAAATGTTACATGAGGTGGCACAACAGTTTAGTGCGTTCTTAGCAGCAGAGGTTGAGTTTCATCAGCCTGTGCGACCTATTGTTCTAAATACTGGGTTAACAGATAATCAGGGTGAGTATGTTCAAGTAGTAACTCCAGATACGATATATGCTATAGATATTCTACGAGATGAATTAGTTGTACAACTAACACAGCCGGCACGAATTGATTTGGTGCGTAGAGAACTTGAACGGCGTAATATCATGCGAGTTATAGAACCTTCTGGTGGGGCATTGGGTAAGGTGTTTAGAAGATTGGGTGATAGTTTTGAGGTTATTCCTACTTGGGAATATGGGAAATTGGTGGATGTTGGGTAAATCAAGACAAAAAGAACTCATTCTTGTATTGCGCTTTCGCCAAGTTTACAATGTATTTATGGGTTTTTTGTCATTTTTATCAATTGATTTTGATCGATTTAGGATGCGCCATCTGTTGCAGATGGCTGCTAAATAATTGGTTTTTATTCATTGCCTACTCTGTTGAGTAGGTATTTTTTTAGTTCAATTTACCTTGTGAAAATTTTCTATGGCTTATAGTGTTGACTTAAATAATTGTTTGTGCTATAATTACGCTCCAAATAAAGAAGTTTGGGAGATTTATGAAAACTTATAGTATTTATCTTATTATTTTTGAAAATTAATTAACAAGCGCTACTCATTTGTGAGTAGCGCTTTTTTTTTCCTATATGTCAGTTGTAGAAGCAGATATCTTTGCAAAAATACCAGAAAAAGACACCGGTCGAATCAATTTAGTTAGACATGGAGAATCCGTAAGGAGGATGACTGATGTGGGCTCTACCAATCTGCCAATTGATTTACGATCTTTAGTTCAATTTTGGCCTGTTGTTGAGATCATTCAAGATGGTTTAGGAGCAATCCCCGTGGGAATTTCTGTATCTGTACGTGAACCGATAGAACTAAGATTGGCTGATTTGAATCAATGGAATAGCGTATTTCCAGCAATTGTTGAAATCAATAGGCTTGGAAATGGTGAATTAGATTCCTTTATTTTGAGTGATCAGCTATTAAATTTTATTAGAATGAGACCTGGTTCTACTCCTGTTTTAGAGTTAGTTTACTCAAAGGGCGGTATTTTGAATACTGATAGGAATACTTCCTTTGGATATGAAGTTGCGTTATTACTTCAACCTGATGAACAAGCTGAAAGCATTATAGGTTTTGAGAGCCCTTCGCAAAGTATCCTGGCTGGCTTGGAAATAACAGAAGGTGTTCGAGAAAGATTTGAAATGTTCAAAGATCAGGCTGAATTGATGCTACTTTATCATATGAATAGGCGTTTACTTACAGGGGATAGGGATCCAATTCAAGGAATTGATTTTGGTGCGGGCTCGTTGAGATATGTTTCTGAAGCATTACAGTCAATTTTTACTAAATATCCGTATTTAAGAGGTATCTTTGGTTATGGAGCAGCAGATATAGATCAGAGCGTATTTGAAATGTATCCCGAGATGAGAAATTCTTATTTACAAGATACTCAAAAGATTCCTCTAAAGTTTTATGCAATTGATGCTGACCCTGTTGCTACAAGATTTTGTGGAGCATTGTCGGATGAACTAGGTGTTTCTGAGTATATTGTGCCAATTAATGTTCCTTTTAGGCAGTTAATTAATATTAATAGTCTCTTTAGAGGTGAAAATATAATTGGCTTAAAAGATAATAGTTTATTCGATATTATTACTTCTTCTGGTCTTGACGATTACTATAAACTTTCACTAAGACGTAATTGGTTCTCGCAGTTATATACAAAACTAAAGCCAGGAAAGGGAATAACATATATTGCCAGTATAGGTGAGTTTCCAGAAATGGTGGGTACAGACGGTAACGGAATAGGTACTACTGAACCGGAATTGCTTACTACTCTGTTTAATTGGGGAGAAATGTATGCTGATACTCCGATTAGTGCTGTGGGGCAATATCGAGATGCAGGATGGAAACCCGGAGAAATTAAGTTTGTAGAAATCTCTCCCAATAATAGATTTTTTGCAGTTGTCACACAACGTGGTATGGAATAAATCTCTCTTGAAGTTCTACTGTGTTTAAATCTATACTTGTACTATCTTTACAGTATGTTGACCTACTATAGCTTATCAGCTTTGATTAATTGTCTTGCCTCCCTCGTAATAGGTATATTTGTCCTTAACACTAAAAGAAAAAATAAAATAGGATATACTTTTGCACTCTATGCATTTCTGGTTGGAATTTGGAGCTTAGCCTACTTTTTTTGGCAAACATCAACTTCGGCTCCACAAGCTTATTTTTGGTTGCGCGCCGTAGTTGCTTGTGCAATTTATATTTCTTGGTCGTATTTACTTTTTGTATTTGCTTTTCTAGGCATTTCTAAAAATAAAAATATATTTCTTCGATTTAGTTTTGTTCTTTTTACTGTTTTTTTTGTTCTCAATTTATTCACACCACTTCTGGTGGCTGATGTTCATCCTGCATTAGAATTTTCTTATTGGGGAGTTCCAGGAGTAATGTTTCATGTATGGTTGTTCCTTTGGCTAGTTTATGTAATATATCCTACGTATTTATTATTCGGACAACTTAAGACTGCTAATCCAGTAATGAGATCTCAAATTAAATATATTTCATTAGGATTATTAATTAGCTTTGCAGGTGGTATTACCAATTATTTACTATGGTATGGAATTCCAGTTCGCCCTTATGGAAATATACTAGTTCCTGCGTTTGTCGTTATGACTGCTTACGTAATAGTCAGGCATCGATTTTTGGATATTAGACTTGTCGCTGCACGGTCCATTGCGTATACATTACTCATACTTGTTTTTGGTTCTTTTTATACTGGTTCCGTATTTTTAATAAGTCAATTCTTCTTCTCAGGTTCTGAGACAAATGGTCAAGTTTTTGTTTATTCAATATTAGCGTTTTTTACTGCCTTTACGTTTCAGCCGCTTAAAAATTTCTTAGAAAAACTAACAGACAATATTTTCTTTAAATCCCGTTATAATTCAAGTGAATTGTTGTATAACCTTAGCCAGTCACTAAATACTACCCTCGGATTCGAAGATGTATTAAAAAATGTTTATATGCTATTAAGTGATAGCATCCACATTACTTCTGTAATTTTTGCCGTTAAATTGCAGGGACGAAAAAATGTTCCGATTAGCATCCCTACTGATGGTGAGTATGCTATATATACTTACGGAAATGGTGCTAAAAAATTAATAATCTTGCAGTATATCTCAAACATGTTGGAGAAATACCACAGCTCGATCGTTGTGGACGATTTACAAAATGAATTGAGTTCTATTGATGAAGATGAAGATAAGCGAAAAGTTTATGAATGGATGGTAGAAAAGGAAGTAGGTATGATTCTGCCTTTAAGGATTAAAAATGAAGTAATTGGAGCGATTGTTCTTGGTGGAAAATTGTCAGGTGAACCTTATACAACAGAAGATGTAAATGTTCTAGAAACCTTTGCTCTTCAAGCGGCGATTGGTATTGAAAATATCCTTATGTTCATGCATTCGAGGGATTTTGGAGAGCGTCTTAAGTCTGAAGTAGATAAGGCGACGACTGAATTGAAACAAAAGAATAAAAATCTTGAGATTCTTCGTCATATGGAGAATATTATCAATACTACTCTTGACCTCAAGGAAATGTGTCAAAAGATTGTAGACACCATTTTATGGGAGTTAGGCTATGATGGTGCTTTGATTAGCTTAGTGGATGCAAAGAACAATGTCCTTGTTCCGACTGCTGTTTCGCAGACTCCAAATATAGTTAAAGCAATTCGACTTTTACCTATGCCAATGGAGAGCATAACTACATCGCTTGATGAAAAACGGAGTATGTCAGTGCAAGCATTGGATCTTCACACTAAGATAACTACCACTTCACTGGCAGATGCTTTCTCTCCCGGACTTCCACGACCAGTTTCAGAAACGATTCAAAAGATTGTGGGAATGAAGGGAATGATAATTTATCCATTATTTTCGAAGGATCGACCGCTTGGAACGCTTTCCCTTGCTATGCATGCGGTGCCTCACGATATACCTGATGCTGAAATGAATGTATTGGATGCGTTTATGGATGAAGTGGGGATTGCACTTGAAAACTCATATTTATATGAGGAAGCAAAGAATGCTAATGATGCGCTAGAAGTCAGTAACCAGAAACTTATTGAGCTTGATAAAATGAAAGATGAATTTGTTTCGGTTGCTTCGCATGAGCTGCGTACGCCGATGACAGCGATAAACGGCTATGTCTGGATGCTTTTGAATGGTAAAGGTGGGGATTTACAGGAGAAACAGAGATATTATCTGCAGCGGGTAGCACAGTCTACTTCGCGTCTTATTAATCTTGTTAATGATATGCTTACCATTTCGCGTATTGAAGGTGGACGGACTAAAATTGAAAATAAGTCGTTTGAATTAATTGATCTGATTCGTGCGGTGAATGAAGAGTTGCAGCTTAAAGCTGATGAAAAAGGGATCAAGCTTATGGTGGAGAGTGAAGATGCGGTGATGGTATTTGCAGACGGAGATAAGATTCACGAAGTGCTGATTAATCTTATTGGTAATTCGCTGAAGTTTACTGAAAAGGGATCGATAACGACAACCGTTCTGGATAAAGGCGATTTTATCTCGGTTTCTGTGACTGATACTGGTAAGGGAATTGCTGCGGAGGATATGCCGAAGCTATTTACAAAGTTTGGACGGTTGGATAATTCGTATGCAACGGTTGCTGAGACTACCGGGACAGGTTTGGGATTGTTTATCTGTAAAAAATATCTTGAGGCTATGGGCGGGACTATTACTGCTTCATCGATGGTGGGTAAAGGAAGTTCGTTTACGTTTACTCTGCAAAAGGCTAAGTCTAATTAGTCGGCGGTTGAAAAGACTACCGACCTTATGGTAGCCTGCGTAGATCGTCTTATCTGGCATTCTGGTGCAAGATATACCTGATACCTACTATGTGGTTTCCCCGGTGATTTAAATTCTGAAAAAGCTCCCGTATTGTCGTTAACGAAAAGGGTGTTAATCCTGCGGTATGTTTTTGAGCGAGCTTTATGCACAAGAACCTGTTCCTCATCTATCTTTAACTCACGAGCCAGATCGCTACTGGTGATAGAATCGGGAGGACTTTGCTGATCGATTTCAATTCGTAGATCCAGCACACACCTATAATGTTTATAATCCTTAAGATTTTGAAGAAGCCTTCGCGAGGTAGGATTTTTTAGCTCGATTAGTGCTTCGTATGCGCTATGATCAGTACGCAAAAAAAATGTTCTGTCTAATTCTCCCGTTTCAAAACCTCGCCTGATAACTCTGGCCAACATTAACTCAGGTGCCATGTGTATGGGAGTTTCAATATATTCATATTGTCTGCGACGCATCTGATACCATTTACGCACTAGTGGTTTAACGTGATCGTACAGGCATAATTTTCCTCCTCGAATACAATATGCCATTGCAATTTCATCAGGATCAAACCTCCAGGACGGATGAATGGAATATAATCCTTCACCAAAAAGATTAACATTATTTAAGTTATCTGCATCAATATCTCCCGAAATGATTCCACTTACCGGAGGAGCTATACCTTCAATGTAATCAAGAACCAGATCGATATGTATTCCATATTTTTTCAAGATAGTAAGGGTTTTTGTATCTAGACCGTCAGCAATCTGCTGCCTAACGAACTCTTCGTGAGTGGTTCCGTTATATTTTTCCAGGAGACTGTCACTGATGTGCGAACCGGGAGGAGATCCAGCATCATGCCACATCATAGCGGTAACGAGCTCGGGGCCGAAGTTGAAGAAATCCTCTTTACGACAGGCTTGAATTACAAGGTTGGTAGCGCCTTCGGAATGTTCAAGTCGTGACGGATAGACATTGCGATTATCGAACCAGTAAGGAAGGCAATGAAGGTACACATACTTCAGCCTTCGTGCCAATGGTGTTTCGGCTAACTGGTTTTTAAGATTTATTAGAGCGTAGCTGGATGGATTTGGACGTTCGTTCATGTATTATGGAAGTAATAACACACTTGCTTTAACTTTGCAGGACCTGGTTAATAACCGGCGGGATTTGATCTGGGGTAATATCTGACTTCATTATTAACGACTTTGCTCCGAGCTGAATACATCTATTTAGTACATCTTCTGCGGCGAGGTTGGTAAGCAAAACGACGGGTATAGCGAAGTTTTTCTGGTGATTTTTTTTCTTTTCCAGGAATTCTACTCCATCCATTTTTGGCATCATAATATCCAGAAGCACGAGGTCGTAATTGCCATTTTCCATTTTCTCGAGGCCTTCATGCCCATTCCCGGCAAGGGTAATATTGTATTGCTCGGATAGATAATCTCCATAGAGATCCTGCATATCCGGATCGTCTTCGATCAATAATATTCTCTTTCGGTTATCTACTTTTTTATCTGGTATTTTTCCTGCAATTTTCTCTCCTACCGCACGAAGATAATCTGATCTGGTGATAACTCCTTCATGTATAAATGCTGGTGCGGCTATGGGTTTGGATTGCGCAACGAGATTGGGAACTATGGGCAAGGATATATAGAAAGTTGAACCTTTACCGTGCTCGGAATCGACCCATATTTTTCCTTGCATAATTTCGGTCATAGATTTAGTTATATAGAGGCCAAGACCTGTTCCTCCTGTTTCTGGGTTGGAGGCGGTGAGGGAGGTATCTTCGCGGTGGAATTTCTTGAAAAGGCTTGGAACGAAATCTGCTGCAATGCCTCGACCGGTATCTTTAATTTCAAACTGGATGTTGTCGTCTTTTTTGCAAACATGAATGGTAACGCTTCCTTTATCTGTAAATTTGACAGCGTTGCTGATAAGGTTGATCAGAATTTCTTTTACGCGTACGCTGTCGGTTTGAATGGTTTCTGGGAGGTCGGCCTCTTTAGTGAATTTTAATACAATATTTTTGCTTTGTGCTTTTGGCGTGAGGTCGCGAATTAGTTCTTCAATTATCTCGGTGTATTTAACTGGCTGTATGTTTAGTTGGATGCTCCCGCTTTCAATTTTGGATACGTCGAGAATATCGTTGATGAGGTGAATGAGGTTTTGAATACCGGTAAAGGAATTTTGCAACCGCTCTTTGTCTTTATCTGACAGGATTGTTCCGGCTGATGGTTTAGACAATACCATCCACAAATAATTCTGGACGACGGTAGCTGGTGTGCGTAATTCGTGTGAGGTAACCGCAATAAGTTGATCTTTCATTTTATCTAGTTGATGGAGCTGGGCGTTTGTTTTGTAGAGCTCCTGGGTAATGGCCGTGATGGAGGTTTGCGAGTCCTGTAATCTATATGATGATCCGATAAGGTTGGAGATCATTTTGAATACCTGGAGCTGTGCCTGGTCGAGTTCGATTGGTGTTTTGTCTACTCCATACACAATTAATCCACGCAAGCCTTTTGCGATATATACGGGTGCAATAAGGATGGCTTGTACTTCGTTCCTTCCAGGTGCGGTGGAGGGGATTATGGTGTCTTTGTCTTGGATGAGGGCTACTTTTTTGTTCTGAAGATCGAGTTTAACTCTATTTTCGGTATTTAATATTTTATTGGTCTTTTCGTAGAGTTCCATTGCTTCGGGATTTGTTTTTAGGTCGGTTTGTTCGTATTCGGCGGTGTTACTGTTTTTGGTATAGATGAGGGCAATTTGTTTTTCTTCGTCGAGAAAGATAGCGCTTAAATATTTAATGGTTATGTTGAGAATGGATAGTTCGGTTGAAACTTGATTGAGGGCGCGAATTACGAGTACTTCCGTATCGTCAGTATCCAACATAGACTGCTGGAGGTCAGCATAAAAAGATAGGTTCTTTGAGTCAATCATGTATTTAATTCTTTAAAATATCTGGTAAATCCTGTGGCTGGATTTTGCCTAACAAGGGTTCTATGGCTTCTTTACAAATCTGAATGGAAGCCTGACCAAAGAGTTTAGAATATCTTTCGACTAAGCCTTGAATTATAATTTTGCCGTCTCCTTCGATTTTAATTTCGTTTGTGCCTTCGATGTGAAGGCCGGGAACTTTATTTGCCTGAGCAATAGCTAAAGGGCCAATGATGAATCGTTGTTCTTTGATGATATTAGTTATTATTTGAATATGCATATCCATATCTTATTAATCTACCTCCGTGCTGAAGTTGTTTACTGCAACGGCAATTAGCATCATTGCTGTAGGGAAAAGTAGATCCACCCAATGCCCGTTGTAATATGTTTCTTGAGTAGTGGTATATGAAAACGCAAAATCTACTATGTAGTTTATTACAAATCCTAGTAGTAAGGTAAGTATAGAAATTCGATATTTACCTCCGAGATAATTTATGGAGAGTCCGAAAATAAGGACTGCAAGTGTGAGTATAACTACATCTCCGATCGGATAGGCGAGATCAAAGAATATTTTTGCATAACTCTCTGATAAATCAGTTATTGTTCCATCTCGTGCGACAACTATTAATAAATAATATGATAACGCTATGAAAATAATCGGAACTATAAATAAAAGAAGCTTTCCCATCATACTTTTAAGCGATACATGCGCACCAGTTGCACGAGCTAGGTGAATTATTCCAATAGACCAGAGTGGCCAACTCAAGATATATCCAATATCTGCTAGGGAAGGATACGGAACCTCTATCCCGAGGATTACATTATAATAGATAGACCAGAACATCTGACCTATTCCCCAAGTTATTAATCCTGCAGAAATGCATGCGAGTGCTATTCCAACTTTACTTTTAAATAATCCCCATTCATGCGCCCGTATCATTCCTGTTATACCGCCGATAAGTGGTATAAGTCCGAAAGCGAATTGATACCAATAATTTATTGGTGAGAATTTAATTCCTTGTACATACAAGACGAACCACCACGTCACAATTATTATGTAATAACAGAGAATTGTAATGGAGGCTCTTGTAAGTCGCATGCTAACTTTTTCTAATCTTTTTAGATATATATTGCATTTAATCTAAATCCATTGTTATACTACTTGCAATGAAAGTCAATATAACCAGTGATTTATATGTCCTCCCCACTAAGAAAATCTTTTAATCCTCTTATACTGGAGTGTGAAACTCCTGCTTTTATTTATGATTTGCGTCAGTTTTATTCTAATGTTGAGCATTTTAAATCATTATTTCCTGAGTTTAAATTATTTTATTCCACAAAGACTAATTCGCTTGATAAGTTACTCAGCTACTTTAATAAAAATGGAGATTGTTTTGATGCGGCTAGTATTGGAGAGATACGAAAGCTGTTGAACCTAGGTGTTAATCCTAAGAATATGCTTTTTACACATCCGATAAAATTCGATCACGTTATGAGAGAAGCTTATGCACTCGGAGTACGGAAATATAGTTTTGATTCATTAACTGAATTGAAACTATTATCTGAAAATGCTCCTGGAAGTACTTACATGCTTCGAATTTTGCCTCCATCAGAAGGTAAATTTTACGAATATAGTGATAAATTCGGAGCAAGCCCTAAAGATATTGAAGAAATTTTTATATACGCGATCGCTGAAAATGTTGCTATTTCGGGAATCTGTTTCCATATTGGATCACAAAATATGGAACTTGCTGTGTGGAAAGATGTTCTCTTGTATAGTCGTGAGTTAATAAAACGATACTATAAAGCTATGCCATGTTTACGAATTTTGAATATTGGTAGTGGTTTTCCGGCCAAATATCAATTTGATGATTGTCCAAGCCTTGAAGAATTTTCAAAAGTAATTCATAAGCATATTAAACATTTTCCTAAAGATATAGAATATTGGTGTGAGCCGGGAAGAGTGCTGGTGGCGGATACTGCGCAACTGGTACTCAGTGTTATTCGATCAATTGAGCGATCTAAACATCGTTGGGTGTTTGTTAATTTTGGTCTCTATCATGGTCTTATTGAAATACTTGAGAGTAGAGGAAAACTGACGTACAAAATTGAAGCACTCAAAGAAGGAAAGCCAGTCAGTTGTAGCGTCTCGGGAAATACACTTGATCCTGATGATACCTTAGCTGTGGATATTATGCTTCCCAATAATCTTGATATGGGAGATCGTGTCATTTTACATGATGTTGGTGCATATTCATCAATGTTTTTTACAGAATATCATGCATTGCCTGCTCCTCACTACTACTTTATTAATGATGTGGTAACGAATTCTTTTCCCGAGAATGACAATATCGTTGTTGGAGAAAGCACCGTATTGAACTCTGAGCTAGGGATTTATGCGAAGAAAAATTTTAAAAAAGATGAACATATCTTTACGGTAGAAGGAATTATTTCAACTATTCGAACCAAATATTCGTTACAAGTAGACTCAGATACTCATATTGAACCGATCGATGAAGTAGGTAATTTCTTGTGGGGACATTATTTAAATCATTCCTGTGATGGAAATGTACACGTAAAACCTGATAAAAAGAGTAATCATATTAAAATATATGCCAGAAGAGATATTTGTTCAGGAGAGGAAATTGCTCTAGATTACGCTGTAATGGAATCGGAAGTAACTGCTGGAATTGTTTGCCTCTGTGATGCGATTTGTTGTCGCGGCAAAATTGTTGGATTCAAGGACCTACCTTTGGATAATAAACGAGAACTTCTTGATGAAGGCATAGTACCTGAACATTTAAAAACTATTTAATTAATTTATAAAACGTGAAGGACCTATTTATGTGGTTATTATATCTAGTGGGTGGATTGTTTTTTGCTGTAGCAACTGGATTAGCAGATGGCAATGCTGTTTCAAGAGCAAGTATGGGATGGACACGAAATCCAAATGGAATGTTTCCTTCTATTAATTGGGAACAACTTTTTGCTTCGGCGGGATTCTTTATCGCTGGAATTATTTTGTATCATTTGTACGTAGGAGTAATGATTCAGGCAAATGTGAAATCCGCTTTGCTTCAAAATCTTATATGGGTAACGATAATGACTCTTGTCGTAGCTTATCAAGATCAAGCATTACAACACTGGTCGGTGTTTCAAAAAGGTTTTGCAGTAGCTATTATATTGCAATTATTACTTCTTCTGATTATGACAGGTCAAGAATAGGATTTTGTAAAGAAGTAATATTATCTTTTGACAAATTATCCTGATAAGTGTACTATCAACTTCATTTATGTCTGTTGAGGCTATCTCTTTACCTCCTGCCCTTCCTGTTTCGTCTGTTGAAGATGGTATGTCCCGTGCGGTTTATTTGAAAAAGAAAGATGTGTGGCGTAAGCTTACTGAGGCTGCTTTCTCTATGTTTTTGATCTTATCTCCAGACGCTCCAGTGGCATCCCCGCCTACACCAGTGCCATGCACAGGAGAGTGTGATGCCAGAACGAGAAATATTCTTTATAGATATCCTGATGCTAGATGGATTGAGAATAGTATCTTCACGGGATATGAATATAATAATACACGATGTGCGTATGGTAAGCTTCGAGAGGTTAGATACGATGACTGTGTGCCAAGTAGAGGCTCTAAAGGACGACGACCCTGGAGACCTATAAGAAACCGCGGTTGAGAAATTTCTTCTAATTGCTTATTATAATTAGTATGAATAAATCATTTTTTATCTTACCTGTAATATTAACAGCAGTGCTTGCCTTTTCCGGATGTGTTCGGGAAGCGGCGTACGATGCAACAAAGTCTGAAGGAGGCAAAGTGAGCGGATACAATACAACAGATAACAAAACAGCAAGTGATAGTAGTACTCTCGTAAAAGAAGATATAGTAGTTGGAACGGGTACAGAAGCAGTTTCTGGTAAGGCAGTGAGTGTTCATTATACCGGTACACTTACTAACGGTACAAAATTTGATAGCTCAAAAGACCGCAATGAACCATTTAATTTTACGCTTGGTGCTGGACAGGTGATTCAAGGCTGGGATGAAGGAGTTGTAGGAATGAAGGTTGGCGGAACACGAAAATTAACTATTCCTGCTGCAATGGGCTACGGCTCGCGTGATATGGGTGTTATTCCCCCAAATTCAACATTGGTGTTTGAAGTTGAACTTCTGGATGTAAAGTAACCTTACTTTGTATCATATATCCATATAGTTTTTGAGGCTCGAACTGCACTTTGTGGTTCTTGTGCTCTAGAGTTGAGCAGCGGCTTATCTCTAAAATCTGATGAAGGTAACGTTTGTGCTCGTCGGCGATTAGATTTGACTGTTTTTTCTTCGAAAATTGTTTCGAATAATTTTGGGTCAGGTGTGCGATTACGAAGATCGAAAGGTCTGCCTGCGGATCTTTCCGCGGCGATTGCTTTTACTAATGCTTCTTCGAAGCGTGAATCTTTCTCTGTCATTTGCTTATTTTAACTCATTATTTTGTAGAATCAAGTTTTTTTATGTTACAATTGTGCAATGACAACTTTCACTGGATTAACTTCTCAAGATGCATCAGCGCTTTTACTGAAAAATGGCCGGAATGAAATCATTAAGACAAATAAAAAAAACCCACTTGCTATCTTTCTCGCCCAATTTTCGTCATTTTTAGTTTTGCTTCTTATCGTTGCGGCGATTGTATCGTTCTATTTTGGTGAATATATTGATGCAGGATTTATACTGGTGATTGTTTTGCTTAATGGATTCCTGGGCTTTTACCAGGAATATAAAGCTGATCAGGCGATTGAAAAACTGCGCGATATGACAGTTACTATGGTACGAGTTCTTCGCGACACAAAGGAAGTGCTTGTGCCAAGTCAGGAGCTTGTTGTTGGTGATGTGGTGTTCGTAGAAGAGGGGAATAAAGTACCGATTGATGGTGTGATTCTTGAAACGATGCACCTGGCGGTAAATGAATCTGTTTTAACAGGTGAGTCGGTTGATGTGGATAAAAATACTAATGATCCCGTTTTTATGGGTACTGTTGTCAGCCGTGGCAGAGGAGTAGTGAGAGTTAGTTCGATTGGAATGAATACTAAGTTCGGAAAAATTAGTGCTGAGCTTGCGGAAATTGATGAAAGCGAAACTCCGCTTGAGAAACAGCTGTCGGTTCTTGGTAGGTACTTAGGAATTGGTGCAATTATCTGTTGTGCCATTATTTTCCCGATTGGATTGTTTAAAGGAGCTGCATTATTTTCACTATTTCTGACATCAATTTCGTTGGCTGTAGCGGCAGTTCCGGAAAGTTTGCCTGCGATTGTAACAATAACTCTCGGATTGGGTGTTTCACGAATGGCTTCGCGAAAAGCGATCATTCGTAAATTGTCTGCAGTTGAGACACTGGGGGCAACTACGGTTATTTGTACCGATAAAACAGGAACGCTTACGACTAACCAGATGCGTGTACGAGAAATATGGGGTTTGAATGATATCCAAAATGATCATAGTCTGCTGATTAGTGCGGCAGTTCTGTGCAACAGTGCTGTTTTAAGCAGGAATGATCGGGGAGAACATATTGTTATTGGCGATACCACAGAAGGTGCACTGTTGTTTTTAGCAGAAGAAAAGGGTGTGGAGTATGGCGGGCTTCGTGAACAGTATCGTGTTCAGGAGGAATTTCTCTTTGATTCTGTGCGTAAGATGATGAGTGTAGTGGTGCAGGAAAAAGAAAGTTCGAAAAACCATATTGTGTATACCAAAGGTGCACCGGAGATGATGCTTGCTCGATTGCGTTTGAGTAATGAGCAAAAACAGAAGGTTCAGGGCGAGATTGATCGCATGGCTCAAAAAGGGCTGAGAACGCTGGGGTTTGGATATAAAGAATTGCAAGGGATTGATGTCGATAAAATCAGTATAGAAGATGCTGAGAGTGACCTAATCTTTATTGGTTTGGTTGGAATTGCAGACCCACCGCGAGACGCGGTTAAAGGCGCTATTGCTTTGGCTCGTGATGCGGGAGTTAGAACGGTAATGGTCACCGGGGATAATGTGGTTACAGCCAGGGCGATAGGAAGAGAGATTGGTCTTCTTCAAGAGGGAGAACTTGCTCTATCCGGGGATGAAGTACGGAATATGACCGATGAGGAGCTGTCTGCAAAGCTTGATATGGTGCGGGTATTCGCGCGTGCTGCTCCAGAAGATAAATTACGGATTGTGCGATTATTTGAAAAGCGTGGTGATGTGGTTGCGGTGACCGGGGATGGAGTTAATGATTCTTTGGCTTTAAAGCAAGCGGATATCGGTGTCGCGATGGGTATCACTGGTAGCGATGTTGCCAAAGAAGCTGCAGATATGGTGTTGTCTGATGATAACTACGCAACGATAGTAGCGGCAATTGAAGAAGGGCGCCGAATTTACCGCAATATTGTGAAGGCTGTTCACTATCTTGTTTCGACGAATATTGGTGAGATTATAGCTATTTTAGCTGCGATGATGCTCTTTGAAAAAGGTCAAACGCCATTTACGCCGCTGATGATTTTGTGGATGAATTTGGTGACTGATGGGCTGCCGGCGTTAGGATTAGCGACGGATACACTTGAAAAGGATACTATGAAAGTTGCCCCGCGTAAGCCGGGAGCCCAGATTATTCAGAAAGGTGACTGGCCAATTTTGTTACTTAATGCGCTACTTATTGCAGGAGTTACTTTAGTTGTTTTTTGGTATGGGCTTACGACAGGGGGATTAGTTGTGGGACAGTCATATGCTTTCGTTGCCATTGTGGCTTTGCAATTTGTGCGTGTTCTGACTATTCGGAAATCGTCACCATTTAATAATCCTAAATTGATTGCGATTCTGGTGCTCAGTCTTGCGCTGCAGTTGTTCGTGGTCAGCTTTGGACCAACACGGGAGTTATTCGGACTAATGTAGTATAATTTCTGAGTATGATAAATCCATGGAAAAAGATTAAAGAAGAGAATTATAAGGCCGGATTTCGTAAGCTGATTAAACGAACGTTTGAGCTTCCAGATGGTAACAATAAAGAGTTTGATGTAGCTAATGATGGAAATGTCGCTTGCTGTGTAATTTTAACTGCTGATGCAACGGTAATTTTGACTAAACAATTCCGACCCGGACCTGAAAAAGTTCTGATGGAACTAGTCGGTGGTTTTATTGATTCGGGTGAATCTCCGGACGCTGCGATGAAAAGAGAACTTCTTGAGGAGACCGGATACGATGGCAACTTAATTCCAATCGGAACCAGTTATCTATCTGCTTACTCTACCATGGTAAAGCATATCTATCTTGTTAAAGATGCTCGTAAGCTGCAAGAGCCGAAACATGATGATGAGGAGTTTATGGAACTGATCGAGATGCCTCTAAAGGAATTTCGAAAGCATGTTCTTTCCGGTCAAATGACTGATACTGAGGCAGGATTTATGGTGATGCACCACCTGCATTTGCTCTAAACTTGTTTGTAGTATAATTCGCCTGGTATGGAAGACAATATCTATTTGTCGGTAGTTGTGCCGTTTTTTAATGAACGGGAGAATATAGCGCGACTTCACGAAGAAATTATCTCTGCTTTTGAAAATTTTGCAGCTTCGTATGAGCTCATTTATGTGAACGATGGATCAACTGATGGCAGTGCTGAGGTTCTTGCCTCTCTTAGTGGCTGTACTGTAGTGACAATGCAGCGTTCGTTCGGACAAACGGCAGCGCTTGTTGCAGGGATTGAAATTGCTCGAGGTGAGATGATTGCAACTCTTGATGGCGATTTACAAAATGATCCGCGCGATTTGATCCCTATGTTGATGAGTCTGGATAATGAGAAGCAGGATTTTGTTATTGGTTGGCGTAAGCAACGGAAAGATCCACTCCTCAAAAAACTTGTTTCCTGGGGAGCATATGGGCTTCGACAGATTCTACTGCATGACGGGATTCATGATGCCGGATGTGGTACAAAAGTATTTCGTGCACGGGTGATGAACGATGTGGAGTTGTATGGTGAGATGCACCGGTTCTTTGTTTCGATCGTGAAGAGTAAGGGCTATGTTGTAAGTGAATACCGTGTAAGTCATCGTGCGCGGATATATGGTGTTTCTAAATATTCATGGAAGCGGGCGATTAAAGGATTTTTGGATATGATTGCAGTGTGGTTCTGGGGACGTTTTTCGGCGCGACCTTTACATATCCTCGGTGGAATCGGGTTGCTTGTGATTTTTTTAAGTTTTGTTACGTTTGTCGTGGTGATGACTCACGCTGCCCGAGATTATGGTTTTCTAAATACGCAAAACTGGGTTATTGCGGCGATTCTGATGTTTTTACTTGGTGTTCAATTACTGGTTTCAGGATTGGTGGCGGATATTGTGGTGCGCGGATATTTTGCGAGTAGCGGAAAGAAGAATTATGTTGTGCGTGATGTGAAGAGACAATGTTAGCTCTTAAAAAATTCTTTACTAAATTCCAAAGATTTTTCGATATCTTCCAAATTAAAATTCTCATTTGCGCCGTGCATGTTGCAATCTTCGTTTGCTAGAGGAACGAGGACTTGAGGGACCCCGAGGGCTTCTTCGAAGAAGGTAACGATAGGCAGGCCGCCTCCGCTGTATTTAAGTAATGGCTTGGTGCCATATGCTTTTTCAAGAATAGCTTTTGCTTTGTGGATGTAGTCGTTGTTGAGATCTATTTTGACTCCCTGGTGAATATCGTTAACCTCTATATTAAAATCTACGTAGGAGGGGAGAGTTTCTTTAAGGTAATCTCTAAATTCCTCGGCGATTTTTGCTGAATTTTGGTTTCTCACTAGTCGGAAATTTATTTTAAGTATGGCTTTGGCGTGTATTCCATTTTTATATCCTTCACCGATATATCCTGATTGAAGTCCTGTGACTTGGATTGATGGTCTCAATCCAACCTGGGTGTACGGATCGAATTCAGGTTCCTTGAGCACCGCTTTAGCTCCCGTGATTCGTTGATATTCTTTTTGATCGAATGGAATAATCTCAGGATTTTCAATTTGGGCGACATCGTTGTAAAAATGTGGAATGGTGATGTGATTATTCTCATCATAGAGTTTGGCGATTAGTTTTGCTGCTTCATGGGCAGCATTGGGTGCGAGTCCACCGTAAATACCTGAATGAAGATCATTTGTGGCGGTTTTGATTGTGATGGTCGTATTGAATCCACCCCGGAAGCCTAGTTCGAGAATGGGATTATTGCCGGTGATTTCACCGTCGGAGATAACCACAACGTCTGCTTTTAATAATACTTTGTTATCCTGAATAAACTTTCCCAGAAGAGGAGAGCCGGTTTCTTCATTTCCTTCGATCATGAACGTGATATTGTATTTGAGCTGATTCTCTTTGATGAGATCGATAATGGTTGCAATATGAATGGCTACCTGACCTTTGTTATCTATGCTTCCGCGTGCATAGAGGCGCTTGCCATCGTTGAATAGTTCGAATGGCTCTGAATTCCAGCCTTCCGATTTGTCTGCCGGCTGAACATCGTAATGGCCATAAATAAGGGCAGTTTTGTATTCCGGATTTGTTTGGTAATGTGCAACGACGATAGGATTCCCATAGCCGTTTATAATATTGACTTTAAATCCATTTTCAGTAAAGGTATTTTTTAACCAGAGTGCACATTTTTGAATTTCGGTGGCGAAGGTATTGTCTGTTGAGATGCTTTTAAATTTGATGAACTCTGAGACTAAATTTAAATATGTTTGATTCATACTCCTCATTTTATCTATTTTCTTATTGACAATCAATGCTTTTGTTTTTAGAATAGGTATCGTGAGTAATAACAGGTTCGTCTTTTCATTCTATTTTAAATCGCTCTTTGGGTATTGGTATACCCAAGGGGCTTATGTAGTTGGAAGGAGAAGTGTCGGTTAAGTAACTTTACATTTTATATTTCAACTATTTAGTCCCAAAGAATTAATCTTTGGGACTTTTTTGTTGAAGAAGGGATTTTATTATGAAGGGGCAAAAGATAGAAATATATGGTCCATGCGCTGCTGAATCTCGGGAGCAGGTATTGGAAGCTGCTCAGTCTGTTGCTGCAACTGGCGCTGGTTACTTACGGGCATGTTTGTGGAAGCCGCGAACTCGTCCCGGTTTTGAGGGGGTAGGAGAGGAAGGAATGGAATGGCTTGCAGAAGCTTCATTACAGGGAGTGGGAGTAGCGACTGAAGTGTTTTCAGCGGCACAGGTTGAGAAATTAGCAGAAACAGTATTTGGTAAAAATCCTAATACTGAGCTGTTGGTGTGGTTAGGATCAAGGAGTCAGGTGCATTATTTACAGCGTGAAGTTGGAAATGCAGTTTCTAAAGATTCACGCATAAAAATTTTAATTAAACATCAGATGTGGGAGGATGAGTCTCATTGGTTAGGAATAATGGAACATGTGCTGGATGGCGGAGCATCTAAGGATCAGGTTATTATGTGTCATCGGGGATTTCACCCTTCTGGTCGTGAAAATCCTTATATGCTGAGAAATTTACCGCACTATGAAATGGCGATGCGCGTACGGGAACAAACTGGTGTACCGATGGTAATTGATCCTTCGCATATTGGAGGAACGGTCGATAATGTTATTAAGATTTTACTTGAATCAAAGCAATATAACTTCGATGGATATATGATTGAAGCACATCCAAGACCAGAACAAGCTCGCACCGACGCGAAGCAACAATTATCTTTAGCACATTTACAAACTATGGTAGGAGATTTGTGATGGCTTGATATTGTGCTAAAAAGGCTTGTATAGTATACTATTGTTTATTATGAATAGAATCGTTTTACCAATTGTCGCACTTGTCCTTATTCTCCCTACATAGGGAGACGGGAAGTGTCTAGTTGATAAAATCTTAACCCGTCTCTTTTAATTAAGAGATGGGTTTTTTGTTGATTATGGAAACACCACGGAAAATGTCTGAAAAAGTTACTTCGAGGCATGCTGTTTCGGCTCAAGAGTTTCGAGTAGTTCATGATCTTAGTACGATAGTATGGAGCCTTACTGGGGGACTCACTGCCTCAGTTCGAGAACATATTGATCCTGATGGATCCCGCATTATTGATACTCCGGATGCCGCGAGGGCGTTTAATTCAGGAAACCTAGATCGATCACAATCGTTGTTTGTTTATCGTACTAATTTTCGCCGCCAGGAGGAACATATTTTCAAGCAGTTATGTAAGCTGGCTTTACAAGTAAACATTAAACATTCGAAAGATCCCGATAATTGTGGGTTTGGCTTGCATAAAGAAAATGATAAAGTTGTAATTTCTCGGTTGCTTTCTGTAGTTGCAACGGGAGGATTTAGCAGATTTCATTTGTCATTTTTTCGCGGTGGATTGGCTCTTTATAGTGAGGTCGGAGATGAATTGCCCTCTCCAATCCCCTGGGCATTGCGGGAGGCACTTCAACTGCAAGAGATAAGGGAAGTACGAATGCATTATCCTCGATATAGAGATATTGCACTTACTAAGGGTGTTGGTGCACAAATTTTAACTATGGCAGCGGATCAACATTCGTTAGATGCGATTTTTAGTTTTTACAGGCGGGACCAAAAGAACCAGGAATTTCTTGCTTCTCTACCTGGATTACAACAGTATCCTTCTCCTAACCGACCTGGAGATAGGGAACGATTGCAAATCATTGTTGAAGCGATGTCATATGACGGACTTGGTGGGATTTATCGGAGGGCGAGTAGAGAATCGTACCAGTTAGTACTGTCCGAGCTAGCTAGTTCACGATGGGTTACTCCACAAGAATTGCAGCAGCCTTGCTATGACCTTGTTGCCGTTAGTGACACGGTGGTGCCTGTAGTGGTACTCGCAAAAGCTCCGGCTGACGATTTAGGTTTTGATTATAATCCTCTCGATCATGGTGGTATGTTTGTTACTCCGAGAGTAGCAGAGACTTATTGGCGACTTCAATCGACCATTACCGGAAAACCAGAGGATTTCTTTTCTCGATGTACCGGTTCGATTATCTTTAAGTAATTTGTTTGTCTTGACAACTTTCTTAAGTGTCTTCTATTATTGCCTTGTTTCATATATTAAGTATAACTCCTTAAATTCTTCAAAATTATAGATTGATCTGCCTATGAGTTCCATCCTATCTCTGCCAGAGTTGCACTCGGCTTCTTATCGTCCTTCAGTGAATGAAAAATGTGGTGTATTTGGTATTTACAATAAACCTGGAGTGGCGAGAGATGTTTTTTACGGCATTTTTGCATTACAGCATCGCGGACAGGATAGTGCAGGAATTGCTGTAGCCGATGGAAATGAAATCCTAGTTCACAAAGGACAAGGGTTGGTAACTACGGTATTTCATGAGGATGCTATTATTGATGCGCTTTGTGAAGGTCATATTGGTGTTGGACACACACGCTATGCTACTTCAGGTGGCTCAACTATTCAGCATGCACAACCAGTAGATCGTTTTGACGGAATAGTTGTTGTACATAACGGAAATCTACCCGTCACTGATTTGCTTCAAACCTTTTTAAGCGATAAGAAGATCAATATTGATGGATGCAATGATACTGAATTGATGACCGCTGCGCTATGGTATTACATGCATAAACAGGGACGTTCTCTCCCGGATGCGATTACTGAAGCTTTTCCGTTATTTACTGGAGTCTTCTCTTTACTTGTGATGACGAAGGATAGTATTGCGGCAGTTCGGGATCAATGTGGTATTCGCCCGCTTTCTCTTGCTTCATTTGGAGAAGGGTATGCTTTTGCTTCTGAGACATGTGCATTTGATTTAATAGGGGCAAAGTTTATTCGTGATGTTGTTGCCGGGGAACTTGTGTGGGTAGATTCGCACGGTCTACATCGACGCCAGATTGTTACCCCTGATCAAAGACTAGATATTTTTGAATTTGTATATTTTTCCCGACCGGATAGCATCCTGATGGGGCAACGGGTAAATGAGGTGCGGCGACGAATGGGTAAGCAACTTGCAAGTGAAAATGCCGTTGATGCAGATATTGTTGTGCCTATACCTGATTCTTCAATTCCCGCTGCGGAAGGGTTTGCTGAATATTCACATATTCCTTATTGTAACGGTCTTATTAAAAACAGGTATATTGCTCGAACGTTTATCCAACCTTCAGAAGAAGTCCGTAAACAAACGTCTAAAATGAAACTTGTACCTTTGCCTGAACAATTGCGGGGAAAAAATATCGTGCTTGTTGATGATTCCATTGTGCGAGGAACAACTATTAAATATATTGCGCGTACTTTGCGTGAAGCTGGGGTCTTGAAAATTCATTTAGTAATAAGTTCACCTCCTGATATTTACCCTGATTTTTATGGTATTGATACACCGGATCAGAATAAATTGATTGCCTTCGGTCGTACTAATGATCAAATTAAACATGTTCTTGGTGTTGATGAACTCAGCTATATTTCTTTAGGTGGAATGATTGCTGCAACTGGAGTACATGCCGGACAACTTTGCACAGCCTGTTTTACGGGTGAATATCCTATTGATATAGGGAATCGTCAAAGTGAAATTGTCCATGTCAAAAATGTTGTAAAGCCTGCATCAAGAGCTAAAGTTATATCGTATCCTCAGGGTATTTATTAACTTTCCAGAGCGCGGCTTTTCCCTGACTTGATACTAGCGAAATAAAGCCGGCCTTTTGCATGTTCGCTAAGCCTTCATCGAGCTTCTTTTCATTGTCTAACAATAAGGTTGTTGCGTTTTGACCTTGATGGGTATCTGTTATCAAATATTCTACTTTTCTGTGATAACTGAGCCAAAAGCAATATTCTTCGCCGCAGGGAGATTCTTGTTTCTCAAATTTTCTGTAGCCATCATTTAACTTATATGCCCAGAGAATATGCATCTCTTTTCGTTGTTGTACATGAGGAAGGAGGCTGTCCTGTGCTGCGATAGGAACATCGTGAGGTAGCTTCTTCAACACAGCCTTATTGTCTGCAATGTACTGAGGCCAAGTGTACCAGGTATTTCGGGTGAGAGAATTTAACGGTAAATCGTAGGTATATTGAAAATATATGCAGGATGCACACAACATTACTGCCGGAATACCATATGGTACTTTTATTTTTGCTTGCTTTACATTGTATATTCCATACATTGTTGCCCAGGTAAGGAGTGGGGCTAAGGCTGATCGGTACTGATAATATATTCTGCCAGTCTCTTCATGATTATTGCCAAGAATGAAATAGAATGCCGTGTCTGCAACTGCAGCTATAAGTGTTACCGGTGATAACAGCGGGAGAAGGGCAAACCATAAGGTACTGAGTGTCCACACTTCTTTTTTGTCTGGTGTACTAATGAGACTGGAAAATATATCTGTGATGGATGAGGGATTTGATGAACTAAAACGGTAATATTCATTGGTGAAACTTTCCATTAGCGGAAAAAGAATCTTCAGAACAGTGATCATGTAGGCAATTGAAAGTGCGGAAATAATCATTCCGACTTTTCTTCTCCCACGCAGGAAATATATGATGCCTATTGCGAAGGTAATAACCGGAAAACTTTCTTTCATGCCGAGCATAATTGCCATCAAGATTGCAGCTTTTTTGTACTCTCTGTTTTCTATTGCCAGTATAAGCCAGGGAATGAAGGTAGTACCAAAAACTACTGAATGGACGTCAAAGTCGACTGAAAACTGATATCCATAAAAAGTTAGATAGGAAATTACCAGTACGGTACGTAGATATGTTGGAAGTTTGAGTTTTTGGGCAAGTTTATTAATTGGAATTGCTGATGCACCGATCATTACGGCTTGTGCAATGAGTAATACCTGCGGATCACTCCAGATCCAATAGAGAGGGGCAAAGAGTGCGAGACTTGGTGAAAAGTGGTTCAGTAGTGCAAATTTGTATTCGACAGTTACGAAGGGATAAATAAACCTGCTGTAAAGCCAAACGGTCTGATCGTAAATGGCCAAATCGTACCCGTATGTTTTGAAATGATAATGTCTCAGCAAAGCAAGGGTGATATATAAAGTGGTTATTATGCCGGCCACGATGTAGGGTGAGTTTCGATAGATATAAATAAGTGCTTTTTTAAGCATATAGTTCATTATATATTATTAAACTTGACTTGTGCTATTAAAGTCGCTATATTTCTTTTATATTGTTTATCCAGTCGTGATAGTTCCAGGGAATTACTTCACCGGCTCTATGTAAGACGAAAAAGGAGGTGGTCCAGTGTTAACCTTAGGTATCTCTCTTGCAGGATTATCTGCTGTAATTGCATTTGTTGAAGCGTTACTGGATCGTTCACCTCGGTACGCAACCCGAAAAGTATAATGCTAGCCAGCGCCTGCTCGTAACCGGTGAATATTCTGGGGGTCCGTTCGATAAGAACACGGGCTCCCTTTTTTATTTGCCTCGATTCTCTTAATTTTGTATAATCTCTTTATTATGCTAAAAATAACCAATTTACATGTTGATGTCGAGAAAAAGAAGATCTTAAAAGGATTAAACCTTACTGTCGAAACAGGCAAGGTTCATGCGATTATGGGACCCAATGGTTCGGGTAAATCGACGCTTGCTTATGCGCTTGCTGGTCACCCGAGGTATAAAATAACGGAAGGTTTTGTAGATTTCAAAGGTGAGGATCTACTTGCTATGAGCGTTGACGAACGTGCTAAAAAAGGGATGTTCTTAAGTTTCCAGTACCCGCAAGAGGTTTCAGGTGTGCCTGTTGAGCAATTCTTACGCATCTCTCAACGTGAGGTCGCAAGGTCAAAAGATGAAAAACCATTAACTCTGCTTAAATTTAAGAATCTTGTAGAAAGTGAAGTGAAGAAATTAGGGATGAAAGAGGGGATGCAGAAGCGGAATTTGAATGAAGGATTCTCAGGTGGGGAGAAGAAGAGAAATGAGATTCTACAGATGACGGTGTTGAGCCCTAAGCTGGTAATTCTGGATGAAGTGGATTCAGGGCTTGATGTTGACGCGCTTAAACATGTAGCGTTCCGTGTTAAGGAGTATGCTGAAACAAATACAGATGTTTCTATTCTAATTATAACTCACTATATGCGTATTTTAAAATTCCTAGAGCCTGATGTGGTTTCAATTGTTGTAGATGGCAAGGTGGTTAAAGAAGGTGGAAAAGAGTTGAGTGAGTATGTAGAGGAGAAAGGGTACGAGGGGATTAATAATGCAAAATAATAATCCAGTGGGACAGTATCAGTATGGGTTTTTTGAAAGTGATGAAAATTATTCGGTTAAGTTGCCGAAGGGATTGTCTCGTGAAGTAGTTGAGGCGATTTCGAGGTATAAAAATGAACCTGACTGGATGCTTCAATATCGCTTAAAGGCCTATGAAGTATTTTTAAATAAGAGAATGCCGCCATGGGGTGGTGATTTATCTCATATCGACTTTCAGGATATTCATTATTTTCTTCGTGCGTCGGATCGAGCCGAGCGCAAGTGGGAAGATGTTCCTGACGATATTAAACGTACTTTTGATAAAATCGGAATTCCTGAAGCTGAAAAGAAGTTTTTGGCAGGTGTGTCATCTCAGTATGATTCCGAGGTTGTGTATCATAACCTTAAAGGTGCGTGGGAGGATAAGGGTGTTATTTTTACCGATACAGATTCAGCCGTACGAGATTATCCAGAAATCGTACAAAAATATTTTGGAACAATAATACCGACAGGAGACAATAAATTTGCCGCTTTAAATACTGCCGTATGGAGTGGTGGTTCATTTATTTATGTACCTAAAGGTGTTCATGTCGATATTCCTTTACAAGCATATTTTAGAATTAATGCGGCAAATGCCGGTCAATTCGAACGTACTTTAATTATTGCTGATGAAGGATCCTTTGTTCATTATGTTGAGGGGTGTTCAGCGCCTATTTATACTACGGATTCACTTCATTCTGCTGTCGTCGAAATTGTCTGTTTAGCAGGGTCGCGAGTTCGTTATACAACTATTCAGAACTGGTCTAATAATGTTTATAACTTGGTTACAAAACGAGCGTTTGTTTATCGCGATGCAACCATGGAGTGGGTGGATGGAAATATTGGTTCGAAACTTACTATGAAATATCCTTCTGTATTTTTGATGGAGGAAGGGGCTCGGGGAGAAGTTTTGTCTCTAGCATTTGCTGGAAAAGGGCAGCATCAGGATGCAGGTGGGAAAGCAGTCCACCTCGCCTCTAATACGACTTCGTTAATTACTTCAAAATCGATTTCGATGCACGGTGGAAGAACTACGTATCGAGGGCTGTTGCGTGTTGCTAAGAATGCTAAGAATTGTAAGAGTACCGTGAAGTGTGATGCGTTACTCATGGATGATATATCTGCGTCGGATACGTATCCCGATATGAAGATTGAAGAACAGGATGTAACGATTGGACATGAAGCGTCTGTTGGAAAAATAGGAGAGGAGCAACTCTTTTATCTGATGTCGCGTGGATTGACGGAGGACCAGGCAGTATCGATGATTGTTCAAGGTTTTGTAGAGCCTATTATTCGCGAGTTACCGATGGAATATGCTGTGGAAATGAATCGTTTGATTCAGCTTGATATGACCGGTTCGGTTGGTTAATAAATACAGGTATTCAGCTATCTTGAAAAAGTCCACTGCGTCCAGTCCATATTGCGACCACCTCCGGAAGAAGCATACGCCGCTGGTTTATACCCATACACATAGAACGCAAGATGCTTAACCCATGCAGCTCTTTGTGGATCATACCAGCTACCTCCGAATTTGCTTTGAAGGTACCACTGATATTGGACAGCGCGTAGCAGCGCGGAGTTTGCGACATGCCAGGAATCATTGCCAGCTGCATCCTTGTAACCCATCCGATCTAAAATCACCGCTTGGGCGTATGCGCCTTGTAACCCCTCCCATGGATAAGCGGTATATCCAGGTGCAGTATTGGGATTCGTCGGGCAATTCCCACCCCTCCCTTGATCATTAGGTATTGCACCATCTGCCGGATAAGTTGAGCTCGCGCCTGAACAGAAAGCACCTTTAGGATTGATTCCAACATAAGGATTCACACTGGCTTTCCAGTTCCCGCTGTAGCTGTTAGGTGTATAGTTTGGTCCAACACTCGTATCTCCGGCATATTTGCGAAATGCTAGCCAGACTAAATCTGCATCCGCTTTGTCACCAAGGTAACCTGCAGCAGCAAGACGTGAAGCCAAGCCTAATGAGTTACCATTGCTTGTTGTGCCTGGAGTATCCATAAGTGTAAAGCTAAAGGCTGCTGCGCCATTACTATCACAATTTTTTCGATGCCGGATCGCATCCATCCACTGTTGGAACTTATCTCCATTCCCTCCAGGATTATATCCACTTGATCTAAGATTAAGTATATCGGCCGCAATAGCATACCCGATAACATTGCGTGCAATAGCAAGACCTCTAGCTCCAAATTGTGGAGCCGCACAATCAGGGTCTGGATTGTTTTCAGTTCCAATTGCTGAAATTAATGCATCTACTGCTTTCGTTTTAAGAGCTTCATTATTCAATCGCACTGCAGCGAGGGCAACAGCGATTGTTCTTGTCGGATGTCCAGAATTCTGATCCGACATATTTGCAGTGCCAATATTTCCGTTTGCTGTCGCAAGTACGGCATTCCATGCAGCTCCAGTTGTCGGTAAGGATGCTATCTCTTGCTGGGAAATCCAAATACCGGAATGAACAAGACCTGGTGGAGTTGGCGTTCGATCTGGTGTCGGAGAGGAACTGCGGGTTGGTGAGGGTTGAATTGTTTGGTTTATGCCGGTTGGAACAACTCCTACAATATACATAGAATAGGCTTCTCCAGTACTAGAATACGCAGGACCAAAGGTGACCTCTCGAGGAGATGATAGACTCGTGCGGTATACATGATAGACACCAATTAGACCAAGGTCATTTTTTCGTAAAAGAAAGGGAGCTAAATCTGAAAAAGAGTCTGTTGTGATCTTGGAATATCCCGATAGCCACTGAGGTGTCGATTGGCCGGGTATTCTTCGGTAGAACACATAGACATCCGCTGGTCGCGTGATCGCAACAGTCCACGATAGGGCAGGATTGCTTTTAGGGGCAATATTGGCCATATGTATGAAGGCGACTTCTTTTCCTTTTAAAGAGAGAGGAGTTTTAAAAAAAGTAAAACGCGGATCGTCGTTATATATCTGCGCTCCTTCGAATAGGCAGGAGATTTGGGTAGGATATGATATGTCTGCGAATGTTCGTGCACCCACTGTATTCAATGTTGCTGAACTGCAGGAGACCGATTGGGCCGATGTCAGATCTTGGTTAAAAAAAGAGTTTAAAGAACTAGATCGTGCAATCGAGTATAAAGATACTACAAAAACTGCGGCTCCGGCGATAATAAAGTAGTGTTTATTCATTTGTAAATCTAGTAACTTAAGTATATGTAGCTTCGCTTCGAATTACAAGAATATCTACCCTATTCCAACAGCCACAATACTTAATTCTAAAGATAAATCTATTTCTTGACAATGATTTTTCCATAGCTTACTCTTGAAAAGAGATGGATAAAAAACATTTACTTATTGTTGTTTTCGCGGTGATATTTACTTCAGTTGTCCTTATTGGACTTCGTGTACCGATATTTAATCTTTCCCAATTATCCCGAAACGACTCTGGTAGTGCTCAATCCTGCGCAGGTCAGAATTATGCAATTACTCAGCCAACTGGACATGTGTTTGCTAAGCAATGTACCCAGTCTGGTGGATTAATCTATTCCAACGATTCACGATTTACCTTCTTTGATGTACCTGGCGGACAGTTACCGACAGGTTTCAGTTATGTCCAGACAAATAACGTTAATGCAAAGAATGATCGAAACCTTAACTGGTCTATAACACTACAGGCTGATTCAATGGTTTATGTATATTATCGTCGACGTATTGCGATAACTGCTCCGCCAAGCTGGCTTGACAGTAACTTCACCAGTAACACCGCTGCAACCCCGATCGATATTAACGCTTTAAACAACTATTTGTTGCGTAAGAATAATGCTAATAATAAGATTGGTGTTTATGATATATATTTCGCTGAACGATCTTCCGGTTCAGTCCTTAATTTCGGTCCTGCTAGTGAGGGTAATAATTCCGCTCTATCAATGTATCTCGTTTCAGTGATTCCAGTTCGGAATCCGCCGTCCCCTTCAAGTTCACCAACATGCGCTCCCGGAATTGATTGCGGCAATGATGGCGGTACTGCGACCCCAATCCCAACAACAAATCCTACTGCTACGCCTATCAGGACACCTTCACCAAGTGCCGCGCAAACAGCGATTCCATCTGCTGATCCTACAGCAGGGTCGAGTGCTACACCAGCGCCCGGGGCCCGAGAGACATCCGTTTATCTACAAACACAGAACAATTCCGGACAAAGTGGTTATGCGATTATTACTGAGCTCTCCCCAACACGAACACGCGTATCGTTAAGTTTATTTGGAGGCAATTATACGAACCAACCTGCACATATCCATTCAGGAACCTGTGCAAATCCCGGACCGGTTATTTATCCTTTGTTAAATGTAGACGGCATTTCGATCACTTATCTCGACTTACCGTATACTACTGTTGTCAGCAGCTTAGGTCTTGTGAATATTCATAAGTCTGTTGCTGAATCTAATGTGTATACTGCTTGTGGAACTCCATAAATTCAAACCAAATAGATAGTTTATTGAACAGGTATAAAAATACCTGTTTTTTGTTATTGACATGTTATATCAATGATATATACTTTAATTACTTTATTATTATATATATCTGCCCCAGTCTATATACGCTATTATCGGGTGGAAAAAGGAGCTATATGGGCGCAATTATAAACCTGATCCGGACCGCAGGAGATTTTTTTAACAGTACAGAAGAGGAACAGTTTATGTCTTCACGAAAAGGAATTATCTATAAAAAGAATTCTGTAAAAGACTGGAATCCTTATGAGGAAGAGTTGCAATTGCAGAAAACCAGCTATTCTTATAGTGATGGAGAAGAAACTGAAGACACTGATGATGTATCAAACGAGATGGAGAGATTTATTGTAGCAAAAGGTAGGAATTTTAAACGCAAGTCGAGAACTCAGATACTGGATATGGCTGATGTGTATCAGGCACCAAAAGAGCGACAAGCACATGTATCTTATATGATTGATGATGATGGTAGTGTTATTAAGATGTAGCCCACGCAATTCTTGGGATGGGCGAATCTAAATTAGAGTTACTTAAAGGAAAATTCGGGAGGATTTATGGCTAATACTAATGATGATAAAGCTTTGAAAATGGGGTTGCAGTATGCTCAACCTAATGTAGATGGAGAGATTGCTCCGTTTAATATAGTAACAACTGCGGGTGACACATTAACTGACAAATCATATGTTGAAGAAGCCCGGGATAATGTAGATAACTCAAACGCTCTTGATGGGAGATTACAAGATAGTGGTGAAATGGACGAAGCTCTTTTTGATGAAGAACAGATACATATTATGTCCACTAGTGACTATGGACATGATATTAATAAGCCCGGGCAAGGTAAAGGAGTGACAATTGTAGATATTGATGATTCTGCACAGGATGAGATACCCGGTAAAGTGATATAATCTGTGTGTAGTAATTAATTTCCCTGGAGGGCTTTCATGCATACAGTACTTGAACCAAAAACTTTTAGTGAAAATTTAATGAAAATGGACGGCATCAGTGCTAAAACTCAAGAAGAACATATGAAGCTCTATCAGGGATATGTAAAGAAATATAATGAGATTATGCAAAAGCTTGAGGCATTAACCGATGAAGATTACACCAATGCTAATCAAATTTATTCCCTGCTGCGTTCACTGAAGACCGATCTTACTTTTGCAATTGGCGGTGTTAAGAACCATGAAATATATTTTGGACACTTAGGCGGCCAAGGTGGGCGTCCCGAAGGAGAGCTTCTGGAGATGATCACTAAGTGCTTCGGTTCTTATGAGAAGTGGGAACAGGATTTGAAAGCAACTGCGATTGCCGCACGGGGATGGGTATGGCTTGCCTGGGACAATGATCTCGGACATTTATTCAATTACCTTGGCGATGCACAAAATACGTTTCCTGTATGGAATTCGACACCAATTTTGGCCTTGGATACCTATGAACATGCTTATTTTATTGATCATGGTGCAGCACGAGCTAAATATGTTGAGGCTTTTATGAAAAACCTTGACTGGAAAGCAGTAGAGAAGAACTGGGAAATGGCTGTAGGGTGTGTATGTGAAGATGGTGAAGAAGGATGTGCATGTGGTGGTAATTGTGGCTGTGGAGGTCATGAAGAAAAGTAATACGATACATTTATAGGATTTTTATGAGTTCACCTGATTTTGGAATCATGGGATATCATGGAGAGTATTCTCCGGTAAGTAATCAAGATCATCAAGATTTTGATTTATTTACCGCACCGAGAATTAACTCCCGAGATATGCCCGAGGGCAGAAGAAAATTGCGAGCTACGCTGGCTCTGGGGATAACATTACTGGCCGGGTGTGGCCCTGCTTCGGATAATTCTGCAGAGCCGATTAGAATTGAACAACCTTGTGCGCTTTCTCCAGAGGATCAAGCATTCGACTATAAAGTAGAGGAAGTGGATGGCTTTGGAGAGGTATATGTTGGTTACGATGCTAAGTATGAAGATGGTAGTATTGCAATGATTTTAAGGGCAGTGACAAGTACTCCAGCAGGCAATGCCTGGGTCCAATCTTATGAAGTAAAAGTTGATAAGCGAGAACCACTCTATAGTTCTCAAACTGTTCCAATTACCCGTGGAGCCCCTGGTGAGACGCAACTTTGCAGACGAATTTATCCCGTGACGCATGTGGGATTCCCTCCTAATTTTACACCCGATACTGTCCGCACAGTGGAAAAGAATTCTATTCATTTTGGGGTTGGCTATGACTTTGAAAAAATGAGACCTGGATTTAGGGTTGATACGATGTTTACTCCATCTACTCATACTGTTGTCGTTACAGCATCAGGTAAAGGGAATCTTGATGACTCGATTGGAAATGTTAGTAAGCCCTAAGCCTTATTGACAAGAGCTTTGATACATGATTATATATAAATATAACTATGGCAGATAAACTTCAACTTAATGTGTGTATAAGATAAAACCGGACGGCTAGATGCCGTCCTTTTTTTTATTTATGATTTAGTTAAAGGGAGGTTAGAATGGGTAGTGCTGATTATGATTTAATGCTTCAGGAAATTAGAAGAGAACACAAACGAACCGGGCTCGACAAGTCGGGTTATGTATTTGAGCACAGCGATTCTGATGCCGAACCAATTCATAATGAACATGATGATGATCAATATAGTGGAAATTAACTGTTAAGCAGGGAGTACCCTTGCCCTTTAATGCTCTTTACACAGTTCTCAGACTTGGTTACTTCCATTATTTTCTTCCGCAATCTTTGCATGTTTTTATTTATTGCCCACAATGAATAATCCTCTTCGGTGATCCAAAGGATATTCCCCAATGAGTCATAATCCACTATTTTATTTGATTGCTCTATCAATACTTTCATAAGCATGTTTTGAGTTTTAGTTAGCTGTGCTGAAATTGGTACTCCTTTATGGGTGATTGTAGTGTCGGCCAGTATTCCAAAAGGGCGTTCAAAGCTTAACCCTAGAGATTTTAAATATTCTTTAGATTCCTCTCTGAAATTATATGCCTGTCGATCTAGTCCGGCGATAGTTGGAAGGTGTACATCAAACACTTTCATTTCTACGAGTCGACTAAGCAAAAAGTCTGCTAAGGTTTCTCTTGTTTCCCAGGTTAAGCCTAATTCTACATCTTTTAGTCTCAGGAGGCTTGAACAGATGCCTTCCGCTAAATGAGAGATAGGGACATCTTTGCGGAGATAGAAAATTAGCTTATCCTTATGTTTCGGGTCAATATTTCCATACGACATGCGTGCGCCATATTCTGTTAGGCGGACTTCGACGCTGGCGATATTTTCTGTGTATTGAGGTATAATAAAGTTTATGAAATCCCAAAATCTTAATTCACTTTTTTTCCATTGTTTTTTATAATCATCTAATTCTTTAGAGGTTATGGTGGAACTTATTTTTAGGACATCTTTAATTTCACTTATTAACTCCAGATTCGAGTCCAGAGGTACTTTTTCCTTTAATTGCTTTACCCGGTCCCAGTAATTTGGTATAAATTGGTAATTCAGCTTAGGTAAGTGAACTGTTTGAGGATTTCTGATCGAGAGGCGGGGGAGTATCGTAAAGCCGTGATTATAGTAAAATCCATTTGCGGTCTGGATTGATGCATGTAGCACTCGCTCGGCCTCGGCTAAGTCGCTTGAAAGGAAGTGTATTTTAGGATAATTGTCCATATTTTGTCCATCAAAAATACTATGGGGTATTATACTACATTTTTAGTATTAAAACTATTTCAAATATATGTTACAAATTAAAGACATCAATCCACGGTTACTACGTACAAATTATGCAGTTCGAGGACCTATAGTTCAAAGAGCACAAGAGCTTGAATCTTCCGGACGCGAGATAATCTATAGTAATATTGGCAACCCACAGGCGTTAGGTCAGATACCGCTTACCTATATTCGCCAGACACTATCCCTCCTCGAATATCCTGAATTGCTTACGCATCCGCTTGCTGGTGATATGTTCCCATCAGATGTGGTGGACAGAGTACAGAATATTTTAGCGCAGCATCCTTTTGGTACCGGAGCGTATTCCAATAGCACCGGTATCTCCTTCATCCGTAAGTCTGTTGCCGAGTTCATTCAGAAGAGGGATGGCATTAGTAGTAATGCTGATCATATTTTTCTTACTGATGGAGCAAGTAAAGCAGTGCAGTCAGTACTATTTTCTCTTATAAAAAATGAGGATGATGCTTTACTGATCCCTATTCCTCAATATCCGCTCTATAGTGCGACGCTTGAGCTGTATGGAGGTACTCAGATTGGTTACCAGCTTGATGAAGATAAGGGATGGAACTTTACCAGAGAGGATCTTGAAGATTGTATTAGTAAGGCTACTTTGAAGGGTAAAAATATTGTCGGTATTGTTGTTATTAATCCAGGTAATCCGACAGGGTCTGTTTTATCTTATGAAACAATTCAGATGGTTATTGAGTTTGCGAAGCAATATAATATTAGCATTTTAGCTGATGAGGTGTACCAGGAAAATGTTTATAAAGAGGAACTTTCGTTTATCTCTTTTGCTAAGGTAATGCATGACTTAAACGAAAATGATGTTTCGCTCTTCAGTTTTCATTCGGTTTCAAAAGGTTATATTGGAGAATGCGGGCACCGGGGTGGATATGTTGAGATGCGTAATATTCCTGCAGATGTGCTTGCTGCTTTAGAAAAGCTGCAGTCTATCTCACTCTGCTCAAATGTTAGCGGTCAAATTGTTACGTACCTGATGATTAATCCTCCTCAGGAGGGGGATGCAAGCTATGCACAATATATCCAGGAGCGGAATCTGATCCTGGAATCACTGCGAATACGAGCGTATTTGCTTGCTACCGGGTTAAATTCGATCGAGGGGGTTTCGATTGAAGTCCCAGCTGGTGCAATGTATGCGTTTGTCCGGGTCGAGCTACCTCAAGACACGCATTTGGACGTAAATATGTCTGATGATGAACTTGTGGGATACCACTCTAAGCGTAATAACGAATACTGCTTACGTTTACTTGAAGAAACAGGTATTTGTGTGGTGCCTGGATCGGGATTCGGTCAGAAGCTGGGGAGGTATCATTTTAGAACGACGTTTTTGCCACCTGAGGAGCAAATACGAAAGTTTATTGAGAGTTTTGAGAAGTTTCATCGAAGTTATATTATTAGATAATTTTTAGGAGTACTTATGAGTAAATTAGTCGAATCTAATTCACTAGTGGAAGCTACAGGCATAATTTTTCGAGATGATAGAGGAGAGCGGATTCCCGTTATGCGGGACCCAAATTATAATTTTACCGTAGGCGGTAGACCGATAAGTGAGGTTGCACCTAATTACCCTGAAACCACTGAATCGCTTATTGAGATAGACGTGTTGAAGGAAGCTATAGCAGATCGCCGTAGGGTTTTACAGTCGAGTAGTACGACTGAATTAGTATCCTGATCTAATTTAGTTATGATTTAGCTTCGGGTTTTTGCCGTTAATATGGTACAATATCCGCATGACTAAAAAGCTAAAAGTGGCTGTCGGTATGTCTGGAGGTGTTGATTCGGGCGTATCTGCCAAATTACTCGTTGATGCCGGTTACGATGTTGCAGGAGTTCATCTACATTTTTGGGCAGAACACGATCCGTATTTATCACGGGAGAATAAATGCTGCTCTACAGAGAGTTTGATGGCGGCTCGCAAAACGTGTGATATGCTCGGTATTCCTTTTTATACATTTAACTTTGAAGATATCTTTAAAGAGACCGTTGTTGAATATTTTCTGGCTGAATTTAAAGCTTTACGGACGCCTAACCCTTGTGTGGTGTGTAACCGGAAAATTAAGACTGGACGATTGGTAAAATATGTTCAAGGTTTGGGTTTTGATATGCTGGCGACAGGTCATTATATAAATGTGGCTCAGCAAAATGGTGACGGATATGATGTGCTTGGATATGAAGATATGGAACGACGATCACAGATTCTTGAGGATTTTCCGAATCATCCTGATTTGTTTCTGAAGATGGGGAATGATGATAAAAAAGATCAATCGTACTTTCTATATACAATGAAGCAGGAAGATTTAGTGCGCCTGGTGTTTCCTTTAGGAAATATGGTGAAGGATGATGTGCGACGATTGGCAAACGAATGGAAACTTCCGGTTGCGACATCGAAAGAAAGTTTTGATATTTGTTTTATCCCAGGGGATAATTACCGCGACTTTTTACAGCGCCATATGCCGGAATGGATTATACCTGGAGATGTTGTAGACACAGAGGGTAGCGTAATCGGTGCTCACCAGGGATTGCCGTTTTATGCGGTAGGCCAGCGACGTGGTTTTACTACTAATAAGATTGTTCCGTATTATGTGGTAGGTTTTGATAAAGATAAGAATCATCTGATAGTTGGCAAGAGTGCTCAGACTGAGCGGTCGACTTTTTCGCTGCATTCTTCAACATTCGCGAGTGATGTAGTGACTGGAGATGTTGCCTGCCAAGTGCGATTACGGCATATGGGTGGATTTACTGAGGGTGTTGTTGCGCGGTCTGGTGACTCGGTGCTGGTTACATTGAAAGATGGACAACGTGGAGTTTCGCCAGGACAGAGTGCAGTGTTTTATCGTGATCGAGTGCTTTTGGGTGGTGGAGTAATTGATACGGTGTTACATTAGTTTAGCACTTCTAAGTACTATCCTATAGTATTTTTACGAATAATATGCTATACTTTTTCAATGAAAAAAGATGGAATTCAGGCTTCAATTTCTGACACCGGTGAATCAGCAGTCCCTTCTGGGGATCATATAAAAGAAACGTTAAGAAATCAAATTGAATTTCTGTTCTACGAACATCAAATTGTCAGGCAGCGCGGTGTTGCCCTTATTACTGTGGATGTAGGTGGAGATCCTAATCGTCGGTATGCTTTGCTATCTCAAAAGAAAGATAAGGGTTGGTATGAATGTGCAGGAGGAGAGTTAAATCCTCCAGATATTGATCAGATGCATGAAGTTATAACTCCACCTTTAGATATGTTTGTGGCGGAATATTTAGAAGATGTCCGAAATATACGCAATAATAGAGTAGGAAGACTGCGGAGAACACAAGTTTATGAAATTATGTCGAGGGTAGCTGAGTTGGATAGCCAGACGGAGGAAATGGTTCGAAGCTTACGAAAGAGCTGGTATTTTGAGAATTTGTTACGTGAAGTAGGCGAAGAGACGGGGATCTGGAAAGTACCCGATGCAGCAGTCGACTTATCGCATAACTTTCTTGGATATGTGCCAGATTATATTCCACATTCGGATGATAGGGTAGTGGGTGGTAGACTCCAACTACCCTATATTTTTAGATACAGAATGAACAAGTTGCCGATGATTGGTGAGCGAGAAGAACATACTCGCGGTAATTGGGTACGGTGGCCAAGATCTGCTACTCAGCGTTCTCGAAAATGGAAGGACGTTCTCCCTCTACTTGATGATGTGTTTGATGGTAGGCTGAATGTAATTCAAGAGGCTGGTAGAAAGGACGTGTTTCAAATCGTGACTCCAGAACAGTCTAAGCAGTTGGATAAGGCTCAAGTTATTTCGCCTTTGTCTCAAATAACACAACTAATGTTAATTCATTGTCTTACTGCCGAATCAGCAGGTATGCTTCGTTAGATTTTTTTTAGTTTTTTAGCTAACTCTTCGGTCTCTTTTAATAACGTTTCAATCTCGTCCAATCCTTTATTCCAGAAATTCTTGTCTGCAATATTTACATTCATTTTGGAAAAGATGTTTTTGGGTGAATCTGATGTACCTGAAGCAAGGAATCCTTTGACCTTCTCAATAAATGCATGGTCTTCTTTGACTGATCCCTGGAGAGATTTCGAAATGAGTAGTCCACTGGCATAGGAGTACACATAGAAAAATGAACGGATATGAGACCAGTAGACCCACCAGTTTTGCGAGCCATCGGATTGTTCTACAAAGTCTCCCATGTAAGCTTCCATGTTCTTTTTAAAGAGTGCACCAATGTCTTCTTTGGACAAATAACCTTTTTCCCGGAATTCCCGATGTAGATCCTGCTCAAATTTGTAACAGGCGACCTGGCGAAAAATGGAGGAGACATCGTCGTTTAACTTCATCATCATGATAGCAAGTTTTGTTTCGTCGTCAGATTCCTTTAATAATTCCTGGAGTACAAAATCTTCCATAAAAGTGCTTGCGACTTCGGCTGTTGATGTTGGAGTGCCGAAATTGAGTGCATTTTGTTTTTCTCTCATGAGTTCATTGTTGATTCCGTGTCCAAATTCATGTGCAATAGTGAGCACGTCATTTAGCAGTTCAGTGAAGTTAAGCAGAGTGTATGTTGGTTGCGATTTTAAATGATGCGCACTAAAAGCCCCGCCGCTTTTTCCTTTTTGTGGCAGTGCATCGATTTTTCCGGTTTCAACAAACATTTTTGCAATTTCTGCAAATTTTGGATCGAGTTGGGTGAAGACGTGATAGACCAAATCGACTGCTTCCTGATACGAATACTTTTTATCTATTTCACCATATTCAACATTTCGTTCATGATAAGCCAGTTTAGGTTGTCCCATTAATTTTGATTTCAGTTGATAGAATCGTTGCGGGATGTTATTTCGTGATGAAACGGCATCGATTAGTGAATCTACCACTTCTGTTTCAACATCATCGGCCAGGTGTCTGCCTGTGTCGGGTCGTTCCATTCCTCTGAGTTCGTCAGTTGTTTTTTTATTGGTCAGGATAGAATTTATTTCGTTTTCTGCGACTTCTGCCCATTTCGCATTTACATCATTGAAAGCTTTGGCGGCGCTATCACGGGTAGCTTTGTTTTTGTTCGCCGAAAGCGTAACAATTTCAGAAAAATTCTTAACCTGTCTTGTGCCGTCTTCCATTATAACTTCTGCTTCTTCTTTCGAGAGAAAGGTAGAAGTCATCTTTACCCAGTTACTATGGGATGTACTGGATTTTAGATTGAGAATTTTTTCTTCTGGTTCGGAGAGCAGATACTTTGATTGTTTAAAAAGGCTTTCTAAATAGTGTTTATATGGTGCGAGATTTGCATCGTCCAAAAACTGCTGCTGTCCATCTTTAGGGATTTTTGAGATACGCATTTCGAAGAACTGAATGTCATTTTGAATCTTATTCGCAAAATCTTCAATTTGATTTTCTTTTGCTTTAATTTCTGTACTCATTTGGTCCTGCGCGCTGCGCAAAGAGAAATAGTAGCCGAAATCTCCAGAGGTGCCGTAATGGTGGTGCCAGTTTTCGTATTCATCGAGGGCTTCTTTTATTATTTTTGGATCACTTAGATAGTCGTGGCGATCTTTCCACTTGTTTATGAACTGATATGATTCTTTGGTTACTTGTTTCTTTTGCTCTTCGATCTTCGGATCCGAATCTGATGAAAGGAGTGGGGAGAGGTCCCAGTTTGTTTTTGAGATGTTAAGTTTTGTCATTATCATTATTATAACATTTGAAATAGCATCGGTGAACTATTGGAGTTATACTCTCACTATGAGGACGATCGAGGAAACCGCTGTTATGCTGAGAACTTTGCAAGAAGTGTATGGTGAGGTCCTTCCTTTTTTGAATCATGAAACATCGTTTCAACTACTAGTAGCTGTTATTTTATCTGCACAAACAACAGATATTTTGGTTAACAAGGTGACGCCTGCTTTATTTGAGAAATATCCTGACGCCGCTTCTTTGAAAAATGCCTCTGTCGAAGATGTATCATTGCTTGTTGGGCGGATTAACTATTTTCGTACGAAGGCGAGGAATTTAGTTGCAATGGCGAAATTGATTGATGAGCAGTTTGGTGGGGAGGTGCCGCAGACGATCGAGGAATTAATTTTACTGCCTGGTGTTGGCCGTAAAGTTGCGAATGTAATTGTTGCTGATGTGTATAAAAAAGCATTGGGAGTAGTTGTTGATACGCACATAAAGCGTGTTTCGTATCGTGTTGGTTGGACGGATCATGAAGACCCAAAAAGAGTTGAATTGGATTTAATGCAGCAATGGCCGATTGATCACTGGGTAGGAACACCTAAGCAAGTCATCTTAATTGGTCGACAGTATTGTTTTGCCAACAAGAGACCCGATTGTGAGCATTGCCCACTGCGCGAATGGTGCTGGAAACGGCTTAGCGGGGAATAATAGTCATTGTTGGTGAAAGTGGAATTGTTCCCCGTGTCATTTTGGTAATTTCACCGGCTTCTCGTAAGTACCAATCGTTTGGTAATTGAGTATATCCATCCGTATTAAGCGGCACCATTGTCATATTAGCCGGCCAGCTCGCACTGGTCGGTGCCTGTTTAAAAAATGCTGTACCTTCGTTCACCTCATCAAACATTGCACCGTAAAGCATGGTCGCCCCTGAAGATAAGTTGTTGTAAGCCTGGCGCCAGAGAAAGTTTCCTCCGAGGCGAGGAATCTGATTTAACCTGTTGGCTGGGCTTTGGTTATGGAAAGAAAATCCGGGAAAGATGACCGGCATGTAGAGCTGGTTATGTGCTTTTGCATATGCTATTTCTGCCGTGATAGTGCTTTTATAATTATCTGCGCCTGCAAGGCTATTTATGCGTCCGACCATCCACGGGCTAATCGCATCGAACCCGGTGAATGTTGAAGCCCACGTGTTGTTGGTGCGCCAGTCGTTGTTGACTCCACCCATTACTGTTGCGCGATATGCAGGATTGGGGTTGTTGTGGAAAAAGTCGAGTAACGTACGGAGGTCACTTGGTGTTCCCGGACGATCAGCGAATCCGAACCCCCAAATCACGACCAGTGGGCGCCCTCCTTGTTTCAGGTAGCGGGGGCTTGCGGTTACTTTTTGAACATCGACCAGATGTTTCCAGTCATTTTGAATGGTGGCAACGAGGGTTGAGGCATTTTGTCCGGAGATGTCGTACATAATATTAAAAACCCGACCTGTTTGTTCGGATCCAATACGGACGTTTGATGCAACTTTATTCCGGATGGCGAACATGGCCGGATTTGATAGTTCTGAAGTAAATCGTTGGAGCATTACACCGTCGATGCCATATTGTTGCATCCATTGATGATGTTTTACCACTGTTTGCTGGTTGTATGCAGAGAATAGATATGCCGGTTGGCCGCTGGGAAGTTTTAACCCGGTATCACATCGCTCAGAAGGAGTTAGTTCACTTGTATCCGGCCAGGCATCAATGAGCGGGCCATTTGGTGGTGTTCCGTTAAACCAGTGCCGCCATGTTGCTGACGGGGAGCCGTCGGTGGGACATTGAAACCAACCCTGATATCCAAGCATGAACTTTCGATCCATTGTGCTTGCGTCCACGGTGCCTGCTGGTGGAGGGGAAATTGTTGGAAGAGGTGTGGAAGTATTAACCGGTGTGGGGCTTGGCGTTTGTGTTGTTGTGAGTGGTTGGAGCGCGACTATGTACATCGAGTAGGCAGTTGTTAATCCAGCGTTTGCACTCTGAAAGGATATGGTTCCAGGCTGCACTTCGCGGCTTGAGATATCGTAGAGCCCGATAAGTCCCTGTTCGTTCTTCCGTAAAAAATATTGGTTAATTCGAGACAGATCATCATTAGTTTGTCTTGCATAATTGCCCACAACCCAGGTAGGAATTTGGTTTAGGCCGGGAATATGACGAGTCATAATGTATACACGCGCTCTTTGTGTCAATGAAATAGACCAGTTGAGGGTTGAGGCATCTTTTATTTCTACATTAGGAGTTCTTATATAGGCAAGATTGTTTAGTTGTGCGGATGGTTGAAAGATAGTGTATCTGTTTTCGTTTGCGTACATTAGCGTATTATTTTGAATACATTGGGAAGTGAAGGAGTGTCCTGCTGGAGGGACTAGCGTATAAAACGCGGTGCTGCAGCCTGTTTGCGCGCTAACAGGGTCTTTTCTAGTGAGTAGAGCGATTTCATTTTTATTTGCCAGGAGAAGCAATGACCCCATCGTAAGTATACCCAGAACTATGATTAGATATAACAATATAGGCTTTTTGGTACTCATTCCTTGATGATAGTACACTACGAGGTATAACTACAAGAATAATTTACCATACTTGTATGCTTCTTTAGTTTTGCGTACAGTAATGGTATGCCTGAAATTGTTAATAAACCTAATTATCAAGAAGATTCGTATATGGATCAACTTGAAGGGCAGATAATACGAAAGCCCAAAAAAGAGAGATTTTCTGATAGTTTACTCTTTTTTATTCTATTTTTTCTCTTTTTTATCATTGTTGGAGTCGTAATTGGTATTTACGGCGCTCTTTATTTTAAGGCTTCTTAAAGCTATTCTTTTCTTTTTTCACTGAATTTAGTAAAATGAATGATATGTTTACCGTTCTCCTTTACTATAAATATGTTGACTTAGCCTACCCTCAGGAAGTCCGGGATTGGCAATTTGCCTTGTGTGAGAAGCTCGATTTGAAAGGGAGAATATTAATCGCAGCTGAAGGTATTAATGGTACCGTTTGTGGTGAGCCTGAAGATATTGAAGAGTACAAAAGAATAACCGCCGAGGATTCACGCTTTACGGATGTTATCTTTAAGGAGAGTTCTGCCGACGAGCAGGTGTTCCCTAAACTTCGTGTGGTCGTCCGAGAAGAGATTGTTACTTTGGGAACGGGTGATGCCGTAAGTGCTGCTGCTGGTGGAGAGCACCTTAGACCTGATCAATTGAATGCTTTGCTTCATAGTGGTGAAGAGTTTTACTTATTCGATGCCCGAAATAATTATGAGTCGGTTGTCGGCAAATTTAGAAATGCAATCACTCCGGATATTCATAATTTTAGAGAACTTCCTGAGAAATTAAAGGAATATGAGTTTTTAAAAACTAAGAAAATTGTTACGTATTGTACCGGTGGGGTTCGTTGTGAGAAATTTTCAGCGCTGATGAAAAAAGAGGGATTTGAAAATGTATACCAACTGGATGGTGGAATTGTGACATACGGTGAGCAATTTCCAGATGATGGATATGAAGGAAAGTGCTACGTGTTCGATAAAAGGATAAGTGTTGCTATTAATACTCCGCAAAAAGAAGTGCTTGTTTCGCGCTGTGTGCATTGTGCTACACCAACTGCCCGTATGATTAACTGTTCGGATGTTTTGTGTAATAAACAGATCGTTTGTTGCTCGGATTGTGACCAGAAGTTTCGAGGCGGATGTAGTGAAGTTTGTGGCTCGCGAAGTAGATATACTGCTTAGGTTATATCCTTATTTTTCGTCACTTGTTATGTAGCGAACGATTGTAGGAATGCTTGCGGCGATCGGAAGGGCTATAAAGGCACCGATAATACCTGCAAGTGATCCTCCTATGAGTACCGCTATAAAACTTAGTGCAGGGGATAGGTCCAGCGCCTTGTTATATACGTTGGGCGCTAAAATATTATTTTCCACCTGTTGATATACCACAAATAGAAGCAGCGTTAAAATACCAGTTGTCGGGGAAATAGCGAAAGCTATGATTATTGCTGGCGTAGCACCTATGAACGCGCCAATTTGTGGTAACAGATCGGTGAGAGCTGCAAATAAGGCGAGGGCGCCGGCATATTTTACACCTAAAAAGGAGAGCCCAATGAATATGATAACGCCACAAATTGCAGATATTAATAAATTGCCGCGAATATATTGGCCGTTAATGCGCGTCACTTCTTCAGAAAGCTTACTTATCTTTTTCTGGTTTTCCTCAGGTATGAGTGAAAGAACTATTTCATGAAGCCGTTTGGAATCGATGAGAAAGTATAATGTAAGAAATATCACAGTAAAAAACTTAGCGAGCGTGCTCGTTATACGTGAGGTTGATTGTAATACGTATGATCCTGCATTCTGTGCATATTGACTGAAGTCGATATTTCGCACCTCAGGTGGAAGAATAGCGGTTTTATTGATGACAAGATTTAATTGAGTAACAATCTCAGGGAACTGCTGGATAAGCCCTGGAACGATGGTGACAATTATTAAAATTATAGGGATGAAAAGGACTAATACTACGAGTACAGAGGCAAGGGTTATGGGAAGCTTTCGCTGCATAAGTTTGTATACAATTGGAAACAGCGCTGCAGCGAGCATTAAGGAGACAATGATAAGCAAGATTGTGTCAAAAAGGTACCAACAAAGCCAAATAATTGCGGCCAGGATTACCACTCGAAAAAGTGCCTGCCAACTGAGGGGATGTTCGTATTTGCTCATCTGGGCCATTTTATCATAAACTCTTTATTTTTCCTACCTAAATTTGATATTATGGTTGTATGTATAAACCTAACGATCTTATTTTACAAAAATACGCCGATTTACTGGTAAAGTTTGCATTAGGAGGAGGGACAGGAATAAAGCAAGGCGAGACAGTCTTTATGACCATTCCTGAGTCTGCTAAGGATTTTATTGCACCGCTTAGACGGTCAGTTTTATCCTCCGGTGGTCATCCCATCTTCAATTATCTTCCAGATGGAGTAAATCCAGGTGAGTTTTATGAACTTGCTAGTGAAGAACAACTTTCTTTCTTCCCGGATAGAATGTATCGGGGAATTGTAGATCAATCTGATCACACATTGCGAATGCTTTCAGAATTCGATAAATATGAGCTAAAAGGCGTTGATAGTAAAAAGTTAATGACTCAAAGTAAAGCTATGAAGCCATATACCGACTGGAGGTTTGAAAAAGAGAACCAGGGGAAATTAACCTGGGTACTCGCGAGCTATGGTACTGAGGCGATGGCTAAGGATGTAGGAATGACGCTTGAGGAGTATTGGGAGCAGATTATTAAAGCTTGCTATCTCGATTTAGACGACCCTATCGGCCGATGGAAAGAGATATTTAGTGAGCAAGAACGTTTGAAGAAGATACTTAATGATCTGAAGATAGAAAAACTTCATGTGGAAGGTGCGCACACTGACTTGTGGGTACAACTTGGAGCGACACGTAAATGGCTCGGTGGCTCAGGACGAAATATTCCTTCATTTGAGTTGTTTGTATCTCCTGACTGGCGCGGAACAAATGGCTATATATATTTTAACCAGCCTTTGTACCGGTTTGGAAATCGCATTAGAGATATTAAGCTTGTTTTTAAAGAAGGAGTCATTATTGAATCGAGTGCGAGTGAGAATGAGCAACTTCTGAAAGATATGATTGCCGTTGCGAATGCTGATAAAATAGGTGAATATTCTTTAACTGATAGTCGCATGTCACGGATTACGAAATTGATGGGTGAAACGCTTTTTGATGAGAATTTTGGTGGTGAGCAAGGAAATACACATTTGGCTGTAGGTATGGCGTATAAAGATTCCTATGTAGGCGAAATGTCCCTGGTTACTCCCGAACAGTGGAATGAATTGGGCTTTAATGATAGCGCGATACACACAGATATAATCTCAACTGAAAAAAGAACAGTGACTGCGTACTTGCTTGATGGATCGACAAAAGTTATTTATGATAATGGACAATTTTTAGTTTAACTTGGATATGAAAGAACCTTTAACAATCTATTTTGATACTATTCCCCCAATCGATCCTAAAACGGCCAGAACACGTGAGGTGCTGAGTCTTTTGTCACTGAGTGTCATAACAAGTGACCGCTACGGTATTGAGTTTATTGATGATGCTGTGCGAGGGGACGCTAATGCTCGGATTGATTTTCGTATTGGAGAACGCATTTGGTCTGTACCCATTGTTCGGGTAGTTGAAGCGATCACAGGCATTAGCCCCGCAGATATTGGTGATGAGATTATAAAAAAGAGACGATATCTTAGCGTTGCTTCTCACAATAATAATAGTCCTGCGGGCCCGATGATTTATTTGATGAGACCTACTTTCGTTGCCGAAGTGCGAGATGTAGCTTCCCGATATACAAATGTTACTGATAGTCCGGGTTCGGCACCTATTACCGTGCGTTCAATTTCTTAAAACTTTTTCCCAGATTCTTACTACACCGCTGGGTGAGATTTCAACACTTTCAGCATGCTTTTTATAGTTTTGCATCGCCAGAAAAAGCCCTGATTTAAGTCCATTGATAATGAACCTGGTGGCTTCAATCGGATCTATCGGTAGGCAAAGTGCGCGCCAGGTGTTTGCTTGGGGATATTCGTTGAGATTTAACTGCTGATTTTCGTGACATAGAGTGTAGAATAGCCGTTGATGTGTTTCATCATCCGGTAAAAATTTGAAGCGTTTAAGGTAGGCGAGATTATCGTATTCCTGCCTTCCTACCGGCTCGGTAAGCAGTAAGATTGGACCTCCAATGGTATCCGGAGTAGTCAGCACTTTAAAGCATTGCTCTGAAGGCTTGGTTATTTCCAGCGCAGGTGGATTCAGTTGTTCGTAAAGCCGATCATAGATTTGTACTGTCTGGAAATCATTGACACCGATATGGAAGACAACTTCGGAATTATTCCTTAAATAATCGATAAATGGTTTAGTGTAGTTACCTTCTTTTGTTACTACTGAAAATTTAAATTCGCGTGATTCTTTTTTAATTTCTTCGCTGGTGAGTTCATCGATCAGGGTTTTATAAAAATCCAGTTGAACTGCCGCTCCGCTTACTGGAATGCAGATGCGTGCTTTTTGAGGGTTTTCAGGCGTAAGTTGTTCTGTTTTATTGTACAGAATTGATGGGTCAAGTAGTTGGCAATATTTAGGATTAATTGGATACGGAACTACTTCAATGCTTGGGAGTTGTCTACTTTCTTCGCGAAACAACTCTTCGAGTTTACTTTTTGTTTGTGTGCTTGGTACAAATATATTGTCGGCGTCGACCATCCAAAATCTTTGTGGGGAATCGTCGGTAACTATTACGGCGTGATAGATAGGAATGTTTACTAATTTATGGCGTACGATGCGTGCAATTTTCTGTGCAATAAAGGCATGCGTTGACACTATTACTAGTTTATCTGGCTTATCTGCTTCGATAATTTTTTCAATATCTTTGACGGTGTCGTTAATTTTTCTGGTTTGGATATAGTTTAGGATCGGTGTAACGATCTTTTCTGCGGTAGTATTGGTTTGTGTGAACTCAAGGACTTTTCTTAAATAGTAGTTGGTGCTAATCAGATGATACGTAAAAGATATTGATTCATCCTGAATACCGAGGACGTGAGCACTTGTACCTTTCGGGAGTCCTGCCAGCAGGGCGTTTGTAACGCGGATGTGACCGAGGCCTGTTGGGGCGGTGGTGATAATGATTGAGGAGGACATGTAATAAGGGTAAAAGAAACGATGAGAAATTACAAATTATAAACCTATGTTATAGTAATATTTATGAAATCTCTTTTGCGAATATTTGTGATTACGATTGTAGGCATTGCTCTTGGCTATCTCATATATTTGATTATTGGAGTGTATATGATAGATGAACCGGGAACGTCAATTCCACTAAGCCCATAATAGAGATCCTCGTAGGCTTATTTCTCACTACCTAATAGACTTTACTACTTTTTTACTTTCGTTTGTAGTTGATTGAACTTTTAAGACATGCTACAGTGGAATCACTATGATATTTCTCGGCGCTGATCATGCAGGATTTGAGACTAAGGATTTAATTAAAGAGATGTTGCATCAGATTGAGATTCCGTTTGAGGATCTTGGTGCTGAGGTGCTCCTTCCTGGGGACGATTATGTGGATTACGCTCAGCGCGTTGCCGTTAGGGTTGCTCGAGGTTTTGGTCAGGGGATTTTGGTCTGCGATACTGGTATTGGAATGGACATGGCTGCCAATAAGATTAAAGGTGTGCGCGCCGCTTTATGTACTTCTGTATTTATGGCACAACGTTCAAAAGAGCACGAAAATGCAAATATTCTTGTTCTTGGAGCTGCTGTAAATAATCCGTCAGAGATTAATGAGATTGTCCGTGTATGGCTGGACACTCAATTTAGCAATGATGAAAGACATATCCGCCGCCTGAAAAAAATTGAAATGGTTGAGAAGGTCTTGAAATTAGATCAACTTGCGGCATAATGAGGTAATGGTTGTTTATCCCGGTGTTACCGTTCACACAAAAGAAGAATTCATAGATCGTCTTGAAGAGATCAAGCAGATTGGTGCTGATGGTGTCCATGTAGATATAATGGATGGTGTGTATGTTCCTAATTCACTGCTTCCTGTCGCGGAGATGGGATTGCTGCCCGTTGATACGCTGTTTGAAGCGCATTTAATGGTACATAATCCTCACGCTTATTTTGAAGTATGTCGAAATGCAGGATTTAAGCGAATCATTGTTCATATGGATGGACTTGCGCTTGAATCGTATTCGCAGGCACTGCTCGTGCAGGATAAGGTTCATGCCCTAGGGATGCAGTTTTATTTAGCTTTTACTCAAAAGAGTCCACCGAACTTACATGAGGATTTATGTAAATTTGACGGGGTATTAATTTTAACAATTGTGCCCGGGTTTTCAGGGCAACCATTCATTCCGGAACAAGTAGAAGAGATTCATAAAGTAAGATTGTTTTGTCCGGATATTACAATTGAAGTTGACGGACATGTGGATAGTGATACTATTGAACAGATTCGAAATGCCGGTGCAACTAGTGTGGTAAGTACATCATATTTAAGTGGCGATGAGATAAATATTCGTTATAAAAAATTGAAGGGATAACTATGGCTATAAAAATAACAAATCAGGCTAAAAAAAAGTCGTTCCCGTCGGCTAAAGTTGAACGAGTGGCTTTTTTTGGTTTTGCAGATTCCACCCGTAATGATGCGGAATATAAACTGGCATTTGAAACAGCTAAACTGGTTGCAGAGGCTGGATACACTGTTGTTGATGGTGGAGGTCCTGGTGTAATGGAGGCTGCTTCGCGTGGCGCTAAGGCTGGCAATGGTAGAACGATTGGTGTGACTTTTTATCCACAAAATGCAGTTAATTTTGAGGGTAAGGCGACGACTAATATTCTCGATGAAGAGATTATTACTAAAAACTATCTGGAGCGTACGCTTCGTCTTCTTGAATATGGTCAAGTGTATATGATTTTTAATGGTGGTACGGGTACTATTAGTGAATTCGCGATGGCATGGGGGATGGCTCGTCTTTATTTTGGTCATCATAAGCCTTTAATCCTTTGCGGAAAGCAGTGGTATGAGATTATTGCTGCATTTACAAGGAATATGAAGATTCGTGATGAGGAGCTTAATGTGTTTAGTATTGTGGATTCTCCTGCTGAGGCTTTAAGCGAGCTAAAGGCGTTTGATTTGGATTTGGCAGGGACTCGTTTGGATTGGGATCGGGATATTGATGAGAATGAGAAGCCGTTTGTGTTATAAGTGAAATGACTTTTAATACTACCTATTCAAAACCTTTTTGCATGTTTTCTTAGCTGCGCCCCGGGAGTGCTCGCTGCAGAAAACATATTTCAGCGGTTTTGAACATACTATTTAAGGAGAAATTATGAAAATACGTACAACTTCAGCTGTTAAAAAAGAGAGATTACAAAATCTACTTAATGATAAGAGTGTTGTGAGTGCGATGGCGATTGATCAGCGTGGTTCGCTTGCAAAGATGCTTGGTGCTGCTTTGGGTCATGATGCGTCAAAGGAAGAAGTTGAGGCTTTTAAAAAAGTCTGTGTAGAGGTATTAACTCCTTATGCGAGTGCGGTGCTGCTTGACTCCGAATACGGGATGCCGGCGCTTGCTGCGAAAGCATCTTCTACGGGTGTGTTGCTTGCGTATGAAAAGACTGGTTACGATGCAACGGTGAAAGGGCGTCTGCCTGATCTTCTTGATGGCTATTCTGCGGCTAAGCTCCGCGAAGAAGGTGCTGATGCGGTAAAGTTACTAGTTTATTACGATCCGTTTGATACCGATGAGGTTAATACGATTAAAAAAGATTTCATTCGTGCGGTAGGGGATGAATGCGCTATTGAAGAGATGCCGTATTTTATGGAGATTGTTTCATATTCAGATACGGTAGGGGATGCGAAAAGTATTGAGTTTGCGAAAGCTAAACCTGGAATTGTCAAAGCATATATGGAAGAATTTTCGAAGGCTGAATATAATATTGATGTTTTGAAAGTAGAAATGCCTTTTAATGCCTTATTTGTTGAAGGTATTGGAGCTGGCCCTGAATTTGCGTATACACGGGATGAAGCTATGGAGTTAACCCGCGATGCTGCATCAGTATGTGATATTCCTTTTATCTATTTAAGTGCAGGGGTAACGATTGATCAGTTCCTGTCGTCGCTTGATCTGGTTGCTGAAGCTGGAGTTGAATACTCGGGCGTATTATGTGGTCGTGCTACCTGGCAAAATAGTGTTATGGCATACGGTGAAGGTGGCGAAGAAGGGTTGAGAACGTGGCTGCTTGATGAAGGTGTGCGCAATATTAAAGCGGTGAATGAGCGACTTGAAAAAGGCGCGAGCGGATTGGAGCTTTAAAGCCTTCGAAGTGGGTTCGGGGATTTCTTTTCAATAATGCGAAAGCCTTCGGAACCTTTCTCGATAGAAAACTTACCGTGACTTTTTAATATTTTATTGATTCCTTCAATAGTATATTGAAGAATTCCCTTACGGTCGTTAATTTCAAGACCCATAATTCTTTCGATTTTTGCTGCGTCGATAAGTACCTGTCCTGATACAACATGGCCGAAATTGCTTATGAGTTGAGTGAGAATAATATTTTGTTGTCCATCAAGATCGAAGGTAGCACCTACGGTTTCAATAATACCTCGTTGTACTTGCTGGCGTAGAAGAGCTCTTTCCTTGTCTCTGGCTATCCTTTCTTGACTGTAGCAGTCTACTTTTTCAACTATTGCTGAGGCGCCTTGATCAAATGTCTGTTCGGATAATTCCTGAAGTTGCTGTTTTAGTATTGCTATTTGCTCAGCGGGCATCCCAATTGTAATTGCCTTTTTGACAATTTGGAATAAACCTTCTTCAATACCAGTCGCTGTTGCGTCTATATATAGCTCTTCCTGAGTAATTCTGCGTCCCTGGTTTTTTGGAGGATCGATATGACTGGTTTTTTGGCCTATAAGTTTTTCCAATTCAGCTTTATCAGTTGGAAGACTGTCGATGGCATTTTTGGTTCGATTACGGAGGCTATTTATACCTATGATAGGATGAGTAAGTCTTGTTATCTGGCCGCCTATCGCTCTGACCCGAGATTCGAATCCTGTTTGAGCTTCTTGTGCGAATGGCCTAAATCGCTTAGCGATGCCGGTATCTGGTTCTATCATAGTTCGAAATTATAACATAGTATCCTATAGTTTTCAAGAGAAACCTATTCTCTAACAAGCATGTATCTATTTCCTTCGGTCTGGATATTAAATTCGGGTATTGCACCAATTAGAGATTCAATTTGCGTTTTGATCATTTTTGGGCCTTTTGCGCCTAGTGGGAGATGCTTAGATAGTTCTGTTTTAGTCAGACCGGGGTTTCCTCTCAGGCTCTTGTTGAGTAGCACATATATTATGCGTGCTTGATCTTCTGTTACGTTGTACTCCTGAGTGCCAATTTTTAATTTTCGCGTCATGATATTGAATTCATATCTTTTGGTCGGCCCGTAGTAAATGGTCGTGAATGAATCCTGGATATTAGTCTGATCGTTGGCTGGATCTACTTTATCTGCGATGTAGTAGCCCCGCCTGGTTTTGCTTTGTATTTTCAATGGAATATTTTTATTAATGTTTTTAATATACTTTGCGACCGTGTTTGGCAAAATACTTGGAGCGCCGGTAATTGCTCTTATTTTAGCTACTGGAATGTATGAGTTTGTTTGCGATGCTGCCATAAGCAGGTAGAGGAATTTCATTTCACTCTCGTTTAAGGTGGCACTTTTTCCTTTATAGGTGACTTTCCGCGTTAATAGGTCTAGTGTTAAAGGTTCGTTATTTACTATAATAACTTGAGGTTCAATCATTTCAGTGGCGTTAGTCCTAGTTTCAGTGTTAACCTGCTCTACTTTTAAATTTAGCCCTGTTTGAGGTATTTTATAGCCATATTCTCTGAAAACATGGAGCGCCTTATGTAATTGTGTACGTGCCTGATCAAGTGCTTCTCTATTGTTCGATGGAAATCTCATTAAATCGGAGAATGTGATCGGATCCGAGTTGCCTCTACTTACTTCCTCAAGTCTTCTTAAGATGCGTTCTTCATCGCTGCCTATAAATAATTCAGCACTATGTATTACTACTCGACGAATATCTGTTGGTACGCCTGCAGCTTTTTTAACTACAGATTCGAGAGCTGTAACTACACTTTCTGGTTGTATTCTCCGTGATAAGGCATCTAAATCAGCTGTTTTTATTACATCAGAAATTCTCTGTACTAGATTATCCTCAACAACTACAGGAATTTCCAAGTTAGGATTCAGTGCGTTTTCATAGTGTATATCCTCGGAGACAGCCATTGCTAGCCTGCGTAGTTGTACTTGAGTTGGGCGGTTTAACCGTTTATACTCTGTGATCTCTGTGCTTATTTTTAACGCTGCGTTTCTTGCAAATGGTACTTCGCTGAATTTTTTCATGAGTATTGCCTTTAGGACTTCAAGTCCTCATTATCAGGAAATTTACCTGAAAGATTAAAGCGATAAGAAGAAACAGCTTTTGATTTTTTTTCAGAAATTAATACGGAATAACCAATAGTTTTGTTTAATGATCTTGCGAGAGCTTGAATAGTATTGTTAAATTTTTGAGATGTAATCGCATGTTCTGGAGGTAGTGTAGCAGCAAATTGAGCGTAGGTGAGCGATTCATCGCCATTGTCTTGAAGTTGTTGAATGATTTTAATCTTTAGCGCATCGGCTGGTAATTTTACTTCTCCACTGCTGAGATTCAATATGATCCGATTTCGTTCATGATCGATTTTTAGCTCTGAAACAGTTCTTGGTGCAATAGATTCAGGTATTTTAGATACAAGTTCACTTAACGATATGCGCCTGGCTACTTCAAACCTGGCTTCCAAAGAATATTGCTGTATTAATCTAATATCATTTCCCGTGAGCGAAACAGGTGGTTCCTGATCAAAGATTCCTGACATAGCCCGTCTATCCATATGCATATATATCTGCGCACGTTGGGCGGGTTCATATGATAATAGACTCACTAGTATCTTTCGTTCAGTTTTTAAACTGTCTGGTAAGCGGCGCAATTCATCGCGGATTATTGTATCAGGAATAATGAATGGCACTTCTTCAATTTCTTTTTTCATATAATTGAATTTAGTTTGTGTTTTGTACCATGTCGTGCTATGTTTTGTCTATGGTTATTTTAGGTATTGATCCTGGAATTGCGACAACTGGTTGGGGTGTTGTTGAAAAAGGAGCGAAAGCGCGACTTAAGGGTAAGGATATGATAATGTTGGATTACGGATGTGTAATTACTGAACCGAATTTATCTTTCAGCGAACGGCTTGTTCTTTTATATACAGGTATTAACGACTTACTGCGTGAGCATAAGCCAGATGCCTTTGTTGTTGAAGAGCTGTTTTTTAATACAAACGTAACGACGGCTATTACCGTAGGGCAGGCGAGAGGAGTGATTTTACTCGCGGCAGCTCATTTTGGTACGCCATATTTTGAATACACTCCACTCCAAGTGAAGATGTCATTAACCGGTTATGGCCGTGCGGAAAAGAAACAAATGCAAAAGATGGTGCAAATGATTTTTGGATTAACTGAAATTCCAAAACCCGACGATGCTGCAGATGCTTTAGCGATTGCGTATTGTCATGGTGTAAGTGCGAGGTAAACTGGTTTATATTTGTGTTTTATTCGGCTTCATGCTATCTTTAGAATTATCTTATGATTGCATTCCTAAATGGCGCCATTGATTCAGTACATACACAATCACTTTTTGTTGATGTTAATGGTGTTGGGTATGAGGTCTGGGTGCCTTCCTCTGTTATTTCACGAGTAACTCTTGGAGCAACTGCAAAAATTTATACCTATCAACATGTACGTGAAGATGATTTGAGATTGTTTGGATTTCTTGATTTGCGCGATCTTGAAATATTTAAATTGCTGCTTGGTGTGAGTGGTATTGGGCCAAAGGCAGGTCTAGCAATTCTTTCTACCTACTCAGGTGATGATATTGTTTCTGCGATTGATCGAGGTGATGATCGCTTGTTTGCGAGTGTTTCTGGTATTGGTAAAAAAGGCGCGGCTAAAATCGTGATTGACTTAAAAGGGAAAGTTGTAGGGCTGGGTTCGGGATCTATTTCGGTTGGTGTTCAGGAAAGTTTTGTGAAGACATCGGCGAATGATCTCGTGGATGCCTTGGTGAGTTTGGGTTATTCTGAGCGGGAAATTTATGTGCATATAAAATCTATTGATCAAGGTAAGCCGATTAATGAGCAGATCAAGCAGGCATTAATATTATTAGCTAAATAAAAAAGGAGCTATATGAGTGATGTTTTTGAAGGTGATGTTATTCCACGGGAACAACCATTAACTTTAATTAATACTTCTAGGGAAACTATTAGTGGGGAATTGAAACATTATCTTGTAAGTTTACGATTTAGAGAGCCGGATGGAGATACGCGATCCGATTTGGAATTGAATGTAAACAGGTTGCATAGGCAAGCAATCAATAGGTTATTACGTGATCCAAACGCCCCGCGCACTCCTAAGGATAAACCAATTTATTTATTAGAGAGACAACCTATTCAAGGTGGACATCTTAGTGAGCCAGAAACACAGATGCTGGTATTGTCGATTTTGCCGGTTTTAGATTCTCAGGACGTAAATCATTCAACGATAGATGTGCTTTCACTTTCTCCGAATGAAGTTACTCTGGTTGTTGGGAATACTAAAGGACTTGCTGAACAGACATTTAATCGTGATGATGGAACTATTATCGCGGTCGGACAGCGCGTTGATATCGGAAGTCAAGAAATGAAATCGGTGAATTAGTCGAATAATTTTATGAGTAAAGTACTGTCAACCACTACTGAAACCATTGATGATGAATCTTTAGATTTATCTTTACGACCTAAGAAGCTAAATGAATATATTGGTCAGGAAAAGATGAAGGAAAATCTGGTCATCTCATTGGAAGCCGCGCGGCAGCGGGGTGAATCTTTGGATCATCTTTTATTCTATGGTCCTCCGGGACTCGGCAAAACGACAATCTCGCATGTTATTGCTAATGAAATGGGGGTGGCGATTCGTGTTACCTCAGGACCGGCGATTGAAAGAGCTGGAGATTTGGCTTCGATTCTTACTAATTTGCAGCCCGGGGATATTTTATTTATAGATGAAATTCATCGTTTGAATAAAGTAGTTGAAGAAGTACTGTATCCGGCAATGGAAGATTATGCGTTGGATATTGTTATTGGTAAAGGGCCCTCGGCCCGTAATGTACGGCTTGATCTTCCCAAGTTTACGATAATTGGTGCAACTACAAGGGTAGGGTTGCTGTCATCGCCGCTTCGTGATCGGTTTGGTATTATTCACCGACTTGAATATTACACTGATGATGCGTTATTTAAGATTATAGTGCGTGCTTCGGATGTTTTGGGTGTTGTAATTGATCACGATGCTGCAAAGGAATTATCTAAACGAAGCAGGGGGACTCCGCGCATTTCTAATAGATTGTTGAAGCGTGTTAGAGATTTTGTGCAAGTGAAGCATGGCGGAAAAGATATTGATGTTTCAATTATCCGTGAAGCGCTGAAAATGCTGGATGTAGATGAACACGGTATGGATGGGAGTGATAGGCGAGTGCTGGAGACGATTCAGAAAAAATTTGGGGGCGGTCCGGTGGGTATTGAGACCTTGGCAGCGGCGTTATCTGAAGATGTAGGCACGGTTGAAGATGTGCTCGAGCCGTTTTTGTTGCAGAAGGGATTTTTGCAACGGACACCACGAGGGAGAATAATTACAGATTTGGGTAAAAAACATGCTATTATCTCAACACGTTAATTGGTTGTGACATGCAGGTGTCCATGCTTTTGGATCTCGAGTGGCAGTGTTATCTGGACCGTAGACACCTTTATCCATCACTGCAAAGGTTACTGTTCCACCTGGTACATCTTGAGAAGTAAAGATCGTTGAAACACCGCCATCAGCTGGGTTTGTCTGACTTGTAAAATATTTAGGGTATTGGCCGGGATAATAACTTACTATACCGTCAGGAGTAGTAAAACCTTCTGCAATTGTGTAGAGCGATCTGAGTGTAGTCCCATCGTAAAATTGTGTTGCTGCAGGGTAAAGATTACCGAATGCGTCTGGATAATGAGCGTAGTTATGAACTCTAAAGCGCAATCCTTTATCGACTAACAGATCAGAATTGTTTAGTCTTCCACCTGATATGGCAAACCATTGTGTTTCCTCCGGCTTTAGATCTTTTCCAAAGGATTGTTGTTGTAGCGGGTCTAGATCTAATTGTGCTCTCAGCCTGTCGTAAAATATATCAGGAGACACTGCGGTCCCGATTATATGACTACCTGCCGCGAATTCTGGGTGACCTTCTTGTGCCAATTTTTGGAGAACCTTATCATACTCTGCTGCGCCTGAGGCATTTTCTTGTGCTAGGGAAAGTCTTCCTTCAAATCCATTAATTGCATGCACTACGAGCGTATTCTTTACAGTTGACGCATCGGTCATCAACGCAGTCTGTGGCTCAGCGTATGTGCGCTGAGGTAAAGCTACTGCTAAAGCCAATAATGCAGTGTTTAAAACTACTAGTGCCCCTGTTCTTCTTCGTTTCGATCGTGTAGGCAACCGCCTTGGAGTATATCCTGATACGATATCTATTGATGAGGGTTGATCTTCTTGGACTGGTATGGCTGAACGATCGGCCTCGATTGTAGTTAGCATATATTGTCTCCCTCTCTTTTTTGATATGGTTAATTTTACACCTTTAGTCAACGTATCGACAAAAAGCGTTTAAATAGGTACAATTTGATTGTTATTAACTCATTTTTATGGAGGTTTTTATGTCTGGAGTACTTGATCTCAAACCTTGGAATAAGGAAGAGAAAAAAATTGTAAATGTGTTTATTGAGATCCCTCAAGATGGATCAATTAAGTATGAATTAGATAAGGATTCTGGCGTCGTGTTTGTTGATCGTTTCCTTTATACCGCGATGTCGTATCCGTTTAACTATGGATTTATTCCAGGAACACTTGCTGATGATGGTGATCCTCTGGATGTATTAGTGCTTTCCGATAAGCCAGTTATCCCTGGTGTTGTTATTCCATCTGTCGTGATTGGTATGCTTGAGATGGAGGATGAAGAAGGTATCGATACCAAGCTGGTTGCAGTGCCTACCCTTAAGATTGATCCTGTTTACGGAGTTTACAAAGATCTTTCAGAGCTTCCTGAAGCGGTGAAGAATAAAATGAAACATTTCTTTGAGCACTATAAAGAGCTCGAGCCTGGTAAATGGATCAAAATTAAAGAGTGGAAGGGTGCAGATGTTGCACTTGAAGAGATTAAAAAGGGTATTAAGTAGATTATAAAGGTTCAACGCCTACTATATACATAGAGTAAGCTGTTGTTGCCCCATCAGATGCTGGACCAAAATTTACCGTTCCAATTGAACCCGGTGTTTGTGATGCTAAATCAGACGCCGGGTATTTGTATATATCGTAGACACCAATTAACCCCTGATCGTTCTTTCTTAAAGCGAACGTGGGAAGGTTCACAAATTCATTTGGTGTGAGTTTGGAGAATTTTTGTGTTATCCATGATGGGACAGATTGATCTGGAATTTTTCTATAGAGGATATAAATGCGTGAACGACGGGTGAGGTTAATTGACCAATTGAGTGTTTTACTTTCTTTTATTGATGCATTACCTGTTATAATGAATGGTATTTCGGTTAAATAGGATGGTAAGTTAAAAATGGAAAATCTATTGTCGTCGTTATACATTAAATTTGGAACTTTTAGGCAGCTTTTTGAGTAACTATATTGAGCAGGCATTTGAACGGTAAAGAAACTGGGTGCTGTGCAACCAGTGGTTGTAGGTTTGGTAGGTGAAGGAGTAATGATAGGAGACGGAGTTGGACTTGCCGTTGGCGAGGGTGTAGGTGTTTTAATTGGTGAAGGACTTGGTGTAATCGTAGCTGGAAATTGGTATTCAAAAATGTATTGATTGTTAAGATTATCTATTGTCCCGAAGGCTACTGCTTGTGTCGGAATAGCGGTAGTCGGTGTTACTGTCATATACGCGCGTAGTTTTGATGGAGACATTGAGACATTACCTGAACCTGCAAGAATTCGACTTGAGTAGTATGCTAATGCATTTCGTAATTGAGGTGTTGCTTTAATAGTGAACGTGAAGTTTGAAGGAATTTGGGTTAGGTTTGCCCAATAGAGAGTTTCCATCAAATTGCGAGGAAGATAAATGGGAAAAACTGTGCTTCCTTGATTTAACCCAATATATGCTCCCGGGAATGCTACTCCTTGCTGTGCTGCCGAAAGAGAAATGTTACATTCATTATTTGCATACTGAATTGATGTGTACTCTGTCGATGGAACTAACGGTGAATTAGGTGGTAAATCAGATAGCCTATAATAACTACATCCTGAAATATTGAGTCCTGCTAAGCCGGTTATCTTGATGTTTAAATTATTATAATAATAGTTTCCGTAGACATGATTAACAGGATAAATGGAATCCTGAGCTGCTTTGATATTTTTAGGGTTAAGTTGCCAGAAATATTGAATTTGATAAGAAGATGGCGCGGTTAAATATTGTGCACTGGGACCAGACATATGATCGTTGTCCATGAACGATAAGGAATTCCAGGTAAAGATTGCGTTGCGGCCGGAACTTTGAGGAATAGAGATCCCGTTTCCTCTGCCGAAATTATATGTGTAATTGTCTCCAACGGGTAGATGATGAGTCATTTCGTGAAGCATGGCGTAATCTATTGCTACTCCTTGAAACTTCTGATTGTTGGCTAAGAAATAATCTGCCCAGGTATCGTCAAACGTCCAGCGTGAGTCGATATCATAGGGGATAAAACCTTTTATATTGTTAAGTTTATCGTTGGCCCAAAACCCAAACGTACGATCGTTTACTACGGTCCAACCGCCACTTGCATGGTTTACTACAGCCGGATCTACAACCATAATTCTTTTGAGCACTACTTGTCGATTTATTTTTGGTAGAGAATTAGCCAAGATAACATTTTCTGCTTGGGCATGCTTAAGTAGTAGTTGAATTGGATCAGCACCAAGTGTAGTACGGTTAAAATAAAGTTTATCATAAGCTGCTTTATTTATTACTATTTCCCAGGTTCGTTCGAAGTCTGTACCGATCTGTTTTAAGTTACTTTGCCGAATGTCTTGAATTTGTTTTCCTTTTAATTCAGTGTCTGGGTTAAAAAGCACTTCAGGAATATTTACGTAATTTCTTCTTACGAAATTTCTTTCAATTTCATCCAGTTCTGCGCGAGATGCTATGGGTGTTTCGAGTCCGACGATGGTTGTACCACTATTGGAGTAAATAGGTATGCAACGTGTTCCATTCCAGATGGTTATTGCACTACAAGGGCTAAACACGGCATTAGTAGAAGGAATTTGAGTTAGTAAGGCTGGGTCGGAAAATACTGTTCGCATGGTTGCGCTCCAGGGCTGTTCTTAAACTGCACTTTGGCTGTTGCCGTTTCGCCATTAGCGACTGTAAACACGAACTTTGGTGTGGCGACTTCGCCGTCGGTTCTATGAAGAGTTACCGTAATATCCGGCCCAGACAGGGTAATGAACCCGTCAGCAGCTTGCGCTGTTTGAGCCTTCGGGGCGAGCGCAGCGATGATCATGACGATCAATGCAAGTGCTGAAAGAGCGAGTGATGGTCGGCGGACGCGTGAACTTAGGATGGATTTGATTCTCATCTTGTGACTTGTTCCTTTGTGTCTTACTTTCAGTGTATAAGGTCTTATCATCGGCACGGTGCCGTTTTTGTCCTGTGCGAGCAACAGTTGTTGCAGATCTTTCCTAGAGCGATGAGTTCTAAAACGAAATGCACCACTTAGGTACAATAGGTACGTAAGAGAGGAGGTGTTTCGTTGTATGAGAAGCTTTAAGCTGTTGAGTCTCGAAGAGCGAGAGATAATATATGCAATGAGGGA
>JALYQM010000020.1 GCA_030855825.1 bacterium
GAGAGCTTGTTGAATACATCTATCAGCAGATATATTATTACAATCATAAACGTGTTCACTCAGTTCTCAAGATGACACCGTATAAAAAGAGAGAGACTTACTGTCTTAAAAAGTAGGTACTTGCCAATATGTATTCATGATTACCAATCTAACGAATACAGGTTTATTGCAGTAATTTTCATTATTGCTATTATTATGAGCTTTTGGTATAAACTTTGAACCTATTGATACTGCTGCCCTTATAAAAGGCGGCTTTTTTTATGCCGGGAAAGAATATTTATGAAGAAAATTCTCGTTTACTTACTCTTTACGGCAAACTTCTTACTATTGGCCACGCCTGCGTTTGCTCAGTCGGCTGATGTCGATAAAGTTCAAAACTTTATTAAAAACATTATTCAATTACTTGTAACGTTCTCCGGTTTCATTGCCGCTGGGTTTATCGTATGGGGTGGATTTGGATATATTACTAGTTCTGGTAATCCTGAGTCACTTGAGAGATCAAAGAGAACTATCCTTTATTCGGCTATAGGACTTGCAATAACGCTTGGTGCGTATGTAATTAGTAATATTGTATCTCAACTTGCCACCAGCGCGTTTGGCGCAACTCCATAGGAAAATCTCTATGAAATTATTTGTAACTTTTATTGCTTGCATAAGCGTGTGTTTGATCACCACTACTCCGGTGTTTGCTGCAGGTAATACCGAAGTTACTACTTTTACTCATAACACCCTTACAACTTTAATAGCCCTCGCCTCACTTATTTCAGTAGTTTTTATTATAAAAGGTGGTTATACCTATATCACTTCCACTGGTAGTCCCGACGCTTTAGAAAATGCTAAAAAGACCATTCGGAATGCTCTCATTGGATTATTGTTTGTACTTGGAGCAGGTATATTTTCTTCACTTCTCTCTCACGCATTTTCGACTCCACATGCGAGTACCGCTACTGAACAAATTTCATTAAAACCTATTGAATCGGTAGCTCCCTCAGGGGGACTAACTCAAGTCTTAATTGATGCGGTAGTTGGATTCTTACAAGCTATCATTCAAAGTGCTACTAAGCCATTAACAGACGGGATTATCAGCTTTTTAACTACAGCTCCATCGGTAGTAAATAATTCAGTAATATTTAACTTCTGGCTGACAATGGTAGGTATAACTGATTCCTTGTTTGCCCTTATTATTGCGCTTCTTGGGTTTCATTTTATGAGTGCATCATCGCTTGGGTTTGAAGAACTGGAATTAAAACAGCTCCTTCCACGAATTGCACTTTCATTTTTAGGCATTAACATGTCAATCTTTCTGGTTGATGGAGTACTTACTCTCTGTAATGTGCTTGTGCGAGCAGTTTTACATGCGACAGGCGGTATTAATAGTGCCTGGATACTTAATGCCTTTGATCCTAAAACTATCACCGTTGCAGGTACAAGCGTTATTACGCTCATATTTATGTTGCTTTTTGTAATTCTTTGCGTGGTCTTACTTCTTTTTTATATAACTCGGCTTATTATCATATCGCTCGGCGCCGTACTTTCTCCCCTCATCTTTTTATTGTGGATCGTACCGAAATTTACAGATTTTGCAGAGATTTCAATGAAGACATATATTGTGAACGTTTTCAGTATTTTCGTTCATGTGGTTATTATCCAACTGGCATCTGCATTTTTAACCATTCCCGGACAAGTAGGGACTAATTCGCTTATTTCTATACTTGTTGGTGTGGCATTACTTTTTACTCTCATTAAAACTCCTCAGGCCCTCATGCAATTTGCTTTTTATACCTCATTTAATGGAGCAATGCGAAAAATTGGCGGGAAAGTTATTAATGTCATGCACTCGCAAGGTTCCGAATCTCAATACTATTCACCTCGGAACTCTAAGCATGGATCGTTTCCTCGTCCAAGTAGGCTTGTGGCAAGAAAGGTAGTAAAGGCGTGAAGACTTCAATTATTCCGGCACAAGTTACCACTGTGGAAGATAGAATCGCTGGAAACTTTACACTGACTCAGTTATTGCTTCTTTTAATGCCTTTATTTATTTCAGTTGGAATATATGTGCTACTTCCGGCAAAACTACATCTGAATGGCTATAAAGTTGTGCTTATTCTGTTTGCTCCGGTTGTGTGTTTTACTCTCGCGCTACGAATAAAAGGTAAAATTATTTTACATTGGTTATTTATTCTATCTGCGTATAACTTGCGTCCTCACTTTTATATTTATAACAAAAACGATAGTACTCTACGCGCAGCTATCTTATCTCCGAATGAAATGAGAGACATTATTAAGTCTAGTGAAGCTGAAGCACCTGACGTTAAACAAAGAGCTGAAATATCTATTGAAAACAAGCGCAAACTAACGCGGTTTATTACTAATCCAAACACGGGAGTTCGTTTTCAATTCAAGAAAGGAGGTATTCATGTCGTTACTTCGCAAATCTCATCATAAAACATCTTCCCGACAACAAATTGGTATTAAAGAAGTACGGGACGGCATTCTCGTTTTGCCGAAAAATAAACATTGTGCCATTGTTGAAACATCATCAATTAATTTTGAGTTGAAAAGTGAAGCAGAACAGGATGTACTCATTGAAAATTTTCAAAACTTTCTCAACGCTCTGCCGTGTTCATTACAAATAGTCGTGAGAATACGCGAAGTTGATATTGAACATTATCTTCATTCGGTGACTCAAAAGGCTTCACTCGAGCAGGAGCCAATCTATAAGGAGCAGGCTACTTACTATACAGAGTTTATTCAAAAGCTTATTGTTGGAAATAAAATTCTTTCTCGGCGATTTTATATTATTATTCCGTATCAACCGGCCAGATCCTCTGAATTTAATCTTATTAAAGAACAAGTGTTGTTGTATCAAGATATTATAATTAAGGGTTTTGAAAAAATGGGAATGAAAGCAAAGCCACTTGATAGTATGGAGGTATTAGATCTTTTCTATTCATTCTATAACCCTGAGCTATCCAAATTGCAGGAACTGAAAGCACAAACAGTACAATCATTATTTAGCCAATCATATGATATCTAATATACCGATTATTGGGGCTTATGCTCGACTTATACAACGATCTGTTGCTTCGATTAAAGAGCGACAAAGATTGAGAAAGACTACAAAACATTTCCATTTCGGGATGCAGGACCATATTGATCTCATATCATATTCTGGAATGGAAGAACAGCGAGATTACCTTATTATTGAGAATAAATATATCCGCTCACTTTTTATCTCTGGATATCCATATGTTGCCACTACGGGTTGGCTTAATAATTTAATCAACTTTAATCACAATCTGGATATTTCATATCATATCGAGCAAATTGATGCCCAAATTGCACTTCCCAAACTAAATAGAAAAATTACTGAACTTGAGTCGACTAAGCGATCTATGCAACGGTCAGGAAGGATTATTGGTTCAGAACTACTCGATCCACTTGAATCAGCAATTGAATTGAAGGATAAAATCCAGCGAGGACAGGAAAAATTATTTCAGATGTCCATATATATTACTGTTATTGCAGATTCACTTTCAGAGCTCAATAAAGTAACGACGCTGCTTGAGACAGTTCTTTCAACACGGCTTTTTTATACAAAAGTTGCAACTTTTCAGCAGATAGATGCTTTACAGTCTGTGTTACCACGAGCTGAAAATCTATTAAATCAGAAACGAAATCTAGATAGCTCGTCGGCGGCATTGACCTTTCCGTTTGTGTCATCTGAGTTTGTGCAAGAGTCTGGAATTTTATACGGTGTGAATAAATCTAATAATTCGTTAGTTATTGTTGATCGATTTTCGCTTAACAATGCTAACAGTATTATCTTTGCTCAGTCCGGTGCAGGAAAAAGCTATACATCGAAGGTAGAAATACTCCGTCAACTCATGCAAGGAACAAAAGTTATTGTGATTGATCCTGAGAGTGAATATAAACAGTTGGCAGAATCTGTTGGTGGAACATATATAAAAGTCTCTACTCATTCTAAAGAGAAGATTAACCCGTTTGATTTATCGATCAACTCAAATGAGTCTGATGATAATTTGTCGACACACATTCAAGATCTCACTGAAATTATTGCACTTATGGTTGAAAGCTTAACACCTGAGGAAAAAGCCGTTATGGATAAAGCAATTGTCCTTACGTATAACCAATTTGGCTGGACACTTGATATGAATACTCCAACTCAGAATAATGCAAAGTATCCTCTTTTGAAAGACTTATATTTAACACTTAAAAAATTAAAACAAAAGAATTTATGTGACCGTCTTGAAAAGTTTACTAAAGGATCATTGTCTCAAGTATTTAATAGCCAAACGAACATAAAACTGAATAACCGGCTCGTTGTTTTTGATATTAAGGATTTAAGTGAATCCCTCAGACAAATTATGCTTGTTGTCATCGCTAATTTTGTTTATGGTCAAGTAAAAACAAATCTCGAAAAAAGACTCTTAGTAATTGATGAAGGTTGGATGCTTCTACAACAAGAAGAAAGTGCACGATTTATATCTGGACTAACGAGGCGAGCACGAAAGTACTATCTGGGTGTAAACATAATTTCACAGCAAGCCAACGACTTTCTTAATAACGATTATGGTCGCGCTATTGCGTCTCAAACGTCACTCCGTATTTTAATGCGACAAGACACAACAACAATCAAGAATGTTGCTTCAGAATTTAATTTAAGCGAATATGAACAGAACTTTCTTTTGACTTGTGACAAAGGGGAAGCGCTCCTGATTGCCGATCAAAATCATGTAGCCGTCAAAATAGTGGCTTCAGATAAAGAGCATCCTCTTATTAGTACGAATCCTGCTGAAAAGAATCTGTTGGTCTAAATGAATCCGACTTTCTACTTATTCATCTTCTCATATAAGCAGGTATTTAAGTATGTATTTTATACATTTCTCATTGTGCTGTCTCTTCCTCTTATAGCAATTCTTGTAATAACTCGTACCGGTATACAAACTGTTTCTGATAAGTTAGCCACTGTAAATCTTAATGATCAGGTGATTGAAATCCATGATCCCGCTAGTGGCAAAGTACTCACTACGCTTCATTCTGCGACGACATGGCCAGTCAAAGGAGTAATTACCTTAAAGTTTGGTGAGTCAGATTTACCGTATCAGGCGCTGCACACTGGTATCGATATTGCAAGTCCTCGTGGGAAGACAGGCGACCCAATTACACCTTTTATGAAGGGGAAGGTTATTTATGCTGATGAGTTATCTTGGGGTTACGGAAAACATATCATTATTGACCATGGAAATAACGTAACTTCAGTATATGCTCATCTGGATAGTATTAAGGTACGCAAAGACCAAGAAGTCTCTGTTGGAGATATTCTCGGCACAGAAGGGCAAACTGGTTGGGCGACTGGACCACATTTGCATTTTGAAATACGAGTATCTGGAGTACCCGTTAATCCAAATGTATTTCTTGGAAGCATGTAGTTTTTGCGTTAATTGCATTAATAAGGTACTTTTGGTATATTTATGAAAATGAATAATGAGATGTCAAATAATCTTTCAATCAGAACTACTAGAAGCAGGATGACTGCAGCACTTCTAGCTATACTCTTGGGCGGGATTGGTGTACATAAATTTTATTTAGGTAAAGTTGGCTGTGGAATAGTATATTTTGTTTTTTCTTGGACAGGCATACCTTTATTTCTTGGTATTATTGAGGGAATTTTGTATCTTTGTATGTCAGACGAGTCTTTTAGAAATAAGTACGCATAAGACACAAGACGAAATCAAATTATTATATGAGCTTAATATGCTATACTATCCGCGTATGACGAGTAATTCAGAACACATCAGAGCGACAATTGGAACAAACATAAAAAGAATAAGAGAAAACAAAAACCTTACCCAAGATGAAGTAGCTAAATCAGCTAAGATTAGCACAAATTATTACGCAAAAATTGAGCGGGGAGAGGTTAGCACATCACCGGAAAAATTACATAGGATTATGAAGGCATTAAAAGTCGATGCATCAGCAATTTTTCCTTCTTAAATATTCTGTTTCTCAACTCTTTCAAATGCCCTCAGTTTTTCTACAGAATCAATCGCCTCAAGGTACTTCTCTTCACCGCCCATAATGGCAGCAATAAAAATTACCCCGAATTCCACTCCATATTTTTTAGCAAAATAGGCACTTATTCGATCAAAAAGCTTGTTGGGTGAATCATTCGACTCCTTAGCATCAGACTTTACATTTTCTAAAAATTTAGAATCCTCAGGTGGGATCTGCTTTAAGAAAGCCATTTGTACCAAATTTATCTGGTTTTGGTCGAGTTGAACTCGATCTTCTGGCAAAATTTCAGTATCTGTTTTATTTTTCATAATTTTAAGAGTATTATACAGTATTATTAATTTTACTCAGTGAAATGCTGGATTGACATCCATAGGCGTCCATCAGGTTAAATATCCAGAGTAAAAGCGGTTCGATGGAGTTTGCACTGGGGCTACTCAGTGCAAAATGAGTGTTTTCAACATCAAGAATAGATCTATATAAAGCCCAAATCTAACTTTTTAGACACACTGGTTAATATTAAGCTTCTTTGACGTCTTTTATGCGTTATCGAACCGCATGTGTTCTAACATAAATCCTTCATGTTGTCTAATCCTTCAGGTGGGTTTATACTTTGGTGTATGGATAATCTTTCAGCTCAGATAATACCAATACTACAACGATACGGTGTTCAAAAAGCCGGCCTTTTTGGATCATTTAGCCGTGGACAGAATACCACCACAAGCGACGTAGATATATTAATTGAACCACCTCAAGGAATGGGATTAGCATTTATTGATTTAAAGCTTGAATTAGAAAAAGTGCTTTCTCGTGACGTGGATCTTGTGTCATACAATGCACTTCATCCCAAATTAAAATCTTCTATACTAGCATCTCAAAAAATTCTATTATGAAAAGAGATACTGTACTTTATCTTGAAGATATCCTTGTCCAAATTGATACTATTCTTGAATTTATTCAAAATACTTCTAAAGAAATTTTCTTAACGGATAAAAAAGAAAATTATGCCGTAGTGCGAGCTATTGAAATTATTGGGGAAGCTGCGTCTCGAGCAAGTACTGAACTTGAAGATAAATACCCTGAGCTTCCATGGCATCGAATGAAAGGCATGCGTAATATTATTGTTCATGAATATTTTGATGTTGATTTAGGAATTATCTGGGAAGTAGCGACAAAGGAATTATTGCCCCTTAAAACTCAGATTTCAGCAGTTATAGATGAAGAATCTCGTTCTTAACTATTGTATTTTATAAAACTCTATACACGTCCATCAGATTAAATATCCAAAGTAAAAGCGGTTCGATGGAGTTTGCACTGGGGCTACTCAATGCAAAACGAGTGTTTTCATCATCAAGAATAGATCTATATAAAGCCCCAATCTCCTGACTGATTCGATCTTCAATTTAAGCTGTTGGTATTAGTCTGGCTCTAGCAAGGTTTGGGCAAAAGTTAGCGTTGCCTTAATAGTCTAAACATAGTATTATTCCAAAGAAAAATAACATTTTATTTATGGTAACAATTAAAGATAAAAAAATATTGGTGCTTGGTGGAACTGGTTCAATTGGATCTGAAATAGTAAAGCAGCTCCTTCAACTAGAGCCAAATGAAGTGCGGGTATTTGCGCGAGACGAATCGAAACATCAATATCTCTATGATTCTCTTGGAAAACCTGAGGCATTTAGGTCAATTATCGGGGATATTCGTGATAGGGAAAGATTGAGAGCAGCCATGTCAGAGATTGACATTGTTTTTAATGCTGCAGCCCTAAAAGCCGTTCCTTATTGCGAGAGAAATCCTTTTGAAGCAGTAAGCACAAATGTAATTGGAACGCATAATATTGTTGAAACTGCTTTAGAAAAGAATATAGAGAGAGTTATTGCAATATCTACAGACAAAGCTGCTGATCCGACCAATACGTATGGTACAACAAAATTGTTGTCAGAAAAAATACTATTTTCAGCTGATTATTACAAGGGAAGCAAACGAACAGTCTTTTCTGCAGTAAGACTAGGAAATGTACTTGGTGCAAGAAATTCTTTACTCCCAGTAATTAGGAATCAAATATTGAATGGGCACTCTATCACCGTAACAGATTCTAACATGACCCGGTTTGTTATGTCAGTAATGGAAGCCGTGCAACTAATTTTTAATGCTCTTAATCTTTCTGAGGGAAGTGAAGTATTTATATTAAAAATGCATGCCGTACCAATTTGGGATTTAATTGATATATATGTTGAAGAACTTTGCAAGATGCATGATATAGATTTAGGCAAAGTAATACGTCAAAGTATTCCTCCACGCCCTGGGGAGAAGTTTCACGAAAAGCTGTTTTCCGATTATGAAGGGCAATATACTTATGAAAATGAAGATATACTGATGGTACTTCCAAGCCCAGATATGCTTAATAAGCCGTTCTCTCAAAGGTCATACGATGGATTTATTAACGTCAATGATACTCGTGAGTATGACTCCCAGACAGCCCATCGTATAAGCAGAGATGAGATAAAAAACCTACTTATTACGGAAAAGCTAATCTTTTAGTTTCATTCTTGAGCAAATTTCCTAGTTCATTTATTAACTGATTATAGTTGAAATATTGTATACCATAAATACCAATACTGTTGGCTGCATCAACGTTCTCTAGTTTATCATCAATAAAAATTGATTCATTCGGGTTTATCCCTAATTTTGACAGGGCATGGATAAAAATTGCAGGATTCGGCTTCATCATTCCTACTTCGTCAGAAAGAATTATAGAATCGAATGGATCATACAAGCCAATCCTTTTATTATAACTACTGTGCGGAAGTATAGAGTTTGATAATACAGCCACTTTATAATTCTGTTGCTTAAGTTGTAATACCAATTTCAAGATTTCTTTGTTTACTACCAATTTTTTTTTGTATTCTCTTAAAAATAAAGACTCTGAATGAAAAACTTTTGAGCAATTTGTTAAACAGATTACATTGTTCCAGAATTGAGGTTCAGATATTTTTCCGATTATGAGTTCATCTACGCAAGATTCCCATGCGAAAGCAAATTGTTCATTGGTCAGATTTAAAGTTCGTTTAATATCGTTGTCAATAAGAATATCCAGATAAGGAATTATTACACCACCAACATCAAACAATACAGCTTTAATCATAAATATGAAATTAATTATCCAAACGACGTTGTAAGTTATAATGCTGAATTATCTGTTCAGATACTTTATCTGGTGCCAGATGATCTGTATCAATGCGAAGTGAATGACTGTTGGGGATGGGTTGCATAAAATCTTTCTGTCTGAGTTCCCTGGATAGGACATTATAATCAATAAGTTTTCCATATTTTTTCCTTGAGGCATTACCTACTCGCTTCAGTAGTACTTCAGTATCGCAGCATAATTGAACTAAACAAACTTTACCTCCATTATTCTCTATGGATTGAATGATTCGTCTAGCGAAATATTCGCTATCTGGATGGACGTAAACTAACGTTGACACAATACCATTAAGTTTAGCCTGACATGCAGCTTCGAGCATTTGAGTGCGAAAACTAAGAGTTAATTTTTCAGTAACTAGATCATTAAAGTCGAAGATTGATGTGACCAAGTTTGTTGATAAGTGGTTATGAAACAGTTTAAAACCAGTTATCTGTGTCAATTTTTTTGCTACAGTAAGCTTACCAGCGGCTGGAGGACCGTATAATAATACTAACTCTGTTTGTTCTTTTGACATAACTTAAGTTCTCTTTGAAGAGAAGTAGCTCTTCCTTTGTTCAAATAAGTTTAAAAATTGACTTTTGCCGTAAGCTGTTACAAACAAAGGCAATCTTTCTTTTAGTATAGTGTTCATGTATTTTTCATTTGTTACAGCATCGAATGTCGGAGTGACAAAACTAATATCCAAAGCTCCTAAAGTATCAGCTTCCATGAGGATAAATTCATCAAGGTTTGTAAGAATTTTTAGGCTATCATGTATAGCAACCAGGTGTACAATCCTAGATTTTTGTGCCGATGTAAGCATTGAGAACGCGTTCCCCTCTAATAGTTGCGAAATCCTTTTAGCCCCCAGTTCCATATGAAGTTTCTTTGCATCTGAAGAAATATATTCCTGTACCTTTACTCCTTTTTTAAAGATACCAGCGTAACCCCAATCATGCGCATAAGCAGAAATTGTCAAAACTTCTTCATCTACCACCAATTGAGGGCTGTTTTTCAGTATTAATTTTAAGTAATGCACGACAGATATTGTGTGTGGTTTATCCCAATTCTCTCTGCCATTTTCTAACTCCGGCAATATAATTTCTTGTAAATATTTTTCAATTTGAATCAAACTCATGTTGAAGTTATACCAGTATTCTTAGAAACACTCAATAATGCTATTGTTCACCTACTTCACTTGTGTTATATTCAGCCTCATTATGAACGAATTCGAGATTGACCAGATTGCGCTACAATGTCTCATTGATGATCCTGCTAGCGTTATGCTGCCTGAATCAGTTGATTCTCGCGATATAGCGGATCAGGTTCGTCATCGAATAGTAAAAATTGAATTTGATTGCACCCCCAATTGGGGCATTCGAGGCATACAGCAGGCAGACAATTCTCAAAAAAGGAACTGGTATTTTAGAGATCTGCAATCACGTAAAACTGCCCAGGAAAGATACGCTAATATAGATTTACTACGATTAGAAGACATTGTCTCCCATGCTAATGAGGATTTAGTGGACACTCAATCAAGAGTTGTAGGGCTTGGTCTTTACGGAAGTTATTTCTATAGAAGGAATGCTTTACTGCCTGAGGACCTTGATGTCTTAGTCATAACAGAAGGAACTCCAAATGTTGCTATCGATGCATTAAGATATCGATCTTCAGATCTAAGAAGAATCTATGTTAATCAAACAAAACCATGACCCAGCACTGATGAAATCGGTTTATCAATCATTAGCGCTGACTCTTTCAACAGTACTAATAGATCATATATTGTTACAGATTGCGCTTTGCTAGATATATCGACAACTCTTTCCCATGGTGTAATGGTAGATGCGCCCTTACTACCTCCCTATATAATTATCCAGAATGCACAAAAAATAGTTCGTTGGGGTATTGCTTCACTACTTTCTAAACCATTCTCATTACTAAGTAGAGTCGACGAAGCTATCAGAATGCGTAAAATGCTTATTGAGGATAACAGAACTATCCAGTTTGAAAAGTTTGCGCTTGAAGAAAGCCTGCCGCCTAAGGAAGAAATATTATTAGGGATGAACGATATGCACTTACTCGAGATAAGTAAGACACTTATAAACGTTTTACATGAAGACGAACGACGTATACGTGAATATGTAGCGAATAACCTGGAGATGCCTAATGCTTGAAAATTTTACCGTACTATCCCCACATTTAGATGATGCAATATGGTCACTAGGTGGATTTTTAAAAAACGTAGAAACACCAAACAATATTAGGGTAATAAATATATTTTCTGAACATACTTTTATATATGGTAAATTAGAGGATCCAAAAGTTGCGTCTAGGGTTAGAAGATTAGAAGATACTCGAGCACTTAACTCCGCTGGCATAACTAATATAATATATTTAGATTTTTCAGAGGCTTTATTGCGAGGATATTCTTTTGATGAAATGTTTATGGATACTGATGCAGAATTGGAAGATCCTGCTACAAACGAACTGGATAAAAGTTTAAGGAGACTTATTAGTTCTAGCGATACAATTTTAATTCCAGCCTGTTTCGGCGGTCATGTTGACCATTATGTCACAAGAAACGTTGCGCTTACATTGCCTGGGAAACAATTATTTTATGAAGACTTACCGTATGCAGCACGAAAGGAACGAAGAGGTATAGCTGAAAACTTCCTAACTGGGAGAAAAGAAGTTTCTATACCTGTAACTGGCGAAATGTTAAAAGATCATGCTCAGCTTATTCAATTATACGAATCTCAAATTGCTGAACGCCACTCAATACAAATTAACAAATATATAGAAGAGAATGGTTTCCACTTATGGATATAAAAAATAAACGTTTTGTGATGATATCAAACCGAGGGCCAAACTTTACCTCAAATAATACGTTACACAGAGGAATGGGCGGGACTAAAGAGATTTATGCAAGATTAGTTGAAAATTTTTGCAAAGGATGGATTTGCCTTGCGTCGAGTGAATTAAAGTCGGATAGCGTTCAATCAGAATATCGTGCTGTACTGAAGATATTGTTTATTGAAAAAGATAAGTATGCAAATTACTACTACAAATATGTTTCAGAATATTTGTATCCATCTCTTTTAGGCTATCCTGAAAAAGCCAATCCGAATCATTCCCCAGAAGATTTTAACGACATATGTAAAGATATAGTTGAGTGTGTGAAGGATACTTACGGTCAAACTGACGTAATGATTTGTGATTATCATCTTTTTAAGATCCCATCATTAATAGATTGGGATTGCAAAAAAATATTTCTTTGGTTTATTCCTATTCTTACCGAAGAATACTACACCCATGAAATGAAGGAAATAGTATGGTCATTAGCTCAATGTGATGAAATATATTTTTTTAACGAAATATGGTCGTATAATTTCAAGAAGGCATTTAATCATTATTATCCGGATGAACCTCTTAAAACTAAGGTCCGATCACTCATGATGGGTCCAGATGAAGATTATACACTTACGGAAAATATATCTAGGGAAACCTATGTTGAACTACTTAGCAACAAATTGAGTTTACAAAATATTCATGGGAAAAAGTATCTATTAAGTGTAAGCAGAATGGATTTTGTTAAAAATATACCGTTGTCCATTCAAGGGTTCGAAAAATACTTAGAAGGTAATCCTGAAGATAGTCAGTTAGATTTAATATTGATTGCGCCACATCATAGGAAAGATTCAGATGTTTATATTGCTGAGACAACTAAGATTAAAACACTTGTTGAGCAGTCCAAATTCAGAGACAGAATTCATTTAACTCATGAATATTTCAATGCAGATGAGCTGCGTATTTTATTTAAGTTTGCTAATGCTTTTGTGTGTCCATCCACTTTTGATGCTGTCCCCTTAACTCCTTTAGAATATGTTTTGGCTAATGAAAATGATGGTGCAGTTATACTCTCGGATAGTATTGGAGCATATATGCTTGTCTTTCCGAATTGCTATGATTTTCACCATGAAGACGTAGATTCATTAGCACAAGCTATAAAGAAAAGTATGCATGATAGCACCGAGATGAGACAGGAGCGAATGCAAATCATGAAATCTGTTATCATGGAAGAGTCATTACAAAAATCCATGGAGAAACTTAAGACTTATTTAAACAACGTATGAATAAAATAACTATTCTCGGCTCAGGAGACACACTTGGTACACCAGTTGCTGGCTGTAATAATCCAAGTTGTATTGATGAAGATCCAAAGTCTAAGCGGTTTCGGTTTGGTTTGTTACTTGAAATTGAAGGAAAAAAAATATTAATTGATACAAATCCAGATTTAAAGTGGCAGTGTTTACAATCGGGTTTTGAATTAAAAGACATCGACTATCTACTTATTTCGCATACTCATTCCGATCATGTAAACGGTATGGGTGAGTTCTTTTATCGTCGACCACTTCCTATCCCTACTTATTTCCCTGACCATCCGTTGGCCCTTAAGCACATGGATTATTTTCGCTACTTAGAGCGCGAAGAAGTATTGTCATTTATTCCGTACTCTAATTACGAACCGTTTAATCTTACGGACACTATACGAGTAACACCTGTTGATCTTAACCATGGATTCCCTTGCAGCGGATTTATTATTGAGACTGGAAATACAAAAATAGGAGTCATCAGTGATACAAACTTAAAAATGAGCGATAAAACAATGATGGCATTGAATAATTGCGACTATTTATTTGCTGATGCTTTTTCAGAAGATATTGAACAGGTTAAAAAAGTATATATAGAATGTGGGCTAGAGGCTCCTGATTTAAATTCTGAATGGTTCCATATGACGATACCTGAAGCAAAGCAAGTTCAAGAACTAACTAAGTCAAAAAAACTGTATACTATGCATATGAGCCGACACATGTCACCTCATAAAGAGCTTGTAGAAAAATATCAGACGGATAAATTTATAATAGGATTTGATAATTTAGTTGTAAGTTTTTAGTTTACTTAGTGAATTCGAGTATGCATCCATCAGATTAAATATCCAAACCAAAAGCGGTTCGATGGAGTTTGCACTGGGGCTACATTAAGTAAATACAAAAGCGTTTGTCCTTGCTAGAGGAGTAGAATCTACAATTCCTCACGAACTTGATTTTGATGAGCAAACACTAATTGCTAGTTGCAATTGTCCAGAAGATAGTCGGATATATTAATGTTATCTTCCTGCAATTATAGAAGATCTTCTAATCAGAACAACACAGAGTAGCCCTAAAACCCCACAGGTTACAAAACCGATTTTCAATCCAAATGCCTGAGATATCATGCCTATTAATAACGGTCCTAGCATATCACCAAACTCTTTAAAAGATCCCGCAATACCCATTGTTTCTCCTAATTTCCCTTCTTTTGCAAGGTTACTCATCAACGTATCTGTATTTGTCCAAACGGTTCCCACCCCAATTCCAGCTACTATTGAGACCAGTAACAGAGGTATATCTTTCACAAAAGGTATAAGTATTACGCTCACAGCAGATAATATTAGTCCAACAGTAATTGTTTTTGTAACACTGGCCTTATCTGCCAGTATTCCGGCAACTGGTTGAATTAGCAAATAACTCAGAGCAACTACAGAGATAAGTAACCCTGTATTAAATGGGCTGTAGTGTAATTCGTGAATACGAATAGGTAAAAATCCAAATAGAATACCGACAAAAAACATATTAACGACGGTAATCACGTACCAGGGTAATAGTTCTTTTTGTTTAAATACAGCAGTGAACGATTTTAAAGAAAAATTATCATCGTCGTCAAGGGGAGATTGGTCACCCTTACTTGGCTTAGGTAGGAATAACGATAGGATAAACGCTATAATCCCAATAATAGCAGAGGCTACAAATATAGTAGCAAAGTTGCTTTTCAATACGATATAGCCTCCTACCAACGGACTTAATACATACCCTGCCCCTTTTACGGCGTTATAAATACCATAAGCCCGACCTCGATTATCTTTGAAATATACTCCAACTAACGCAAGCGATACTGCTGATAATGCAGCAGCACCAATACCTTGTAGAAAGCGGACGAGGAGTAATAATTGTGGAGGAATAATTAGATAAAGCAATGATGCTATGATAAAAACGACGAGACCAACTAACATAGTTAGTTTCATCCCTTTCTTATCCGCAAGTGCTCCAAAAACTGGCTTTGCGACTATTTCAGCGAAATCATATGCAGCTATCAAAACTCCTATAACACCTAGCCCCACGCCTACTTTCTCAGCATAAGTAGGTAGATTCACTGCCACAATGTGGGCACCAAAAGAGGTTACAAACCCTACGAAACCTAAGATAAATGCAAAAATAATTGATATTTTTTTTTGTGTCATAGGTGAATTATATCTTATTTTTCGACATTAGTTTATGTAGCCTTTTATTTAAACCCATACGAGTCCATTAATTTAAATATCCAAAGTAAAAGCGGTTCGATGGAATTTGCAATGATAGTCGTGGATGCTATTTCATGTTGAAATTAATTCTGGACGTCAAAATCAAGTCTGAGCTGACCTTTGTGGGCGCCTTTGCTATTTGTCTCAGTTGTTTCAACAAACATGAGGTGTCGGCCATTACTTAGCTTCGTAGTGTCAAGAGATGTCGTATGAGTGGCATTGGTATCGGCGTAAATTATAGTCCCTGGTTTTCGATGATGATAATCGGGGTCGATGACAAGTCGGTAATAAACAAGTCCTGAAGCTGAGCTATGTTCGGTTTTTATTGAGGCAACCCCTCTTAAAAGTGGGACTGAACGACTTGGGTCTGGACCAAATAGATTAATAAAGTTTTTCCAGCTTCCAATTGCGTAATCCATTCCCGTGTACCATCCTCGTGCGATCGGGTTTCCATCGCGATAGTTTCCTGACTTACTGATGTTAGCATTCTTTACATATATCTCGGCATTCATAGTAGTAAAGTGACGTCCGTTTGCAAGATCCGGATGTTCACTATTTGCTCTCATTCTCAGTTCAACAATGCCATTATGAGGTGCTTTTGTCGTATCGATCGTAAACTTCATGTAGTAAATACACTCTTTATCTACGTTTATTGCCGATTGGCATACTTTAGCAGGACTAAAGGGCCTTGTAACTTCTCCAGGGCATCCTGATCCAGCACCGATACCGCACAACGCGCCCTGTACATACGTTAATCTACCAGGATGATTGAATGTTACTACTCGTGCGACTAAATCGAGCGAACCGCTAACACTGACTGCTTGACCTGTAGTATCCCGAGTATTTGGTGCACAGATGCCGTAATGAATATGACGAGACCTTTTTAGTTGTTCCTCTTCTACGCGATTATGATCTCCAGATGAAACCGCGGATTGAATTCCCGCGTCTTCTGTCCACCAGGAATGGCTTTCAATTGGAGTTGCTGGAGCAACACAATTAGGATATATACCAAAGCGTGATGAAATTGCTTGTCCGGTTTGAGCATCAACTACAGTTCCACCAGGACCTGGAGTTACCGTTGGAGTACCTGCCGGAGTGCTCGTCACGGCTGGTGAAGCTGTTTGATTCGCGGACTTAGGAACTACGGCAACTAAATACATCGAAAAAGCCGACTGGATTGAGCTTGATGCAGGGCCAAAAGTAACCGTTCCTGGAGTTGCACCATTATATTGGTAAACATCGTAAACACCCAGAAGTCCTTGTTCATTTTTTCGCAGTAAAAACGTCGATAAATCTGCGAAGGAGTTTGCACTTAATTTTGTATAACTTGATAGCCATGAAGGTCGTACCTGTCCCTCGATTTTTCGATACAGCACATATACAGAGGCGCTTTGAGTAATATTTGCGTTCCATGAAAGGGTGGTACTGTCTTTGATCCCTAAATTATTTGTTTTTATAAAGGCAATAGATTTACCTTGAAATACTGATCCTACTTTGAAAAATTGAAACCGTAAGTCGTCTAAGTACATACTGCTGCCTTCAAGAAGGCAGGCTACTTGTGTCGTGTAACTCGGACCGCTAAAGCTTCGAGCTCCGATTACATTTAATACTGATTGCGAGCATGCAGTGGATTGTGCTGATACTTGCGTATTTATTAGAGAGTAAATAACTACTAAGCATACTGCAGCAACTAAGAATGAAAGAATACGTTTGTTCATAATAACCTACTTAACGATGACAGTTCCCTTTATTGTGGTTCTCGTTACATTATTTAACGCAGAGAATTCAAAAGTTCCTGAAGTGTTAGCAAAAAATTCAATCATACTCATTTCCTGCGCAATAGGTGGATAAGAAACATCAAATTGCTTCAAATTGAATAAAGAGTAATTTCCTGAATTAGTTAACATAAATCGAGCCGTGTCACCTAAATTAAGAGAGACCTCTGCAGGAATAAATCCAGTGGAAGTTGCAGTAATTGGAATATCTTTCATGGTGCTTGAATAAAGATCAGTTGTCTTAATTACGTCAGAGTTTGGAACCACACTGGCACTGCTGGTACTGTCTGAAATACTATCAATGGGAGGTTGTTGTGCCGTAACCATATCGCCATTGAATTGGGATGCTTGTTCTTTTTTAGTACATCCAGTAATTAAAGGAATTACCGCAAGGGCGATGATAAATAGAATGAGTTTTCGCATGCTTTAATATTATTTTAATCGCAAGAAAAAATCAATGACTAACTTGTAATTATGGATCGAACGACTTAGCATTAATATATATGGAGATCCAAACGAACAAAAAGTCTTTTACTGCTATCCTACTGATCGTATTCCTTGGCTTTATTGGCATATATACAAGTAGAATGATTGATTGGAGTTTAAAAAGTAAGATTGAAAATACGAATGCTGCTAATTGTGATTCTTCATTTTTTACTATTAACAATCCAAGTGGCTCTAATTTCTCAACAAGTTGCATTCAGAACGGAAGTCTTTTATATTCTAACGAGAATAGGTATACTATTTTCCAGCCAGCAGATTCTCTACTAAATGTCCCGTATATGGTGACCCCAAACGTATCATTAAAAGACGATGCCAACCTGAATTGGGCCATAATACTTTCGAAAAAAGCTACCGTATATGTTCTTACTCGTCATATTCCCGGTATTAACCAAATACCAAGTTGGGTACAAACTACATACACTCGAATAACCAACGATGACTTATCAAAAGTTAATCAATATTTTCTACGTAAAAATGATCAGGGACTTATTGGACTGTATGATATTTCGAAACGGGACTTTGATCCAGGAACAGTATCTTTTCAAAGTGCGAGTGCTGGGTTATCTACTGCATATTCGATGTACTTTGTGGCAGCCAATCCATTAAGTACGGCTTCACCTTCTTCGAGCCCCTTGCCTACAACAACTTCCTCACCTTCAACTGGAGGAGTTATTTTCGTTGGTGCAGGCGATATTGCTGACTCAGGCGGTGGCTCAGCAAAAACAGCAGCTATAATAAGTAACCTTATATCTCAGAATCCTTCTACGCAAGTTTTCGCCTTAGGAGATAACTCGTATGGCTCATACAGCACACAGTTTAATAAAACCTGGGGCGCATTTAAATCAAGAGTTAATCCGGTTATGGGAAATCATGATGTTCGCGCGGATTACTTTTCTTATTTTGGAACTTCGTTTGGGGGATCGATTAATCAATTATATTATAGTAAAAATATTGGTTCATGGCATATTATTGGTCTAGATAGTGAAAGTGTTACCGCTAACGCAAATGACCCGCAACTCGCTTGGTTAAAGAATGACCTTACTATCAATAAAAATGTCTGTACACTGGCAATGTGGCATGAGCCAACCTTTTCAACCGGGGCACACCAGGACGGCGCTAAGATGATTCCATATTGGGAAGCCCTTTACACTTCTGGCGCAGAGATGGTGCTTCAATCCCATACACATATATATGAACGTACAAAACCACTCAACGTATCTGGCCTAATCGATTCGACGCCATCGAAGGGGATGGTCAGTTTTGTTTCAGGAACTGGCGGGAACAAAGGAGTAGAGTTTAATAGTGATTCGGTTTGTACTGCAGGATCGATTTGCGCAATTCGTCATAGTAACTCCTCAGGATTTGATGGGGTCCTTAAAATTACTTTGAACTCTAATAATTACAATTATGAGTTCCTGCATGTTGCAGGAACTTCTGCTACAAATGCGTCATTTTCAGATAAGGGGCACACTGCCTGTCATTGAGCACTAAATACGTGTTCGATAATTTCTTCGAGTGGAACAGATTCTACCTGTAGATCTATTAACTTAAATTGTGAGGCAACTTTTGTTATTAATTCTATTAATTTTGAAGATTCAACTTCAAATAAATAATAGTCATTAGTCTTTTCAACGATTTTCCCTGTCTTAAGAGCGGCGATTTTATTTTCTTGTGGTTGTGTATCAAAGATAAACCTAACATATCTTGTTTTTTCATATTGTGAAGTTAATGCAGTAAGTGAATCGTCGTATACTTTTTCACCTTTATTGATAATAATTACTCTCTGACACACCTGTTCAATATCGTCCATATCATGACTAGTTAATATTATGGTTGTCTTAAATTCATTCTGAATATCTTTTAAAAATCTTCGAATGTTTTTTTTAGCAATAATATCCAATCCAATGGTCGGCTCATCTAAGAATAGGACCTCCGGATTGTGAAGAAGTGCACCAATCAACTCAAGTTTCATTCGCTCACCTAACGATAATCTCCGTACCTGAGTGTCAAGCAGAGTATCCACGTCCATTAATTGAGACATGAGGATTACGCGCTGATCAAAGATTTTGTCATTAATTTTATAAATATTTTTATTCAACCAAAAACTCTGATTGGCAGTTAAATCCCAATTAAGCCCTGCCTTATTCCCCATAACTAAGCCAATACGCTGTAAAAATTCACGTTTTTTATCGAAAGGAATATATCCTAAGACTTTTACACTTCCTTTTGTTGGATACATTAATCCCGTTAGCATCTTAGTTGTCGTTGTTTTTCCTGCTCCATTGGGCCCGAGAAACGCTACGGCTTCCCCTTTTGTTATGGTCAGCGAGATGTCATTAACGGCCTTTACTTCTTTATATGCCGGGTTAAAAAAACCGGTAAATACATTTTTATTGGTACGGATTTGAAAATATTTTGATAATTTGCGTACTTCGATTATGTTTTTCATAGAATTAAGATGATGCAGATGTATATTGTTTCATTGCAACATTCCACAGGTATTTTTTAAGTATACTCGAGACGACCGCCACGAAGATACTAACCAATACAAGTGGACGAGGATCGGATTTTCCAAGTAAGACTGAAGTACAAATAACTGTAGAGATCGCCACTGGTATTATTGTGGTGAAGACTATTTTCAATCCGGAGTATAAAGCTTCAAAAGGTATCTGAGTGGGTACACCGAGAAATTCCATTGAGACATTAAAAAGTTCGGTTGACTCCCCTTGCCAAAAAACAGGTATCGCAAACATAAATTGAAAAGAGTTCAGCGCGATTTGCCCGCAAATAAATACTATTATTCCCAATAGTAAATTAAGAGGAGCGACATATATTTCACTCCAGTTAACAAATGCTGCTAATAATATTAGTGTAGGCAGGCCTTGAGTTAAAAATCCGACAAGACCGATCCTACGAAACGTAATATAAAAGAGCGTCGGAAGAGGCTTAATAAGGATTAAATCCAAATCTCCTCTATTTACAAAAGTTATAAGATTCTGAATATTAGTTGTTCCCCAAGTCCACATAATATAGTAATTAATTTGCCCAACTACAGATAAGAACAATGAATCATTCTTTGAATATGAAGCGATGAAGTGAACATTGTTATATACGATATTAATGAGAAGAATGTAAGAAAGAGTGAATGTCAGTGTCGATAACAAACTTGCCCAGCGCTGAGAAAAATACGCCAACTCTATTTGGTACGTATTTATTGTATTAATTTTTATAAGCTGTAAGCGCTCAGTAAAGTAGGAGTTAAATCCCGATGGCTTCATATTTTTTTATTCCTTTTTGCCAAACTAAGTAAGCAAGCACAAGGAGCGCGATAGCCCAGATCAAAGAGATTGCTAATCCCTTGAACACGGATATATCGAGAACATTTGTTTTTAATCCGTTTATCGGCCCGTAAATCATATAAGGAAAGGGGGTGAGCAGGATGAACTCTTTAAGACCAACCGGAAACAGTGTAAGTGGAGCAGAAGCACCGGATAAAATACTTATAAAATGTCCGACGGAGTTTCTGATCCCCTTCACTTCTGTTATATAAAAGGCTAAAACCCCAATAAAGATATTGAATGAAAAAGAGATGACTATTGCCAGCGCTAAAAAGACTATAAATAAGCCAATTGATGTAAACGATTGTGGCGGTGAAATAATTAAACCAAGAATCAAAGTAAAAGCTGAAAAACTTAACCTCAGTCCAATTTTGCCGAAATAAGTTGAATATAGATAAGGTAAGATGTTGACCGGCTTAATAAGATAATTATTCAAATCACCCTGCTTAATAATTTCACTTATCCAATCACCGAAAACAGTATATTCTGCCATGACGAAGGTGTTGACAGCACTGGCGATTAAAAAGTAACTAGTAATATCTTTTAAGTTGACCGGATTCGTAGAATACTTCCCGATAATTGTCCAAAATAATGTTAAAAAGATAATACTGGTAGTTCTTTTCCCTATTACTGCTAAAACTTCAAACGGATAGGTCCAGAAACGAAAGAAATTAAATTTGATGATATTCCAGTAAAGATTCATAATCTTTATGATCCCCATTTAATCGGAGTTTGTCTATGCTCTTTAAGATACTCATTCGCTCGAGTAAAATGATGATTTCCGAAAAATCCATTATGCGCTGAAAGTGGCGATGGATGAGCCGATTCAAGAATGAGATGTTTAGTCCCATCAATTAGTGATCGTTTTTTGCGTGCGTAATTTCCCCACAGAATAAAGACAACGTGTGCTTTTTCATCAGAGACTTTTTTGATAACAGCATCGGTAAAGGCTTCCCATCCTTTTCCCTGGTGAGAGGCTGCTGTTGCAGCTACTACGGTAAGAGTTGCATTAAGAAGCAAAACGCCTTGCTCAGCCCAAGGAGTTAGGTCACCATTTGGTAGTGGTATTTCACCTGTATCGGCCTGCACTTCTTTAAAAATATTCATTAATGAAGGCGGTTTTTGAATTTCCGGATTTACAGAAAAAGATAATCCATTTGCCTGATTGGGGCCATGATACGGATCCTGCCCAAGAATGACGACTTTTAATTTAGTCCAAGGACAGTTATCGAATGCATTAAAAATTTGCGCCGGTGGTGGATATACTTTTTTTATTGAGTATTCATTTCTGACAAACGACGTAAGAGTTGCAAAGTACGGCTTATCAAACTCAGATTTAAGATGTTCTTTCCATGAAGGATCAATGCGTACTTCCATAATAATTTTATTTTACTACAAATTAAAGGTGACTGCGTTATCTTTATAATTAGGATCACCGGTGAAGCAGTTGTGCTCTTCTTTGGAAGTGGAAAGCGTGATACTCTTCGGCTGAGAAGTTAACGACCCTATATAACAAGGACCTCTACCTTTAAAATTAGCATTAGTTATATAAATTGTTCGTTCATTAAGGGAACCAAGATCATAATAAATAACGGATATCTTCCTTAAAGTAAACTGATCTTCCCAGCTCATATCAACAAATACGAATCCTTCGTTTAAGGGATCATATACTATTTCATCGGCAGAAGCATTGGAAAATATTTTATCGGAAAGAATTCCGTCTTTTGGATTAGTAACAAAGTACACATTCCTTGTATCCGAGGTATCGATCCGATCAGGTTTCATATCGCGATAAAGTCGCAAAGTGGCATCCTTGTTCGTTACTATCTCAATATATCTATTCGGGTCCAATGACGGTACCGGAGTTGGTGAAATAACTGGAACACTGCGGCAGGCGCTAAGAAAAAATATGGCTATAACGAGCGGCATTTTGACTACAGCAGAGAGATGCATATTCACTTCATAGTACCACTTATCGTGAAGCTTTACGTCGGTCAACTTCGCTTAAATATCTTTTTCTGAGGCGCAAGGATTTCGGGGTAACTTCAAGAAGCTCATCAGGTCCAAGGAAATCTAGGCACTGTTCAAGCGACATTGTTATCGCAGGGGTAAGCTTTACCGCAATGTCTGCGGATGATGCGCGCATGTTAGTGAGTTTTTTCTCGCGACAGACGTTGATTGGCATATCTTCTTTTTTAGCATTAAGTCCTACAATCATGCCGATATATACGTTAGTCTGTGCAGTTACGAATGTTTGGCCGCGCTCCTGCGCATTAGCAAGACCGTAAATAGTTGTTACTCCGGCTTCTGAGGTTATTAGCACACCGTTACGATTGAACGGGACGTCTTCACCTTTTGGCTGATAACCGAGAAAAAGAGAATTCATAATTCCGCGTCCTGAAGTGTTCGAAATGAACTGGTTTCTAAATCCGATTAAGTGGCGTGTTGCGATCTTGTAATCGAAACGAGTCTCACCTTTTCCGTCGCTTAACATATTTACCATTTCAGCTTTTCGCATTCCCATCTCTGTTGTAACTACACCAGTATAATCGTCCGGAACATCAATTGTTAATAACTCCCAAGGCTCTGTTGTTTTACCATTTTCCTGTTTAAAAATAACTTCCGGTCGCGAAACAGAAAATTCATATCCTTCACGACGCATTGTTTCAATAAGAATTGATAAATGTAGCTCTCCACGCCCTGAGACAATGAAGGAATCGGTTGATTCGGCGTCTTCGACTCTCAGACCAACGTTTGCTTCCAGCTCTTTATAGAGTCTGTCACGCAGTTGTCGTGATGTTGAATATTTTCCTTCTTTTCCGGCATAAGGTGACGTATTTACCGAGAAAGTCATTTTTAAGGTTGGTTCTTCAATTGGAAGTGGTGGAAGCGGCTCTTTGACGTTAACATCAGTCAAGGTATCACCAATATTTGCTTCAGCAAATCCGGTAAGTGCAATAATGTCACCTGTGGCAGCTTCTTCAATTTCAACTTTATGCAGGCCGTCGTAGGTGAAGATGTACTCTACTTTTTTATTCTGGCTGGTGCCATCCGGACGTAATATAGCCAATTGGTCATTTTTTTTAACTTTGCCACGCATAACACGACCAATAACATATTTACCTTTGTAATCATCTTTATCCAGAGAGGTTACCTGCATCTGAAACGCACCCTCCTCATCACCCGTAGGTGCAGGGATTTTATTAATGATAACTTCAAAAAGATATGAGAGATCTTTACCCTTAGTTATTGCCCAGGTAGTATCAGGATTCTGTTCGATGTGCTCCGACGCAATTCCCTCTCTGCCGATTGCATAAACGACGGAGAAGTCCAGCTGTGCTTCATCTTGAGCAAGTTCAAGGAATAAATCATTTACTTCTTCAAGCACTTCAATCGGGCGGGCATCTTTTTTATCTATTTTATTGATAACAACGATCGGAGTAAGATGAGCATTAAAAGCGAGCTTTAAAACGAATCGTGTCTGAGACATAACACCTTCGGCGGCGTCAACTACGAGTAGACAGCCATCGGCCATGTTCAACACCCGTTCGACTTCGCCTGAGAAGTCAGCGTGTCCGGGTGTATCTAAAATATTAATTTTGTATTCGCCCCAATGTATAGCAGTGTTCTTCGCAAGAATAGTGATTCCGCGCTCCCGTTCGAGAGTATTCGAGTCCATAATCGTTGTCTGGCTCATTTCAGCTTCATTCTCTCGGAAAACCTTTGATTGTTTCAAGAGCCCGTCTACCAAAGTTGTTTTACCGTGGTCAACGTGTGCGATAATTGCTATGTTTCTGATATTTTTCTGTTCCATATTATTCCCTATTTATTGCTATTTTATGCAATTTTATTATTATACGCCTAATTATGCTAAATTGGAATAGGTCCGCCTAGGACGAGCCGTATGCCAGCTGTTTGAGTGCCGGCTCCAGGGGAAGCCTGAACCTATAGATGTCAATGTTTTCTTCAGGTACTGCGTACTCGGCAAACGTAGCTGACACTGCTCTGGTTGCAAGTAATTTTTTTAATTGTGGCTCAAGATCCTCTTGTATCTTGCCATCAGATACTTGCACTACCGAAGCCTTAATATCTGCAGGATCGTATTGTTCAGCAATCATTTTACTCAACATGACCTGAGTGTTGCCAGTTACAATATTATCATCAACAATCCAAACATGTTTGCGGCTAATTGCAGATACTGCATCAAATCCTTTAGTAAATAAATTTTTAGGCGTTACTCCTGAACGGGCCTGCTTCCCGCCGTATTTGATCGGAATTATTTCAGGTACTGGCACTTTTTTGCGCATTTTAATTCGGGCTTTGAGTGCAAAGCCAATTTCTGACGCGCCCTGAAATGGTGTTAACACTACATCGCACTGTAGTCCTTTTTCGATCTCATTGCAGATTCGGTTAACCTGAAAAACTATAAGGAGTGGATTATCCATCTCACGTATCCAGTCGCCATAAGCGTTTTTCTGCTTCTCCGGATCTGAAGGATTATGTAATTTTTGTCTGTTCAATAGCTTGTAACTACTGATTACTTCCTCACTATCGGGTGCTACACCGTCAATTAAAAGCGAGTAATAGGCATCGACGTACGCTTGAGCTAAAAAAACTGCGGGCTCATAATTTTCAGCGGGTTTGAATTGCGCTGTGTTAAATTCATTATCCAATAATTTCAAGGCGATGCCTTTGCCATGGTCCAGTAAGCAGAGTAACGCTAACTTTTGTTCCTCTGCTGGCTTATCTTGAGAGATAGATTTTGACATTTCGTCAATGAGATTTGTTATACCGCCCAGAGTATCAAAGACCTCGGATGAATTGATTTTTTCATCGCGAGTGCCGATTTGTGTGACGTACGAAAAATAGTTGCTGTTTCGCATAGCGATCAGCTTCTCATCCTCAGGAAACAAGGTGCAATGCTCCATTATAAAAGCTTTTACGCTGGAAGGGATTTCCGAATCTGATGCTTCCTGGATCGCACGGATCGACTGCTCGTCAGTTATTAATGCTCCGACGCTATCATAGAGATACGGTATCTGAGGCAACCCTTCATTAAGCTCTCTGGAATCAATAAATTGTGATTGTCTTACTTCGAACGTACTAGTTTCTTCAGTCATATCAATAATCATAAGAATTAATTATATCTCAATCAAGTTACATGAAACACCTAACACTTCAATCACCGCTAATCTGCATTCGCCTCTATGGTGACTTTCTGCAATGTACTGGCTTGCAGTTATTTTCATTCGTTGTAGTTTTTTAGGAGTAATTGCCTCCGACGGGTAGCCATATGCGATGTTGCTACGGGTTTTTACTTCAATAAAATAGAGAGTAGCATTGTGTTTTGCAATAATATCGACTTCACCGATTTTCGTTCGCCAATTTCGCACAATAATAGTGTACCCTCTTTTTAAGAGAAATTGGGTAGCAAATTCTTCACCGGCCTGGCCAAGTAGTTTATTGTGTTTTGGCATTGTGTAGGAATATTCTCTAATTTCTCGTTATTACCAGTGACCCCTCTACGATTTGCCCGGTTGTGACATCTATTTTGACGGTACCGAAATCAGTTCATGAGTAATTTCTCTTATCCATTTATGTAAATTGAAGCTTGTTCTATGATGAATAGAAAGACCGTGTTTTGCAATAGCGTCGCGATGCAGTTTAGTACCATATCCTTTATTGACATCAAAACCGAAGCGAGACTCGCTTTGGTGTAATTCCTTCATCTTTTTGTCTCGGTAGACCTTTGCGATAATTGAGGCAGCTGCAATTGAGATTGAATGCTGGTCCCCTTTTATTATGTTGGACTGTTTGTGAAGGGGATAGTTTTGTATCTTAAACGCATCAATAAGGACAAAGTCCGGTTGAAGAGGTAACGATTGGGTGACAGTTAGGAAACTTTGTTGGATAGCATTCCCTACTCCGTCTGAGTTAATACTTTCGAGAGATACTTCTGCGATGAAACAAGCTGTTGCCGTTTGCCGGATCAAGGTATCTAGTTCTTCACGTTTTTTTTGTGAGATTAATTTTGAATCTGCTAAAAGAAAGTTAAGTTTACAATTTTGTGGAAAAACCACCGCACCAACAACTGCAGGCCCTGCCCAGCAACCTCGACCAACCTCGTCGATTCCAGCAATATATTTTTTACCAGTGGACCAGTAGATGTTTTCGAATTGGGATTGGGCAAGTATCACGTTGTTATTATATACGTCGTGGAGTGTATTTAAAGTCCCAACTTTTTGAAACTTACGCAGTTTTTGTGGTATTTTTTGCTTTTACGACTTTAGCTGCCTTACCTTTGCGGTCTCTAAGGTAATAGAGTTTAGCGCGTCGCACTTCACCTTGTTTTTCAACAGTTAATTTTTGAATCCAAGGTGATATGACCGGGAATGTTCTTTCAACACCTATTCCACCCGCGCTGATGTGGCGGACAGTAAACATTTTATTTTCTCCACGACCGGAGATACGGATTACAATACCTTTAAATTTCTGAACACGAGTTTTCTCGCCTTCCTGGATTTTGGTATCCAGTACCACTGAGTCACCTACCTGAAAATTCGAAAGATGAGTGGAATCACGATATTCTGATGCTTTGGTTTGTTGAAAAGTTAATGCCATATAGATAGAGATTTTAACATACCTGGGAATAAAATCAAGCTTTAGTTCTGTGAGATAAAAAGATTCTCCACCATTTCACGGAGCTCAATTCCATATTGTATCCCATACGGTACATCTATCCGCTTAGGCTCAGCCTCACCATTTGGAACCAATAGTGCCATTTTATCCTGGCCCTTATGCTCGCGAAGAATCATTGCCAGTTCTGATAATTTTTCTTTGGTGGTACCACTTGGCACATGAACCTCGATACATCCTTCATCGCTGCGTTTCAGGTGAACCGTGGTTTTTCGCTCATCTTTGGGTTTTTCACGCATCATAGAAACAGGAATCGGCTCATCCTCTGCTATTTTATAATCGTTTGGGTTAATCTTTACCCGAGGTGAACCTTCTTCGCCTACACTCCCTTTTTTAGGCCAGTTCCCGCCTCCAAAACCACTTCCATTGGGACGAGAGATGCGTTCCTGATACTCCGGGATCATCCCTAATTGGTCCATATCCCAGACCTTATCCACAATAAGAGAGACTTTATCGTCCCTTGACTCTATTTTAACTTCCATAATGAGGATCCGATCAGATTCCCAGAAAAATTTAGTTTCGGCATATAATCGTGGAAAGACTACTCCCTCCAGCTTTCCTGTATCGTCTTCCATCGTAATGAAGCACATTTCCTGTCCACTGGCTTTAGTTGTTATTTTCCGGCATTCAGCGAGTGAACCACCGATGCGGGCATATTTACCCACATCAGTTTCATAACTAATGTCACCAATTTTTTTGTTAATTATCGGATTGATTTTAGCCAGAGCTTCCTTTAACGGATGTTCTGTTAGATAAAAACCTAATAACTCTTTTTCCCATGCTAATAGTTCTTTTTTATTTATTTCCGGCAAATTAGGAATCGGGATATCCATGTTTCCGGCTGCCTGGTCTTCTTCCGATTCTTCAGCGGCGAGCATTTCAAATAGCGAAGATTGCCCGGCATCTTTTGATTTTTGTTCTGATCCGGCTGCGGACATAATTTGCTCGAGCACAGATAGCTGTGCCGCACGTGTACCATATGCATCCATCGCGCCTGTTTTAATTAAACATTCGATTGTTTTTTTATTGACAGGACGCAAATCCACAGCGCGACAAAAGTCATACAGTGTTTTAAATTCACCGTGGGCTTTGCGACCTTTAATGATTGCCTCAACGGCAGCCTCGCCCACATTTTTAATTGCGTTCATCCCGAAGCGAATATCTTTACCTTCTTCAATGGTAAACCCGATGTTTGATTTATTAACATCAGGAGGCAAAACTTCAATATGCATGTTCTTACATTCGGCAACTGCCTCGGTCACCGTATCCATGTTCCCGGATTCGCATGTCATTACAGCCATCATAAATTCAACCGGAAAATTTGCTTTCATGTAGGCTGTCTGATACGCAACGATTCCATAACTTGCAGCATGAGCTTTGTTAAATCCGTACGCCGAGAACGGCTCGATTAATTTCCATAAGTCCATCGCTTTTTGATCGGTTACTCCGAATTCTTTGCCGTGCTCAACATACCCTTTTATGAATTTTTCTTTCTGTTTGGCCATCTCTTCAGGAATTTTCTTTCCCATCGCTTTTCGAAATTTATCTGCCTCGAGCCAATCGTATCCTGCCATATTGATTGCGGTCATTAACACATCATCCTGATAGGTGATAAGACCGTAAGTAGTGTTCAAAAATGATTCCATCCGTGGATCGAAGTATGTGACAGCCTCAGGATGAAAGCGGCGGTTAATGTATTCAGGAATGATCGCCATTGGTCCAGGGCGGAATAGTGCCACCATAGCCATTAGATCGTCGATTCGGGTTGGCTTAAGTTCAACTAGCCATTTCGTCATGCCGGAACCACCGAGCTGGAAAAGTCCCATGGTCTGACCTTTCGCGAGAATATCATAGGTTTTTTGATCATCAAGCGGAATCTTTTTTAATTCGACTTCTATTCCTTTTTCCTGTTTCACCATGTCGACAGCGAGCCCAAGAATTGAGAGGTTACGTATACCAAGAAAATCAAATTTTACGAGCCCAACATCTTCAACTCCATGCATATCATATTGAGTAATAATTTTTCCATCATCTTTACGGAGTGGTGTGAAATCTGTCATAGGGCCTGGTGATACAACCACTCCAGCGGCGTGAACGGACGGATTACGAACGTTCCCTTCGACCTTTTTAGCTAAATCAAGACACTTACGCACTTCCGGGTCGCTTTCATACCACTGTTTTAAATCAGTTGATTCTGCTAGCGCCCGTGTAATTGTCATAGGAAATCCCTGTGCACCTTCAGGAACCATTTTCGCCATTTTATCGGCCTTACTAATAGGAATTCCCATTGTGCGGGCAACGTCCCGGACAGCTGCGCGCGCCATCAGTTTTCCAAATGTTCCGATTTGTGCTACGCGGTCTTCTCCGTATTTAGATTTAACGTAGTTAATAAGATCGTCGCGGTGTATGTCGGACATGTCAGCATCAATATCGGGAGTTGAGGGTCGAAGTGGATTTAAAAACCGTTCAAAAGGCAAATTGTAGACGAGCGGATTAACCGTTGTAATACCCATAGCAAAAGATACTAATGATCCAGCAGCAGATCCTCGGGTGTTGGTAATAATTTTGTTATTGTTTGCCCAATTCATAAAATCGGCAACGATCATGAAATAAGTTGGATATCCTTTCATTTTAATAATATCCAATTCCCAGTCGAGTCGCTGAGTTACGATTGGATCGTTTAGATCGAGTAGCGTTTTTGCTCCTTCATACGTAAGGTGACGTAAATATCCATCCGGGTCGTACCCTTCGGGGATCTCAAAGACAGGAAATTGCGACTTGCCGATTGGAATTTCCAAATTACACATTTCAGCAATTTTTACGGTATTCTCCAGTGCATCAGGGACATCTTTAAACCATTGTTTCATTTCATCCGGTGAGGCAAGATAATAAGCACGCGCGTCAACCATTCTGAGACGCTTGGTAGTCTCCGCCATCTGTTTACCAGTACCGATACAGATTAAACAGTCCTGGGCCTCTGCATCCTCCTGAGTAATGTAGTGACAGTCATTGGTCGCAACGAGCGGGATACCCGTCTCTCGTGAAAGTCGAATATTACCCTCATACACGGCATCTTCTTTAACTTGCGTTTCAGAGAGATCCTGATAAATTTCGTCTCCCACATTATGCTCTTTAAGATAACTCCGGTAGTAATGACGTTGTATCTCCAAGTAAAAATTGCCTTCTCCAAAAATGTCCTGGTAATCAAGGGCTATTCTTTTCGCTTCTTCATAATTTCCGGCGATGTGAGCACGGGCAATATCATTAGCGAGACACGCACTCGTGGCAATAATTCCCTCATGAAATTCTCTGAGCAAAGTTTTGTCAACCCTCGGGCGGTAATAATATCCTTCGATATGCGCGATCGATATCATCTTCATTAAATTTTTGTATCCTGTGTAGTTTTTAGCAAGCAGAAGTAAATGGTACGGCTCTGCATCCTGTCGCCCCTCTTTGAGGTTATGAGCACGTCTGGCGACATATGTCTCTACCCCGATGATTGCTTTGATTTCCTCTTTCTGGCACGCTTTATAAAAATCGATGACTCCAAACATAGATCCGTGATCGGTTATCGCGAGAGCATCCATGCCGTTTTTTTTAACGTGCTTAATGGCATCTTTTACCTTTGATAGACCATCGAGCAGAGAAAACTCGGTATGAACGTGCAAGTGGACAAAGTCACCCATGATAATGGCTTCCTTTAAACTAATTCTAATAACTTAACTGAAATTTAAATGAGAACTTTTGGTTATTGTATGATTTTTATAAAGTAAAAGAAAAGGATAAAAGATTGTTCGAAAGTTATACATTGTATATTCTTAATAGTTTTTATGGCTTTTTTGCAGCGGTGAGTTTTGTTTGACGATGCTCTACTTTTGGATATAAGTCTTCAAATTCTTCGTCGCTGATTGGTAGCCCAGCGTTGTAGGGAGGTCTTTGAAGTTCGGCTACTAGCTCACGGGGATTAGCAAGAGCTCTACCGCTGTTGTGAGTCTGCGCTAAATAAACTTGTGCTAGTGCGTCTCCATTAATTGCAGCTTTCAAAAATCCCTTTGGCTCATCTCCTTTATTCTCTTCCATGGTGTTTCCAGCCGCAGCGAAAGCTACGTCTACCGCTTTAACGATAAGCAACTCTGGGTTTGCTATTAATTTTTGGTATTCAGTGCTGTTAATTTCTACTGACTGTTTGAAAGCTTTGTCCATTCTAAGAAGTGCAACACGGTCCTGGATATAAACTGGAATATTTCCCGTATCCTCGGTAAGCACTGTTCGCTCACCTAGATAGGATTGAACAACCGTTCGTAACTGTGCTGATTGTTCAGGCGTAAACTCTCCAACTTTGACATAGCTCGCGTCGCGAAAAGCACCCTCGAGGATCTTAAGTTCAGCATCATTGAGCGCAACAGGGCGCCCGTCGGCTGTTTTTAGTGCCTTCTGCACTTGAACGGTACCTTCATCTCCGGCTTCAATTCGTCTGCGGTATGTAGTGCATAGAAGTCGGTTTGTTTTTATGTAATCCAAATCTTCAGAACTAACCAGTGAACGTGCCCTGTCCTCGTAATATTGACCTGACACTTCTTCAACTAATTTCTCATCGTCCCAGACCACAACAGTGTCGCCATCGAGCTCTGCTAAGGTTTTATCATACTCGGCATTTCCTGTAATTTTAGTTAGCGCTTGCTTTGTCCGACCTTGTTTCTTAATTCCTAACTGATTCGTTGCTTCCTCGTAGTCCATATCTGAACGCGGATTGAGCCCAAAAAATGTATTGGTATTTTTCATTCCCTGAATATCCGACCCACCGACCGCAATCGTCGACATATGTGATAGGAGTAAATTTCTTTCGAGAATATGCCGCGTCAATTTATCCTGACTTGCTTGCATTTTTTCTATATCATCCTGTAATTCAGGATGCTCGATAGACTGTATTTTAGCCAAATCAGAATCCAGTTCTACCTGATATTCGTCGGTTAATTTGGCTCTAACGGCTATAATAGCTTCAGAAAGAGGAATTGACTCGGTAGTTAATTCTTTTGCTTCGATCAACGCATGCCTCAAGTCAACAGCGAGATTATATCTCATCACTTCTGTCGTTTCTAAGCCAGTTGTCGCATCTACATGGAGGGTTTTTGTATCTTTAGCGCTCAAAGCAAGTAATCGTATACTTTCTATGTCAGCTGAATACTCGCGTGGGTGTATCCGCGCAAACATTTCCGCAACACTTTTGGGCAGATTGTACTTATCTATACACGCTTCAACTATTTCTTGTGAAGAATGGCGTGCTTTTTCCAAATTTGGAGGAACGCTTAAAGCCTCAAGAGAACTTCGTTCTTTTGATATGAACTCTACTACCTGATCGATTGTTTGACGGGCATCATTTAATACAATACCGTCTTCATGAGTATCCATATTATTATTCCAGAAATTCTCCTACGTTACGCTCTTTAAGTGACGGAGGTGTAGCAGGAGGTTCGACTTTTGCAATGAGTAGATCGATCAGTGGAACGTTAATTCGTTCGGGAGCAGCTCTTCTTGCACCTTGCACATTGTCTGCCGGGATTCCTCTTTTTTCTGATTCAGGCGAATTGATCATAAGTTGTTTATAAGTAAAGTCTTAATCTCTTCAGTATTACCTTTTCCCTTTAATTCTTTCATTACCATTCCAATAAGGAATTGAATTACGGTCTCCTTACCTGCGCGGTAATCTTCAACGGCCTTCGGTTGTTCCGCTATTACTTTTTTCACAGCAGTTTCCACGGCTCCAGCATCAGTTATCTGTTCAAGCCCTTTGTCTGACATTATTTTGCTCGCGTTGCCACCGTTTGTAAAGAGTTCTTCGAAAATAATTTTTGCATTAGTAGAAGAGACTTTTTGAGAATCAACGAGTTCGATAATTTCGACGATGTTTGATGCTGTGAATTTCAACTGAGATATGGGTATGGCTTGGATATTCTGGAGGCGATAATATTCGCCGGTTAACCAGTTAGCTAATTTTTTGGCATGTGCTTTATTTTTTTCTAAGCCTAATTCAAAGAAAGCTGCAAGGGACTGATCATCGGTCAATAGCGAAGCATCGTATTCGGATAATTCAAGATCAGATACAAAACGTTGCTTTTTCTGCCAAGGCAGTTCAGGTAGTTCTTTCAACAGTTCGTTTTTTCGTGGGTGCATCCAGAGCATCGGTGAAATATCCGGATCAGGAAAATAGCGGTAATCGTGTGCGTCCTCTTTTTCGCGTTGAGTAACGGTTTTTTGTTTGATGTCGTCGAAGCCTTTTGTTTCCTGTTTAGGGATTTTACCTGACTCGAGAATTTCGGCTTGCTCTTTTGTTTCGTAACGAACAGCCCCGGAAAGAGATTTGAATGAATTAAGATTTTTAACTTCTATTTTAAATTTTGGTAACTCTGAATCGTCAAGGAGAGTATCCTTAATATCTGTGTCTGTTTTAAGCACCGAAATGTTTGCTTCGAAACGCATTGACCCTTTATCCATGTCTGCGGTTGAAACGTTAAGGTAGCGCATAAGTTGCTGCAGTTTGCGCGCATATTCCTCAACTTCTTCAGCTGAGCGAAAATCTGCTTCGGTAACAATTTCTACTAAAGGAACCCCTGCCCGATTGAAATCGACTAGCGAAACGCTTTTCCCATCGACCGTGTCGTGCTGCAGTTTCCCTGTATCTTCTTCCATATGAACGCGCTTAATACGAATTTTTCTCTCACCAACTTCAATCTCTCCATTTACACAGAAAGGATCTTCATACTGAGAAATCTGATAACCTTTAGATAAATCCGGATACGCATAGTGTTTTCGTGCAAATACGGCGTTATCCAGAAGGTCACAGTTTAGTGCAAGCCCTATTTTGAGGCAAAATTCACATGCAGCCTTATTTACTACAGGCAGGGCACCAGGAAGGCCAAGACAAGTTGGACATGTGTGCGTATTTGGTGGTACGGCAAAATGTTCGGCACTGCAGGAACAAAACATTTTTGAATTTGTATTTAATTCCACATGAACTTCAAGTCCAATTATGGGTTGGTACTTCATACTGATACCTCCGGAAATTTGGTGTGCCATTCAGTAGCTTGTTCAAAGTTATGTCCAACTCTAAGAATTGTTTCTTCATCATATGCTTTTCCTATGATCTGTAATCCTACCGGTAAGCCATTTGAAAATCCACAAGGCACGGAAAGTGCCGGAATTCCTGCAAGATTAACTGATACGGTAAAGATGTCCGCGAGATACATAGCAAGCGGATCCTCGGACTTGGAACCGATATCGAAGGCAACCGTCGGGCTGGTTGGACATATAATTGCGTCCAATTTTTCAAATGCATGGAAAAACTCGTGCTTGATAAGTGTTCTAACTTTTGCTGCTTTTAAGTAATATGCATCATAATAACCCGAACTAAGCGTGTAATTCCCCAACATAATTCGTCGCTTTACTTCATCTTCTAGGGATTCTTCTCGGGATCTCATTTGCATATCCAAAAGGGATCCTGCTTGCTGTGATCTGTGTCCAAACCTTACTCCATCATATCTGGCCAGATTAGAAGAAATTTCTGAAGGTACAAGAATATAATATGCAGCGATTCCATATGCCAATTTTGGCAGCGAGATATCTATTAGCTCTGCGCCTAGTTCCCGAAAAGTTTTTAGTGATGCATCGAATCCTTTTTTCACACCATCTTCCACGCCTTTACCATATGATTCCGATAAGACTCCAATTTTCATTCCTTTTATATTTTGTGAAATATTCTGTGAAAATTTTGGTACCGGTAGTTCGGTAGTTGTGCCATCTTTTTGATCATAACCGGAAATTGCTTCAGCAATAATCGCGCAATCCTCGACAGTCTTTGCTATTGGCCCTGGCGTATCAAAACTTGAGGCCATAGCCATGAGTCCAAAACGAGATGCTCGTCCGTATGTTAATTTAAGTCCCGTTACTCCGCAGAGCGAGGCTGGTTGGCGAATAGAGCCACCAGTATCAGTGCCAATTGCATATATTGATAAATCAGCGGAAACAGCAGCAGCAGATCCACCACTTGATCCTCCTGGTACTTTCGAAACATCCCATGGATTTTTAGTAGGGCCATAGCCTGAATTTTCTGTTGATCCACCAAAGGCAAAGGCATCACAATTTACTTTACCGAGCATTACCATTCCGTTATCATTCAAGCGTTCAATAGTAGTTGACTGGTAGGGTGGAATAAAATTATCGAGCATTTTGGATGACGCTGTGGTACGCACGTCTTTGGTAACTATAACATCTTTAATTGCTGCAGGGATTCCGGACAATGCGGGAAGATTCTTTCCCAATGCTCGCTCGTTGTCAGTTTTTGTTGCTTGTTCTAATGCGTTATCCGCGGTAATTGTAAGGTAAACATTATATTTTTCATTATAGGTTTTTATTTTATTGAGGTAACTTTTTGTAAGCTCAATTGAGGAAATTTCTTTATTAACTAAAGCCTGATGTGCTTTTTTGACGGTAAGCTTAGTAGTATCCATTCTATCTCCTAATTATCAAATACATTGGGCACCGCAAAGAATCCATTGTGGGTATCTTTAGAATTACTGAGCGCTTCTTCCTGGGTGAAAGAAGCTTTTTGAAGATCCTCGCGCATTCTGTCGATTATCCCGGTTGTGTTTATCGTTGGTTCGATTCCCGTTGTGTCGACCTCATTGAGCTGATCAATATACCCGATAATTGCAGATAATTGGACTTGGAACTTTTCGACTTCGGCGTCGGTAAGACTAATGCGTGATAGTTTTGAAATATGGAGTACATCTTCGCGGGTAAGTGACATAATTGTTACACTCTATTCTATGATATCGGGCACAGTTTGTGAAGCCCTTACGGAAAGAGCATCATCCAAAAATCTATGTCGTATTCTTCTATTGCATCGATATCATCGTCCATAAAGTGATTCTACTACGGGTAACTGGAAAGACAAGATGACAAAGGCTACTCGATAAGGCGTATTATTATAGGCTACTGAAGAGTAGCCTACATTTGTCGTAATTTAGCAACTCGCTCCTCAATAGGAGGGTGTGTCGAGAAAAGATTATTTAATTTCCCGGACCAGTCTTTTAATGGATTTACGATATACATGTGGGCGGTAGCCTTGTTTGCTACTTCAAGGGGTTCCGTGTCAGCGTTGATCTTTAATAATGCTCTGGCAAGACCTTCAGGGTGTCTCGTAAGTAGTGCAGCTGACGCATCAGCCAAATACTCGCGCTGGCGGGATACCGCTAGTTTTATCAGATTTGCAATAAGCGGTGAGAGTATTGCGAAAATTATTCCAAGCAGGAGAAATATTCCGCCACCACTCCCTGCACTACTATTATCATCTCTCTTCCCTGCCCCGCCGTACCAGAGCGACCGCATAAAAATATCGGCAATAAGTGCAATCATGCCAACAAGGATGACAACGATAGTCATGTACAGCGTATCGTAGTTTCTGACATGACTAAGCTCGTGAGCTGCAACTCCTTCCAGCTCTGCTCGCTCAAGCTTTTCTAAAATGCCTGTAGTAAAAGCAATCGATGCATGCTTAGGATCTCTTCCTGTAGCGAAGGCATTTGTGGCAGTGTCTTCGATAATATAAATTTTAGGAACGGGAATACCTGCCCCAATACTCAAATTTTCTACTAAATGATAGAGGTCCGGACTTTCCTGTGCGTTGACTTCACGGGCATGCGAGAGACCAAGTACGATTTTATCAGAATAGAAGTAAGAGAAAATGTTGATAATGCCGGTAACAATAAAAGATATTCCGACAATCCCCAAAGCCCCAACAGATCCGAAGTTCATTGCTCTGGCAAAAATCCAAATAACGAGAGTAATAAACACAACAAAACCTGCCATTAAATAGTAGGTTTTGTGTTTATTTTCTGCAATTTGGTTATAAACTGTTGGTAGTGCCATATTAGTAATCCCGTTCGTTTTACTCCGGGATGAAAGTCCTCAAACTCGGAATTAAAACTGGACTTTCACATCTTCTTTTTCTGATGCCTGTGCCTCAAACGGCTTAGCAGTTAAAAAGCCCATTCCTGATGCAAAGAGCACCGCAGGGAATACTGCTATGCGTGTATTGTAGTCGAGAACGTTCTGATTATAAAATTGTCGAGAATATGCAATTTTATCTTCGATATCGCGGTTCAAGTTCATTAAATTTAGTAGCTCGGAATGTGACTTTATATCCGGATATGCTTCTACGGCAATTCGTAAACCACTTACCGCTGAACTTAGTTGATTTTCAGCTTGTGCTCTGAGTGCAGGGTCCGATGTTTGTTGTGCGGTTCCCATGGCTTGAGATCTTACCTCTGCGACCTTGATAAATATACTCTCGTCCAGATTTGCTGCTTTTTTGGCAGTTTCTACAAGGTCAGGCAATAAATCATATCGCTTCTTTAATTGAATATCGATATCATTCCAGGAGACTTCAACTCTCTTTTTACCTACAACCAATCCATTATATAAAGACCAGAGATACAGTAGTACTACAACTACGATGGCTAAAATTATAAGAAGTGGTGTCATATTCTGGTAACTCCGATATTAATAGAAATAATTACATTAAGTATACCGTTTTTATATTAAAATGCAATTGATTTCGTTTTCACGTCAGTTTTCACAGCAGTGCTTTATTTACCAATTATTGCTTTATTGACGCGACAAAGTAGATATGGTAATCTCTCCCTTATTGGACTCGTGGTGTAGTGGCCTAACATGTCGCCCTGTCACGGCGAAGATCGGCGGTTCGAATCCGCTCGGGTCCGCACTATCACATTTAATTTTTGTAACTTCTGCCCCTCTTTACAATTTTTTTGGAGGTTTTATGACAGAAGATATAGCTAAGAAATGGGATGATTCATTAATCAGCATGGGTTTAGGCGCACTTGTTGTAGTGGTATCTGGCATACTCCTTTTTAATTATTTCAATAACCAAACACCGAACCTTATTAGAGACCAGGGACAAAAAGCAGTCGTAGTATCATCATCTATGCCTGCAGTTTCCGAGAATGCCGGTCCAACAGCAACATCGAGCGGTAAAATTGTAGCGCAAGCGGTGACTGTTACTCCTCGTGTCACTGCATCACCTTCACCGAAAATTACAGCGTCACCCAAGGCTACACAGACTCCAAAAGCAACAGTGAGTACTGCGCCGACAGCAACGCCGAAGACAAGCAGTATCGCTCAAGCACGCCCTGAAGCTACTCCAGCGACAGGAGGGACTACACTTCCTGCTATGTATACAGTGCAACCCGGTGATTCTCTATGGGCTGTCTCCCAGAAATTTTACGGATCAGGGTATGAATGGAAACAGATTGCAGCTGCTAATAAATTAACCGGTACATACCGGTTAGAAAAAGGCCAGGTTCTAAATCTTCCAAGAGTTGAATTAATTTCTGCGACATCGACAGAAAAAGCTCAAATTGCTCAGGCTAGCGTTGCACCTTCTGCCAAACCATCGGCGTCAGTGTCTCCAGCACCCGCTGTAGGCGGCGCTTCGGTCGCACCAGCCTCTACTGCTCCTTCCATTCCAACAGGCGCTATAACTCATACTGTCACGCAGGGTGATACCTTGTGGAGGATTGCAGCCGATAAATGTAATAACGGTTATTTATGGAGCTCCATTGCCAAGCAGAATAAACTCTTAAATCCTGGCGTCATTCATAATGGGAATACGTTTACCTTTACCTGTCAGTAATTTCATACTATACTGAGCCCTGCCTTCATGCGGAGGTAATTCAGTGGTAGAATGCCACCTTCCCAAGGTGGACGTCGTGGGTTCGAGTCCCATCCTCCGCTCAGCTCTACTTTTCATGGTACTTTTCACGGTAACTGTCAAAGTAAGTTGTTCTTGCAGGTATGCTGTTTATCCTATATAAATGTATTATTGGTGGTAAATAGATACATTAAGGACATGCCACCTTAGCTTTAGTGGTAGAGCAAGGCTTTCGTAAAGCCGAGGTCCCGGGTTCGAGTCCCGGAGGTGGCTCAGTACATTTATGAAAAATCAATATATGCCCAAAAAAGCACTGCTCGCAAAGAAACATGAGCAGGCTCTCGTTAAAAAGATTGTAATTATATCTGTTTTCTGCTTTGCCGGAGTAATACTTGTAATTTATTTTGCAATTCCTGCGATGGTAAAAATAGCTGATGTCTGGGACACTACACGAAATTCAAATGTTCCAAACAACTCAGCCAATGGACTTGATCTCCCCCTTCAAAAGCCAACATTTAACTCACTGCCATTTGATGCAACAAGCAGTGCCTCTTTGACTCTTACCGGCCGTGCTGAACCAGGATTAACTGTTCACCTGATAGTTAATACAGCTGAAAAAGCGAATGTTATCGCAGACAATCAAGGATCGTTTACTTTTGCTAATGTAGGTTTAGTAGCAGGAACAAATTCATTCTCAGGATATACTCAAAACAATACAGGTAAGAAGAGTGCTTTAACTACGTCTTATACGGTAACAGTTGATACAAGTATTCCTAAAATTGAAGCTTTGGCACCTAACTCAGGAGACATATTTAGTGGCGCATCACAAGCAGTGATTGAGGTAAAAGGTAAAACTGACGAAGCAACTGAAGTATATATAAACGGTTCCAGAGGTATCTTAAATGCCGATGGGACATTCGCACAGAAAGTGCAATTGCAACCAGGTGAGAACACTCTTACGATGTATGCGATGGATGGTGCTGGTAATAAGTCTGTCGACGTATCACGTAAAGTAAATTATAATCCGTAACTATTTTAACTTCTCTGATAGTGCTATCCCGAGGGCAATTCCCCATAAAGCGAGCAAGGGTGTGAAAAAAAGTGAATTTACAAACCAGCTGTGGACTGACCACCCTATTAAAAAGGCCAAGAGTGCATGCTCGTACGAAGTTGCATTATTTATGTACTTGAAAGTTGATTTTAATAAATGTGATTCCTTGACCGTAACAGGCTCGACAATAAAGTAGGCGATTCGAATCCAATATGCCAGGAAAACTATGAACCCGAGAATACCTGTTGTCGCAAGGATAAGTATCCAGCTTGAATCAATTCCTGCCCCACTATTACCACCTTCGCGAATATCGGATATCATGCCGTATTGTCTTTTGGTATAGCGGATAAGATTATATCCAACTCCAATGAGAGGGCTATCTTCAAAAATCTGCATCCCCTGGGAATAAGAGATAATACGCGAGCTGGCTGATACGTATCTGTCGATATTTCTGCTTTTTTCCAAATTTTGTCTGGGAATAGCAAAGACTAAGTACAATAAACTTGCGCCAAATATGACGAATAATCCCAGCCGCCAGGAACGCCGTAGCAATGCTAAGGTTACACCTGTCACTCCAAAAAAAAGATAGCTACTTCGGGAAAATGTACATAAAAGAGCGATAAACAAAATGACTATCGACACAATTGTGTATCGCGTCTGTTTTGTTTTCGATAAAAAGACCGCCATACCCAGAACAAATGCCCCTCCTACATAATTTGGATCGAGCCAGGTCGAAGTAAGTCGTAAGTAATGTGGATCAAAACCATATTGCTCCAGTATCCCTAGGTTTGGAAATAAAAGTAGCTGGATAAAACCAAATAACGCCAATAATATAAGCATTTTTCCAAAAACTTCCTTAACAATGTAGAACCGCAACGGCGCATCTCTATATAGCTGGACAACGCCAATAGGCACGCATGAGATTATTAGCCATCGTAGTGGATAAAGTAGGGCAACAAGGAGCTCTTTCAGAGGTACCGTTGACGCATGTACAATCAGTGTGAAAATCATTGTGAAAAATAAGCAAAATACACAGAACAGGTATTTTTTTTGGACTTCGCTCAGTTCCGATTGCCATGGTTTAATTGATATTATAAGAAACGCTACCGCTGTAAGATCAAGTAAACTTAGATACAAGTTTCCGAAGAGATGAAATCGACCGAGCTCACCGATAACAATTGCAGTAAGCAGGAGTATGAAAGCTGAATAGTTAATTCCCAGGGAACGTAGTGTAATAAACATAGATGTTTTTACCAATTATATACGTAGGCCGCTTAGAATAGAAATATGAAAATAACTCAGGATTATTTAAACGAGTGTTGACGAAAGCTGAGTGCGAAAAAGCATAGTACCCGTCCATTTTTTTCGCCATAGCTTCTGCAGGATCCATGGCATTTTGAATCCCTTCATACTCAAAGTTACCGCCAATATAGCCTCTAAAGAATAGCGGGTAAAGTTTTTTAGTTTGCTGAAATTTGGCAACTTTATAAATATTTTGCCCCCAATCATAATCTGAATCAAAGACCATGTCTACGGGATTATCTCCACGATAAATCTCGCTGATATACGTAAAATAGTCTCCCCGCACTCTCAAGGTGCTTGCTGCATATAAAGTCAAAACCACTACTATAAGCGGAATAACATATTTACGCTTACAAAGCGTATTTATCCAGTGTAACGTTCCCGCGGCTGCAGATATAAAAAGAAAAGGATACATGGGAAAACTATATCTAATTCCTAATTGTAACTTTGATTGGATTGTCCAGGCTAGAACAAACAGGATCCAGGACCAGAGGAAATAATGCATTTCTCGATGTTCATTCTTTGTGTAGTACAGAAGCGACAACCCTAAAATACAAGCCAATACGAAAATAATTGAGTTTTTAATAGTAAATACCAGCGGGATATAGTACCAGATACCGGTATTTGTAAACTCCCCATCGATATAATTTGTATGCCCATAGAAACTATGACTTAGCTGATATGCGAAATTGTTTAAATATGCACCGAGTGGGTATACTGGTTTATACAGGAGCTCTGTGATTTCGCTCTTATATTCCTTAAATACAGGTAAACCTCCATATACACTTTCTATGCCTGCAGGAGTATCTTCGGCGGTGAGTATTGGCCCCACCTGAAACAAATAAACTGCCCAAAGTGTACCTATACTTATCAAAATGATAATAATGATATCGCGAAGCTTCTTGTGTCCATGACTAATTAGAAACCAGGCAATAATGAACGGAAAAAGGAGTATTGCCGATATCTTGGTCGCCTGGGCGAGTCCAAGCATAACTCCTGAAGAGATGAGCAGGAATCTCGAATGATCAGACGATTTGAGATAAAGATAAAATAAACAGAGTGACCAAAAAGAAAAGGCGGTAACACCAATATCTAAGTTCGCGGTAGCTGCATGCGCAAGAATACTGGCATGGAAGGTGTAAAATGTTAGCGCTACCCATCCCGTCGTTACAGAAAAGTATTTTTTGGCAAAAAGGAAAATAGTTATGCCAAGCGCGATCGCAAGTAATAAGTGAGGTAAACGGGCAAGAATTATTATAAGTGTTACGAACTCTTTATTCTGAATATACGTGAATCCCGCTACTTTATATACATTAGTAAAGATCTGGTTATAATAGAGATCATAGGTGCGGTCGAGAGGAAGAAGCGAAAAAGGGATTGCGGTTAATACCTTAAGTAACACTGGAGAACCGCTATTATGGTAATAGCTGTATGCTTGGTGGAGGTACCTGTCTCCTTCAACAATATATACCGCCTCATCACCGACCAGGTTCTGATGAATTAAATTAGGAAGTGTCAGCGCCGTGAACACTAATGTGAAAACTATAGCTGTAGTAATAGTAAGATTCTCTGTAAGGTAATTTATGGTTTTTCGCATCATACAGCAATTATTGTAACATAATATGAATCCTTTAATTAGTATCGTTATTCCTAACTGGAACGGAAAAACTCTTCTTGAAAGGTGTCTTCCTTCTCTGTCCAGACTAAATTATCCGAACTTTGAAGTGATAGTAGTAGACAATGGTTCAGGAGATGACTCTATTGGTTATGTGCAGTCATCATTCTCCCACTTTAGAGTCATCCAACTTCGCCATAATACCGGCTTTGCTCACGCGGTAAATGTAGGGATTCAAGCTAGTAGCGGTGATTATATAGCGCTTCTTAATAATGACACTGAAGTTGATCCTAAGTGGCTTACTGAATTACTAATTCCATTTTCACAGACTAAGTCGATAGGAATTGTTGCAAGTAAACTACTTAATTTTTATCAAAGAGATACCATTGATTCAGCGGGAGATGTCCTCAATATTGTAGGTCAGGGATACGCTATTGGGGGAGGAGAAAAAGATGGTGCTGAATGGAACAACGGATGCTATATATTCAGTGGTACCGGAGGGGCATCGCTATACAAACGAGCAGTATTTAATGACATTGGTTTTTTTGAGGAAACTTTTTTTATGTACTTTGAAGATGTTGATCTTTCATACCGCGCTCAGCGATTTGGATACACTATTTGGTATCAGCCAACGGCGGTGGTATATCACATCCAAAAGGCTTCAAGTAACCGATCAAAAGCTTCCCTCGAGTATTTGTTGTATCGCAATTTTGTTATAAATTATTTAATCAATACACCGCGTGCTCTATTTTATCGAAGGTATAGCCTATTAAAATTTTGCATGGTATTTGTACACACTTTTTACTATCAAACACGGATGGGTTATGTCGGGGCGGCAATCAAAACCTGGTTGTGGCTATTGAGTCATATCCCCTTGATTATTAAACTCCGCAATACCAGGACAAAACTTGCCAAACCTGAAGTATCTGATGAATATATTGAATCATTTATTATTGATAAGAAAATTAAAATCTTATCTTTCCGTTTTTAAATCTTGACTAGCCTTACCGTAGCGCGTACGATGTATTTATGTTGAAACTTGGTTTTCTCTCATTCCTTTTAGGATTTCTGTTTGTCGGGGCAGCCTGCTCCACTAAACCAGAAACTGGATCGCCACTCCCAGTGGCAACTGCTGCTCCTTCAACTCAAAGTATGGCAATCCCCGAAGACTCGGATGCAAGTGAAGATATACCACTTTCCAATGATACCGATGCGGAATCACTTCAAAAAGATCTTGATAATACTGACGTTGATTCACTCAATTCAGCAGGTTCTCTCCTTCAATCAGAAGTAGCTTCTCCTTAATAAGGTATACTGTTTTGCATGTCACTAAAACGCTTCATCCTTGTTGCAGATAATATTCGTAGCCTTGAAAATGTTGGTTCCTTGTTTAGAATTGCTGATGCTTTTGGAGCAGAAGCTATTTATATCGTAGGCATAAGCGGATATCCGGATATGGGTGAAAAAGATGCCCGGCGTCAATGGTTGCGGGATAAGAATACCAAAGCAATAAAAAAAAGTGGTCTTTCCGGCCTAACGAGCATCCCCTTTACCTATTTCGCCACTATAGAGGAATGTTTACAGGAAATTCGAAGAAAAAATTATTCAATTGTAAGTATTGAGCAGCAAGAAAAATCGGTTAAGCTTGAAACTGTCAAGTCGGTCCCCTTTCCGTGCTGCCTTATTTTCGGGAATGAAGTTACCGGTGTTAGTCAGAAATTCCTTGATGATTCTGATCTTATTCTTGAAATTACGCAATATGGGCAGGGGAAATCTCTTAATGTCTCGGTGTGTGCAGGCATTACGTGTTATATTTTGACGCATCTTGTATAATATCTGTATGTTAAAAGTTGGTTCGTTTACTGCCTTTTTAGTCTTTTTTGTCGTCATTTCGCTATTTGCTTCGATATTTTCTCCTGTACAGGCGCAACAACATAATAATAAATTTGGCATACATATTTCAGATATTGATGAGGCTGAGAAAGCTACCCAACTCGTGAACTCAAGTGGTGGAGACTGGGGATATGTCACAATAACGATCAACTCAAACGATAGAGTCGTGGGCAAATGGCAGGATAAGTTTAATGTTTTGGCTCAAAAGCATCTTATCCCCATTATACGCATCGCGACTTATGGTGAAGGAGACAGCTGGCGCATCCCATCTAAAGATGACCCACATGACTGGGCTGAATTCTTTAATAAGTTGTACTGGCCTACGCAAAAAAGAATCGTTACCGTGTTTAATGAGCCTAATCATGCCACAGAATGGGGGAATACCGTCGACCCGGCAAGTGTTGCACGATTTCTTAATGAAACTATTGATGCCCTTCGCGCCAGTAACCCGGATTATATTATTTTGAATCCTGGATTTGATTCATCGGCACCTCAAAAGCTTCCTGCATATATGGATCAGGTTACGTTTATGGATGCGATGGAAAAAGAAGTTCCGGGAATATTTTCCAAACTCGATGGATGGTCTTCACACTCGTACCCTAATCCCGGATTTGCAGGAATGCCTACTGACACCGGTCGGCGAACAATTGCCAACTATAAATGGGAGATTGATTTACTAAAAAAACGTTTCCGAGTCGAAAAGGATTTACCTGTGTATATAACCGAAACGGGCTGGGTTGTGAATAACGTGGATCATCCAAACATTCGGTTAAGTGAGTCGGGTGCCGCAGCGAACATGAAAGAAGCGTATGAAAAAGTTTGGAATCCTGACGCATCTGTTGTTGCTGTTACACCTTTTCTCCTCACCTATCGGTTACCGTTATTTTCTCACTTTTCCTGGATACGCCCGGATAATTCAGAGACCGAAATGTATTCTACGATAAAAAGTCTGCAAAAGAATGCAGGAATACCCATAAGAGAAAGTAAATCAATTATCACTACTGTTTCTATTCCAGGGCAAATTGCACAGAATAATGAGGTCCTTGCTACAATTACTTTTAAGAATATCGGTAATACCCAATGGACCGCTGATGAGGGCTTTGGCATTGCTGCAAATGATCCGACAAAACTGGTTATCCGTGACAACTTTGAACTGCCTGCATCTGCCCGGATTACGCCTGGTCAATCTTATACGTTCCGCTTTACATTATTTACGGAAAATATTCTCGCCAAGGCACCGCTTGATTTTCAGTTACAGCAAAACGAACTTAAGTTTGGAGAAAAGCTGTATATTCCAATTCGCATTTTCCAGCCGCCCAAGTTGACTATCAAAACAGATCCGCAGACGAATGTGGTTACGCCGGTAACGATAACTTTTCAGTCGCTCAAAGATATTGATGGAATTGATAATGCTCAAATCGCAAAAAGTGGCGTCATTGGAACATATTCGAGCAAAGTATTTGTTCCGAATCAAGGGGTGCTCGTAACACTAGCCGCGCCCAACCGGGACCAGGTTACACAGAAAATCACGATGGCCGAAGGTGAGAATACGCTAATGATTACTCTTCCACCAGAAAAAGGCTTTATCGACAGAATTAGACAGGCGTTTAAGTTTTAGGAAAAATTAAAGGGGAACAATGCGGGATAGGTAACGGGGGCGACGGAAGAATTTAAAAGAGGCGGCTTTCGGCCACACATCTGATCAACTCAGCAGTCACTCACGTTACGTATCACACATTGTTCCCCTTTTCCGGCTAGATGGTCAACGACTCAGACGCCACTTTACGACTGATGTCCATCGAAAAGGAGTCCTTCCCTGACCGCGAATCGAAGTTAACACTCAAAGTTTGCTCGATTGCATGATGCAAGATTCTGATACCCCCACCCGAGGAAAAACTGAGAGTGACTTCGTCATCCATCCTTTCATCGATACGCTTGAGCAGCAATTTAATGCGACTCTGAATTTCTTCCAAAACTTGCGGTGATAGAACGTGATCCTCTGCCACAGCGGCGAGAAGAAAGCACCCCAAGAGGAAGTTTGAGTTAGACATGGCCTGTTTTAGATCCTTTAACTCCTTCCGCATTGGAGCGCACATGTTTAACTGCTGGGACACTTCATGGTAACCGTGAGAAAGGGTCTCGTTGTTGTGTTCCAATACGAACAATTTTGCCATATTTGCCCAAAATTGCCCTCGGTATTCTGCCAGGTCAGTGATGCAGACCTCCAATTGATCTTCAAGCTCTTCTATTAGCTCTTTTAGCTTGTAGCGCTTTTGCCGGCTTCGACGAACGTACCTGTCATGCTTGAGTGCAAGGCCATAATACCTGCGCTGGAATTTAACATTGCTGGCCTTTATGCCTTGCACTAACAAATCCTGCATTGCAATGCGCGCATTCGCAGCGTAAAGTTGGTTATCCAACCCATCCATCGTTCGATCGACCTGAGCAATCATGAGATCACGCTCTTCGATAGCAATTCGTGATACTTCGAGCTGCTGCTCGAGTTCTGTGATTCTAGTCTGGGCGGCGACCAAAGCGACGGATTTCTTAGGCATTGAAGTCTCCTTCTTTTTTTCACTTCGAAACTTCCAATCTTCCGGCAGAACGGATCCAACGCGTCGAAACTTAGCCATGGTCTCTCCTCTACTAAAAGGATTGCGTGTATTTCTCAATGAGAAGTACTCTTCAGGCTCAAGCTTTAAGCCCGCAAAGTACTCCTCATAGGAAATATGGGTAATAAATGTGTGATATTCCCGCATTGTTAAAGAACATATTAAGCTCAAAGTGAGCTTAAGCCTGCTGCGCTTTTTCTGTTTTTTGAAACAGTAAAGCACGTAAGACTGATGAGTTCTAAAACGAAATGCACCACTTAGGTACAATAGGTACGTAAGAGAGGAGGTGTTTCGTTGTATGAGAAGCTTTAAGCAGTTGAGTCTCGAAGAGCGAGAGATAATATATGCAATGAG
>JALYQM010000022.1 GCA_030855825.1 bacterium
GAGAAAATGTTTAGGTTACTTGACACCGTATGAGAAAATATTCTCAAAGAAGGTAGCTTCGCTACCTCTACCAGATTAATTTCTTTTTTCATAAAGTGGTGCATTTCCGCTTTGAATTCACCGCTCTGTTACTATAGCATATTTTACTATTTTTGTAAATGCTATAGGATATTATGTGAAGTTATTGATGTTTCTTATGCCACTGATAGGCAGTCTGGATTATTGTCTCTAGACCGGAATATTGAGGTTCCCATCCAAGCGTTTTTTGGATCTTATCTGAGGATGCAACGAGCTGGGCCGGATCGCCTTCCCGGCGAGGGCCATATTCGACTTTAAGTTCCTTACCCGTTACTTTCTCAAGCGCTTCAACGACCTGTTTAATTGAATATCCGGTACCGGTGCCAATGTTAAAGATATTGAACGCTTTCTCAAAATCTGCATATTCAAGAGCGAGAACATGTGCTTGTGCAATATCCTGAACGTGGACATAGTCCCTGATGGCAGTTCCGTCCGGTGTCGAATAATCATTACCATTAATAGTAGCGGATTCATTTTTAAGTAGTTTTTTAATCAAAATAGGAATGAGATGACTTTCTGGATCATGGCGTTCACCGATCGATCCATCTGTCGAGGCTCCTGCTGCATTGAAGTAGCGTAGAATTACACCATTTAGGCCATAGGAGCGATGATAATCTCTAATAATTTTTTCGACCATTAACTTACTATCCCCGTAAGTATTTATGGGTGAGAGCTTTGTTTCTTCAGTAATTGGGACCTCTTCAGGAAGGCCATATACGGCCGCTGTTGATGAAAAAATAATAATTTTCACCTCGTGTTTGCGCATTGCTTCTAAAATATTGATGCTTCCAAGGACATTATTTTCGTAAAATAAGCCCGGATCAATCATCGATTCCTTCACTTCAATTTTTGCTGCAAAATGCATTACTGCGTCAAAATTTTTCCCGCTAAAAATCTCATCAAGATCTTTTCTATTGCGGATATCCCCTTTCACGATATGGGCTTCGTGCCGATGCTCAGAACCCTCGTGGTGTCCTGCTGAGAGGTTATCAAAAACGATTACCGAATGCCCTGCGTTTTGTAATGCTTTAACGGTATGTGAGCCGATGTATCCTGCGCCACCAATTACGAGTACTTTCATAGTGTTCCCCATCCTAGTAATGATATTACCCATAAAATTGCAATTAATGAAACGATACTGTACTCGATAACAATGCCCCAGCTAAGATCTTTGCGCATGTAATGATGAACAATGCTCCATACGGCATAGGCGACAGATACAATTGCCAAAAGGATTAAACGCATTCGAGGATCATGGGCGAACGCCAGAAAAAGCGTTATTCCGAGTATGAGGAATAAGATAAATAAAATTGTATGCCCAAGGTGTTTTCGTGCGTTCTCTATAACGTTATACATATTATAGTATTACCCCCGTTTCGATTATGAGCAAGCTTATCATAATTGCTGCCAGGAAAAAAGCATGCATCAAACTATGTCCATGCTCACTTCGCTGTACCCGCTTCTTTGCAATAACATACCCGTCTATCCCCAGGAGAATGATAAAAAACATTCCAATCACAAAAACGGTATATTTGAAAACAACAACCGGATCGATAAGTGGTGCTGGGCTTTGCGTTGGTGTTATATTTGTCGTCTGAATGCCTTCCGGTTTTATCAACTGTGGAGCTTGATTCGAATCTTCTGTGGTAGCCGAAGTCGATGCAATCTCAAGATTGCGTGCGATTGTTCTTCCTACGGCCGGTTTTGGGGTTGGAGGTATTTGTGCTCCTGCTGACTGTGGTTGAGAGAGTGAATTAGCAACCCCACTGCCAAATGGTTCGCCGAACATTTGAACAACAATGACTGTGTCATAGCCATTAAAGGGCCCGCTGACTACAGCTACACCGATCTCTTTATAATTTGCGTTTAAAATATTGGCACGATGTCCCGGGCTTGCCATCCATGCATTGGTAACAGATATGGTATCTCTAAAATCTTTTGCCAGATTTTCGCCCGCTCGATTATAACTATACCCCGCCTGAGCAATCCAAAACCAAGGCTCTTTACCATCGGGAGAAATGTGTGCCCAATACCCTTTTGCGAGCATATCACTACCTTTCAACTGTGCAGCGACTGTGAGTGGCCCGTTTCTTTGTAACTTGCTTAGCCCGGCTTTACCCCGTTCGTCATTTGTTTGTGCGATTACGTCGTCGACGGATATGGAATATGAAATCCCGAGTACTGATGGATTTGTACTTTTTATAAACAGGAATGAAAACTGAAGTGCCAGTAATCCGAACACAATAGTATAAAGTGCTATCGGTTTTAAGAAATGCGCGCGATAATTATTTTTCTTATGAGGTACAAAGAAGTGGGAAAGTTTGGCCATACTGACTAGATAGTAATGTGTCAGGCGCGACATGGTCAAGTGCACAAAAATTTGAAAAATACAATCTACCTTTGCTATAATATTATCTATGGATACCGGTAAACATGTGCTTATTTGTGAAGATGACAGCGGAATACTTGATGTAGTCAGTATTGTTTTAGAATCAAAAGGATATTTTGTCACGGCTATGGCAGAAAGTACTAATATTATCAGTATTATTAAAGATACATGTCCCGATATCATTCTCCTGGATCTCTGGATTGCTGGTAAGCAGGGTGATGAGATAACGAGAGAATTAAAATCTTCTGCCGATACGAAAGATATCCCGATTATTATCTTTTCAGCAAATAAAGACACAGCAATGATTGCACAACGTGCAGGTGCGGATGCTTTTCTGGCCAAGCCTTTTGAAATTCTTGATCTGGAAAATATGGTTGAAAAATATATTAGTTAAATAAAAAATACTCCATAATCACAAGGGAGTGAAAACATGGAGTATTTTTACAGTGTACGATTGTTCAATTTTCTAATAATTAGAAAACAAAACCTCCGCCAACTACAGCTTGGTTTGAATTAGCTGTGTTGCTTATAATTGTTGTGGAACCAGCACCACCTGTGCCGACGTGTACGTCTGCGCCTGTGTTACTGTTTGCCTGATTGTTTCCTGTATTAACATTATTGGAAACTTCATTGACCTGTACCGCTAAGTTAGCCTGGTTTACTGAAGTCTTGTTTGTGTTTGAAACTTTTACTTTATTATAAGACTCGTAACCATTGCCTTTGTTTGATGCGGATACAGCGCCATCAGCACATCCGCAGTTTTGGACTGCAGCTGCATTTTGGTTAGCTGTATTTTCGATTCCAACACCTGCTGTTGCTGTTCCTGTTTGTACAGAAACCTCATCTCCTCCGGTGTTTTTGTTAGCTTTATTTCCACCTGAGTTTATAGTGTTGGAAACACCATTAGCTTGGAATGCTGAGTTATACTGGGTAACGCTAACCTTTTTTGTTGTATGGCTTGAAACTACATTATATGAACTGCTGCCGTTGCCTGAGTTGCCTACGCCTCCTACACTACCACCATAAGATGATGCTGATGAAGATACTGCGCCGGCTCCTGCGACTACGCCAACAAGTATGATTGTTGCAATTAAATATTTTGTCATTTGATTCACCTCCTTCCAAAAACAAGTATATACTCACATAACTGATATATCTTATACCCTTGCTGCCTTATTCTTGCGGTATGAGATAGTAATGAACTAAAACAATACGCCATGCAATATTCAGGCGTATAAAAGTCTCTCTGTCTACTTTAGAGAGAGACGAGATCTAAAGTCAAGTATTAATTTTTTGAAAATACATGATACACTCTATTAATGTTTCTTTAGTGTCCTATGTCCAAAACACAGATCTCAATTGTCGTTCCGACATTGAATGAAGCCACTACGATTGCAACTCTCATAACACGAATCGATAACTCCCTGCCCAGTGAGCAGTTTGACTATGAAATTATTTTTGTTGACGATGTGTCTGATGACAAAACTCCGCAGCTTATTGCTGAACTATCCCAACGTTTTCCGATTACCTTTATCAGTAAAGGTTCGATTAAAAATCGCGGTAAGGCGAGCTCGTTAATTAAAGGTTTTGCAGCTGCGAAGTATCCCTTTGTTGCAATGATTGATGCTGATTTGCAGTATCCGCCTGAGGCAATTCCTAAGATGATAACAATGCTCACTTTAGGCGCGGATATTGTTGTTGCCAACCGCAAAGAACAAAAAACAAACGTTATCCGGCGTTTTTTGCACGGGGGGTTTAAATATTTCTTCACGTACTTGCTTCATGGATTCTCACTCGATGTCCAATCCGGATTAAAAGTATTCAAAAAAAATGTATTGGAGCATATTGAAGTTGATCCATCTCCGTGGACGTTTGATCTTGAATTTTTGATCCATGCGCGGGCAGCGGGATATGAAATAGAAACTGTTGATATCGTCTTTGAAGAACGCAAAAGCGGACAGACCAAAGTGAAATTACTCCAGACTACCTATGAAATTGGTTCAAATGCGTTCAAATTAAAATTAAAAGGCAATCCGATCATCCCTTTTTCTCCGCAAATGATTGAGGAACATGGACAAGGACATCATTATAAGGGTGTCAGATTTGTTCATCACTCGGGCTTGCACCATTCTGAAAGTGCGATTGAAGTTATGAGTTTCAATCAAAAATTTATTCTGGTCACTGGTGGTGCAATCGCCATTGCAGCGCTGATTGTAAACTGGCACACGGCAATCATTATTATTATAGCGATCCTGACTATTCTCTATTTTATTGATCTGCTTTTTAATTTCTTTTTGATTTATCGCAGTTTTTCGAAACCTTCGGATATTATCATCACGCAGGAACAGATTAAGGAGCGTGATCTACGTGAATATCCTACCTACACGATTTTTTGTCCGCTTTATCAGGAATGGGAAGTACTTCCTCAATTTGTAAATGCAATGTCAAGGTTGGAATATCCTAAAGATAAACTTCAGGTAATGCTGCTCCTTGAAGAGAACGATCCTCAAACCATTGCGAAGGCTCGCGAATTTAATTTGCCGGACTTTTTCCAGATTGTTATTGTTCCGCATTCACTTCCAAAAACTAAACCGAAAGCGTGCAATTACGGACTTAAATTTGCGACCGGTGAATATGTTGTTATTTATGATGCTGAAGATGTTCCTGACGTTGAGCAACTGAAAAAAGCAGTCATTGCCTTTGATAAATCTCCTGACAATATCCGTTGTATTCAAGCGAAACTTAACTACTACAATCCGCACCAGAATTTGTTGACTAAATTATTTACGGCTGAATATTCGTTGTGGTTTGATTTGGTTCTTACGGGATTGCATTCGATTAAAGCGTTGATCCCTCTAGGTGGTACTTCAAACCATTTCAAGGTTGCTGATCTGCGTGAATTAAAAGGCTGGGATGCGTTTAATGTAACCGAGGATTGCGATTTGGGAATTCGGCTTGCAAAAAAAGGATACCGCACCGCTGTGATTGATAGTATCACGCTTGAGGAAGCAAATAGTAGTTTTCCTAACTGGATTATGCAGCGGTCGCGTTGGATTAAGGGCTATATTCAATCGTATTTTGTACATATGCGGCACCCTTCGCTGTTTTTTAAATCTAAAGCGCATATTCATTTGATTGCGTTGCAAACAATTGTGGGTGGGAAGATATTATCGATGTTTATTAATCCGATTATGTGGAGTATCACTATCATTTACTTTGTGTTCCGGCCGTATGTTGGAACTTTTATTGAATCACTTTTTCCGACACCTGTTTTTTATATGGCGCTTTTCTGCCTTATAATAGGCAATTTCTTGTACATGTATTATTACATGATTGGTTGTTCAAAACGTGAACATGATGATATCATGAAATACGCAATACTCGTACCTTTTTATTGGCTTGCGATGAGTGTCGCCGCATGGGTTGCTTTATACAAGCTGGCAACCGCACCTCATCAATGGTCAAAAACAAAACATGGGCTTCATTTAAATAATAAAAAAGCAATGAAGCAGGCCAGTGAACGAATTGGCAGAAATTTGGTTGACGAACCCGCACACTCTACCGTCTCCTGATAGACTTAACATTTACTAAGTAAGGCAGCTAATTTCATGAAGAATGAAAAGTACACTTTGTTGTCAGGAGGAGGTTTCCTTCTTGTTGCATTGATGATTTCTAATATTGCTAATTTTATTTTTAATGCATTCCTCGGGAGAATGTTATCTTTCGAGGAATTTGGCTTTGTAACACTTTATACCACCTTCTGGTATTTATTATCGATGCTTCTTACAGGAGTCGCTTCGACAGTTAATTATCAGGTCGCTTTTGTTGCACCCATTTCAGAGCAACGTGCCAAAAGATATTTTGATCGAATTAATAAAAAAACAATTTCATTCGGGATACTTTCAGCCTTAGCGTGGGTCGTACTTTCACCTGTTCTCGCGCACTTTTTTAAAGTTTCTGATTGGACCTCTCTGCTCTATTTTTCGTTTATGATTGTCTGTGGCATATATCTAACTATTGGAAGAGGTTATCTACAAGGGCTTCTAAGGTTTAATACTATCGGGATCCTCTTTATCTCGGAAGCAACAACTAAGCTGTTAGCTGCTGCACTATTTATTTATTCAGGATATGGATCGTTAGTATATCTCTCGATTCCAATTTCATTATTACTGTCGGCACTACTTACCTATTGGTATGTCCGTCGGTTGAAGATTGTAGACGATAGTACTACAGCAGTAGCACAAACTGATGCTTTCTCAAAGCCATTTTTTATTGCAGCAGTGTTAACCGGGTTGTCATCGACCGCATTTCTTTCAGTAGATATACTCCTTGCGAAACATTTCTTAAATCCAGTAGCAGCAGGCCAGTACGCTTTGTTGGCGCTAGTGGGAAAAATGATTTATTTCTTTGGGTCACTTCTTAATACTTTTATGATATCTATGGTAAGTAGGGCAGAGGGTCAGGACAAGAACCCCGGGAATGTTTTCTATTACTTATTCACTGGTACTGCATTTTTTGTTATTTGCGGCTTTGTATTACTTGGTCCTTTCGGGCATGTTTTCGTGCCTCTTCTTTTAGGAGAAAAGGCGCGGGATATAATCCCGTATCTTACCGTGTACACTCTCGCGATTTCTTTATTTACACTCGCAAACACGATCGTTATTTATCGGTTATCCCGTAAACAGTACGCATTTTCGATTGGTGCGATAATTACTACCTGTGTGATGGTCGCACTGATTATTCTAAACCATGGTTCTATTAATGCAATTGCATTTGATGTTTTGGTTGCATCTTTCTTTGGTTTCTTTGTCATTGCTTTAATTAATTTTTTCCAGGATTCCGGTCGTTTTTTCTTACGTAATCTCGGTGATTTCCTCGACCTGTTTTATCCTCTTACACAGCAAAAGCCAAACGATGGTAAAAAAAGAATTCTTATATTTAACTGGCGTGACACTAAACACGAATTATCCGGAGGTGCTGAAGTATATATTCATGAACTTTCTAAACGTTGGGTAAGCGAAGGTCATCAGGTTACATTATTTTGTGGTAATGATAGTACATCATCTCGCTACGAATTGGTGGAAGGTGTTGAAGTTATTCGACGCGGTGGATTCTATTTTGTCTATGTATGGGCCTTCTTTTACTATATGCTTAAATTCAGGAAACGATATGATGTGGTAATCGATTGTCAGAATGGTATTCCGTTCTTTTCGTCTTTATACAGCCGTGAACGAGTTTTCTGCCTTGTATTTCACATTCATCAGGAAGTGTTCCACAAATATTTACCAAAACCGCTTGCGATGCTTGCTAAGGTTCTTGAAAAGAACTTAATGCCGTTTGCCTATAAAAACTGCACCTACCTGACAATCTCAGAATCGACTAAACGAGATATGGAAGGGATTGGATTGGTGGGATCTGATATTAAAATAATTTATCCAGGTGCAGATCTGGAAACTTTAATTCCCGGGAACAAGGAATTAGATCCGACGGTGTTGTATCTGGGACGGCTTAAATCATATAAATCGGTAGATGTGCTAATTAATGCATTCAAAAGAGTTGCAGAAAAACTTCCTAATGCGAAATTGCTAATAGCGGGTTCAGGTGAAGAAGAATCGAATTTGAAACAACTTGGTGAAACTCTTGGTCTGGCCGATAAAATACAATTTTTAGGTAAAGTAAGCGAAGAAGAAAAGATTGCTTTACTGCAAAAGGCGTGGGTGTTTGTAAACCCGTCGTATATGGAAGGCTGGGGTATTACAACAATTGAAGCTAATGCCTGTGGAACTCCTGTAATTGCTTCAGATGTACCAGGACTACGGGACTCAGTCAATGTTCCTGATTCAGGATACCTGGTTGAATATGGTAATACAGTCGCCCTGGCGGATAAGCTGATTGAAATAATGAATGATGATGTGAGAAGAAAAGTAATGTCTAGAAACTCTGTCGAATGGGCAAAGAATTTTGACTGGAAAAGGAGTGCTCTAAAATTACTGGAGTTTATATGAGGTTACTTATAGCGCCCTTGCACTATATCGCAGATCCGTCAGAAGGAAGCGAATATACTCGATCTTATAATTACTTAAAATACTTCGCGCTAAAAGAAGATTTACATGGAGATATATTAGTTGGTTATACAGAAAAAAAAACTTTTGGTAATCTAAATGTTTTTTGCTATTTTAAAACCAAACCAGATTATATTTCTAATTTTATGCGAATAAAGTTTATAATATGGACTTACTATAAAGCAAATCAATTGATTAAAAAAAATAAATATGATTTAATCTGGCATAATGGACCGTTCGCAATAAATGAAACATTTAGCTTATTAGCTATTTTTAATAACAAAAAAATACCTTTTGTAATTGGACCAATAAATACTCCTCACACTTTTTTAGGAGCTGACGAAAATCGTTCAATGGGGAAAAAGTTAAGTAACTCAGACTCTCGCTTTAAAAAAATATTAAAAAAGTTTGATAGTAGCACATACTTTTTTTCGATTATTTTCACTAACCTGTCGAGATTAACTTTGATGAGTGCAAATAAGATATATTTATCTGATTCGACTGGAAAAAAAATGTTAGCGAGTAAAAAAATATTTCATACTACTCTTGCCCCTAAAACATTCGATACCTCTGGGTTCACAAAGAAAGAACTTGTGATAAATAATAATATAAACCTTCTTAATATTAGCTACTTGGTTCTAAGAAAAAATACCGAAGACTTAATAGAGATGATGAATATCTTAGTGAATGAATATTTAATGAAGAATATATTTCTAACTATAATTGGAGACGGTCCACAAAGAGCTAATTTAGAAAATAGAGTTAAAGAATTTAAGATTAATTATAATATTTCTTTCAAGGGATATATTCCACGAGACCAAGTACCTGAATACTATAAGAATGCTCAAATATTTGTTTCGTCATCGCTCTCCGAGTCCATGCCTTCAATGTACTTCGAAGCTATGGCAGCCGGTATGCCACTTGTAATTGCCGAAAATAGTTGTACAAGCGATCTGCTCAATGAAGGTGTTGGTGCAATTGTAGTTCGACAAAAGAATCCTCGCCAGATGGCGGAGGCAATTAAAGATATTTTGGATAATACCGATGCCTTGAAAGATATGGGCGAAAAGAACTACGAATTAATCAAACATAAGTATTCTTTTGAAGATACCATGAATGATTTTTACAGATCTCTTAGATCTGTCGCAACAAACAGTATATAATCTATTTTTGATACGTATCTTACCTATGAAAAACTTAATTAAAAAAATATTTCATCATGAACAATCAATTATTATTTTTATCTGCGCATTAATTAGCATCTCCTCTTTTATATACTATTATAACTTTGATTATTTAAATTTGGCCTATGGAGACGCTGTATCTCGGCTTAATATATCTCGTAAGATTCTGGATAATATAACTCCTGGACTTGGTCAATTAGGAAGTGTTTGGCTTCCACTTACTCACATTTTAATGATTCCTTTTATATGGAATGATTTTATGTGGCATACAGGTGCAGCAGGCTGGATTGTTTCTGGAATAGCTTTCATAATTACTTGTTTGTATTTATACAAAATAGGAAAAGATATTTTTGTTAATCGCCTAAGTGGCATTGTGATGTTTCTCTGCGCTATCACAAATATAAATTTTATTTACATGCAAACTACGGCAATGACGGAAGTATTTTTCATTATGACAGTTGTTACAGCCACGTACTATTTAATGAAATGGAGCCGAGACCTTTTAGTTCTAGATTTAATGATGCTTGGAATTATTGTTTCTGCATCAAGTTTAGTCCGGTATGAGGGTCTTTTCATAGTTATACTTAGTTGTATATATGTTTTTATTTTTTCCTTTATAAAATCGAGAACATGGAAAACTACTGAAGGAAATTCTGTTATGTTCGGAACATTGGCATTAACAGGTATAGTCATATGGTGTATTTATTGTGGAATCGTTTTTGGAAACCCATTATTGTGGAAAGATATTTACTCTGGCAAAGCATCAGTAATATCGACAGAGAACTACGAACAGTTAAACCTTCCGTCCCCGGATAGTTATCATTCCAAACTTTCCTTACTTGATCAAATCGGTAGATATGGTACGACTATGATGCAAATGAATGGACTATTGACTAGTGCTGTATCAATTATATCTTTTGTATACCTAATAGCATTAATTGCATATCTTATTAAAAAAAGAGAAATAAGTGATAAATTGTATCTTGTTGCAGCTTTGCTTCCTTTGGCAGTATATGCATTTGTTGTAATGACTCTAACGACAAACTTTCCCCTTATACATCCTCCTATTGATTGGGACCATATTGTGAGTCCGAATTTAAATTACCAACACTCCGAATACAATATAAGATATGGCTTAAATCTTCTGCCTTTTGTTGTAATTATGATAGGTTGGATTATTTCTAAATCAAAACGAAGTGTACTAATTATTATGCCAATAATATTTATACAATTTTATCTTTCAATTAATCCCTCAATATTTGTTTTGTACAGCATTCCTTTCAAGCTGCACCAGGACCAATCTGGACGAGATAAATTTGGAGGATCGGTGGGATGGCTTAAAAAAAACTATGACGGTGGGTTAATAATTATGAGCGCTTATAAGCATGACCCTGAAATGTTTTTTTTAGGGTTTAATTATAAAACATTTATTCATGAAGGTACTCAAAAATATTGGCTGACGAGTATCAAAGATCCTCAGAGATACGCAACATGGATTTATATGACTCGCCCTCCTAAAGACTTAAAGACACCAACTGATGAACCAGTGACGAAGTATCTTGGTAACAACCAAAACGTCGAAAAATACTATAATTTAGTCTATGATGATGAACAAACTCTAATTTATAAAATTAAATCTAAGCCTGAACTTACAATTCCAACTAATTAGAATACTCTCCTATAGTATTTTAACTAGCTTCTAATCTAGGGAGTAATAAGATTGCGTATTCATACCGTATTAGAATGCAAGAGCAATAATACAACCGAGTATCAGATCACGAATTTCTGCGGGTTGTGATTCTTTTTTCAGAACATAAAAGAATCCAGAAAGAGCAAGCATCAGAGCGAGAATGCCGACACCTTCGGTTAGTATTAAACCGCTCCATTCTGCATAATTTGCGGATAAAGCCAGTAGCACCATTCCCCCGATTGCAAGTTTTTTTGATTCGGTTACTTGGAGTATAAAAAAATACGCAAAGGGCACAGCGATCATGACTGCAATTAGGGTTACCGTTTTAGCAGCCGTAAAGTAATTATTAAAAAATGAATTTGCAGCAAGAATAAGTAGCGCATACCCCGGTCTCGTCCATCCAAAATACTCTGGCCATATCTGGCCGTCTTTGCCAAGGGTCCCGATGACACTCTTGTACGTATGAATATTTTCAGCAACCAAAATATTCTGATACGAGTCGGGGTATAAGGTATACGGAGTCAAATTGGAATAATGGAGAAAAGCAGCAATGAGGGTAATGCATAGTAGCGCTACTTTTTCCTTCATGCCACTTCACTCCCCTCGCGTAAGAGGTGAGTAATCTTACTTTGCGCGTCGTTCAACTGTACCATGCATGCTTTATGCAATTGGACACCTTCTTCAAGAAGCTTAATACCGTCTTCAAGATCAATTTGAGGATTTTCCAGTAAGGCGATAATTTCCTCTAAACGAGTTAGTGATTGTGAAAACGAAACTGTATTACTCATGCTTTTCCTTAATTGTCGAAGTGAGTTGACCGTGTGCTAATTGTATATGGATTAAATCATTTATATTGGAGTGTTTGATATCTTTTAAGACTTTCCCTGATTCTGTCTTAACAATACTATAACCTCGGTTTAATATAGTCAAGGGAGAAATGAGGTTAAGCTTGGTTTGCTGTAACTGTAGATATTCATATTTAGTTTTTACCAGATGATTGGCGCTTAATTCCAGCTTTTGATGCATTAAGCTCATGACATCTTCCATGTTTTTGTATCGGCCTTTTTTCTGCTGAAGTTTATACGAAATTTGATCGAGTAACTGGGATTTATTGCCGAGCACATACATTGCCTTATTCATAAATTGCTTTTGAATGTGATCCAATGATTTGATTAATACAGGGTAGTTCTGGGTAATAATACCCGCAGCATTAGTTGGAGTTGATGCATACCGGTCAGCTACAAAGTCGGCAATACTGGTATCGATTTCGTGCCCAATCGCGGTAAGGATGGGTGTAGATGCAGCGTAAATAGCACGAGCAATTTCTTCGGAATTGAAGGCCATCAGATCCTCCTGCGAACCTCCCCCTCGTGTTATGACAATGACATCGCAATTAAGGCGATCCAACATTCGTATCGCTTTGCAGACATCGGTAATACATTTAGCTCCCTGTACTGCAACGTCGTGCGTGATTAAATGCAGGAATGGGTATTTATCGATCGAATGCGTTTTGAAATCGTACCAGGCTGCCCCGGCATTAACCGAGGTAATGACACCTATGGTAAGTGGATATGCCGGAATTGGTTTTTTAATCGCATCGCTGAATAGCCCTTCGGTATTTAATTTTTGCTTCAGGGCTTCGACCTTTTTTTGCAAATCTCCTTGCTCAAATATCTCGATTCTGAGTACCGATAGCTGAAATCTTCCTGCTTTTTCCCATAAATCTAAATTACCAAAAACGGTTACCTTTTTCCCTTCATCAAGTGAAAGCGATTTAGATAGAATTCCCGGATCTGCTGCACATGAGATGCAATAATCCGTTTGCGGATCTTTTAAAGTGAAATAGATATACCGATACTGTCCGGGTTTGTATTTGATGTCGCAAATCTCGCCAGTTACATACATATTGCCTATATGCATGAGCATTTCTCTGGCGATTTTGTTGAGCTGGGTTACGGTTAAGGTCGGATTCAGATTATTTTCCATAATCATTCATTACTATACCATGTTACTCCGGAATAACCGCCATTTCTTTCCATCTGCGCAATTCTGGTCTACCGGTAACAAATTCATAGCCGGCACGACGGGAAAGTTCTGCTAAATACAGCGATTCTGTATCTGAGAGCTTCGATAATGAATCAATTCTGTAAAGCGCAGTCGCGGGAGTTCTGAAATCAGGAGGTGATACTAAACATTGCATTGCTTTGAGAATGAGCACGCCGTATGTTCGTTGATTTAAACTATGTTGAGTACGGTGAAGCAATTTCTTGATAAATAGTGAATACCCAACATCATTGATCCCGACTTCACTAAATGATTGTTCTCTTAAAAAATTTATATCCGAAAGGCGTGTTGCCAAGTAGCTTCTTGCTTTATTAAAAGCGCATTCTTCCTCTTCCGTAGGAGTGCCTGCTATGTACTGGCTAAGAAAAGAATTCTTGTGAGACGCTGCCCTATACGATACGGACGATATAAATCGAGGGTAATACCAATCCGTATTTAATAAGGCAACCCTAACTGCTGAGTCTGTATATCCCGGATGATTCGTTTCACTTAAACTTAATCCTTCTCTGTTAATTGGACTCACATTATATCAAATTTTTGCCCGGGCGAGCACCTTCAGAACAAGCTCATGGACTGTCACATGTATTGGTTTATATTCATGGGCTTATTTCCCTTGTTCTGACCTTATTGAAATCACAATGCAACCTATAGTATAATATATACTATGGAAATTATTAATCGCTTAGGGCGTCAATTAGGGACCGAAGACCTCGGCCGATCTGTCCAAAACAGCCTTAGAACGGTTGAGCTTGCAATTATACAAAAGAAACATGAACATCTGCGGCGAACAACTTCATCTGAGCATTACCCTCAATTTCCAGATAAATTTGATGATGAGAAGAAATTTGGCTATTTAAAGGTCTTTAGAAACTATGTTTGCGAACTATATCCTGACCCTGAAGACGCCAAATTTATTATAGATGGTGTAGTCTGGCTTGAAGAGAAGTGTCGTGCGTATGAAGCAAAAGAAAATAACGGTGAAGTACGGGTACTTGATGTTTCCGGTAACGATGTGTTTACGCACCGTATTGAAGTCGCTACATTAGCCATGCAAGTATGTGAGAAATTCAATGTTGTTTTACCTCCAAACGCAGTAGTGGCCTTTGTCGGACATGATACGGTGGAGGATGACGATGTTTCACTCGCGGAAATTGAAGATCGTTTTGACCGCGATAGCATGAGTATTATTTATGCGATGACTAAAGTTGAACTACATGATCTTGGTGGATTAACTAAAGAAGAAGCGCAAACCAGGACAGTACAGCGCCTCATTAACTGTTTACGTCCTAATGCTGAAGAAAATCTTCCGGCGCAACCAATTGCAATTCTGGGAAAATTAAGTGATAGAGGTGTTAATTCTGTAACTTTTAGCGGGTTAAAACCTAAATATAAAGACGACGGATCCATAAAAGAAACGGCTCAAGATAGAATCCGACGCAAAGGTGAAGAAAGTTTAGCAGTTTATTATCCTTTGGCGGACTATTTTAGATTGTGGGATTTGAGAGACATGATAGGTGATAATTCCCTTTTGTGCATGGATCGAAGCGCATACATTAAAGCGCATAGGGTAAGACAGGATCATGAATATAGTCCTGAAATAATGAATGAGAAACTTGAGCGCTTTATTCAATTAATGAATATGACCGTTGAAGGTCCAGTACCTAACCCGCTAACAATCGGCGAACATTTTTCTACTTATGCTATAGCTGATTTACGTGTGCCATCATTGCTTGAAATACACAAACGCTTGAATGACCCAACTTTTACCGGCGACCTTGCCCGGCCAATTGTATATATTGACGCATGGAACACAGATTCTATTGGTGCGATGGCAACCGCACTCTCGCAATACGATTTCTACACTGGCATGAAACATCCTACCTTTGTAAACGATTATAGTACGCGCTCAAACCCGGTCACTGATGAGCAAACAGTTTTAAATGTGAAGATTTCCGATTCTGACCGTGCAGATTTTGTACTTCGAAATTTTACTCATAACTGGTGGAAAAATATGCCATTACCGCTAAAAGTACATAGATATCCAACATTCAATCAACGGGAAGCACTCGCGACCACTATCGGAGTATTTGATAGGTTTATGCAAAAGCCAATGGCAGATAACGTTAGCGGATCAGTCAGTTTATTTTTACGGGAAATTGGAAATCAGGACTTAAATATAGTATATCTCAACCGTAAAACACGCGGAGCAGCGTATGAACAAATTTTTGTTCCGGCAGAGGCAACAGGACTGGATATACTGCTTCAACAATTCGGAGAAGATCAGCTTAGACCATTGTTTATCGCAACTTCTAAGAATAATCGCACACCGATAAAGGATTTAGCGCAGCCAATCACTAACGATGCACTGTTAACTGTTGGTGATAATCCTATTGAACGAATACCCCAATTTGAATTACATCATTTTGAGCAACAAAAAACCCAGCGAGCAAAATTGTTTATTCTTGATCAACTCAGACAGAGAATGTTATCTGAACCAAACCTCCAAAAGGATGCGCTGGATTACTTTATAAACTTGGGATCTAAAGAGATTGCTGCTGCACTTAGTGCATCTGCTGAATATGCCCCTGTTGTTGGGGATCTCAGTTATATGTTGGGTATGTATCATATGGATTTTCTATTTAGAGATGATTCAAAACTCTACTTAATCGGTAGTTCGACCGATCATATTGCAACACAACAAATGGTCAATGAAGTATTGGATTTTCTAAAGCAACGAATTATATTATTCAAATCAAAAGCGACTGTTGATTACAGAAAACTAACTCGTTTAGCCAGTCTAGAAATGGACCTCGAATCAGAAGGATCTTTAATTTCATTTGATTATAAAAAGAAAACTGGAGTTGACTATATTTCTGGAAAGCTAACTGGATATGTGTTTACATCTTCGCGTAGCGATATAGATGATATTAGGTACAGGTTGAGTCGTATCCTCGAAGGGTAGCTATTTATGTCTCCACCCCATTTGCTGCTCCCTGCTTATTTTCAATATGCATGGTTCGTTTACTTCGGACAAACGTTCATTATTTTGAAGTAGCCAATCTCTAAATTCAAGAGTATAGATGAGATGCAGATTCTTTAGTGAGTCCAATGGATACCACGAAGGGATATATTCCAAATTCTTATCATTTTTCAACTCTTCTCGTTCGTTTCCCTCACCGATTCGCGGTTCACCTGAGATATATTTGCACAGGAATAGATACTTTTTTAGATCGTCTTTAATATCATAGACATATAGTAATTTTTCTACCGATGCGATTACCGTTGTTTCTTCTTTTATCTCTCTCAGTACACATTGCTCTAGTGTCTCATTGGCTTCAAGGCTTCCGCCCGGGAGAACGTAATATTCCAATTCTCTTTTTTTGCAATAAATTAGAAGAATTTTATTATCTTTAATTATCACTGCTTCACATCTGATTGCTCTTTGTTCTTGCATAGTAACTTTCTATTTTGATAAGGTATATGATACTCTCTTTGTTAATTCCTGATAGCCTTGAATTTTCCAGCCGGTTTCTGTAATTGCTGATAGACTGAGTTTTATTTAATCCAGGACGATTGTATTCCTTCGATCTTTCCTGAACTGCGCACTCCTTCTACACTAATATACCCTCGTTGGTGCTCCATTATATGCCGTACAGAACCAAAAAGATTCTCTATCCCGGGAAGATTATTCTCAACAATAAAATCTCCATGTTTTAGTGCTTTAGACAGTCCTAATTCTTCCTCTTTTCTTACTTGCACCAGGTATGATTCGAGGGTAATCCGCCGATCACCAGGCTTTCGGTTACGTTGTTGAAAGCGGGCATGAGCGATAGATTCATCAACCTGTATGGCGATGATTGTTCGTTCTCTGATCTGTGGTTTAGGACACAGAGAGAGGCAAGCAGTTAGCTCGTCAATTTCAACAATGGAGCGTTTCCCCACTATAATTACATCCTGAAACGGTTCCCCATAGAGGATTTCACCGGCAACTTTTCTTACAATTGCCCTTTTAAGAAGCTCATTAACATATCCTGGTCCATTTGCATTGTCCATTCGATCACACCACATGACAGTGCTTTCATGCTCGAGAGATTGACCTTGTCTTTCTTTTCGGAGCAATTGTCCGGTATCAATATTTAATAAACCGTAGTCTTGAGACATTTGTTTTGCAAGTTCGCTTTTTCCTGAACCATGCTGACCAAGTAAGAAGATCATACTTCTACCTCTTTTTTGCTACAATCGTAAAACTCCCTTCCAACGATGCAGGTCCAGATTCACATGCGGTCGAGAGTGCATTCGCAATCATTATAGGTGCAAATTCGTGTTTGATCTGATTAACTTTATCTTTGACCGAATCGTGTACGCAATGCAGATTGCCGTAATTGGAACCGAATCCAGGATGAAGAGTTAAATAATCATGTATTATATGTAATGGATGACATGAGTCAGACGAAACATTTCGTCTCATTACCTCAGCAACACCACCATGATTCATTATGGTATCGAGCTCTGCATGTACGGCGATATCTAAAGAATCAAGCTCTTTTTTAATTGCTTTAAACTGTTTAGAGCGAGGATTTTCCCCTTGATCGTGCGGTGAATTCACGTATTCAGGTACTAGCCAGGTTAAATAAGGGAAACCAACTCCGTAGTCTAATCCCTCAAGTAAGGTTGTTTGGAACCCAACATCCTCTACCAGCTTAAGAACTTCCGGTATATCAAAAAAGTTTACATGAGAGGTGTCACGACGTTTTCCAATGGCAATGGCTATGTCGGGGCGACGATTTTTTAGTATATCAAGCTTATATATAGCCGGAAGCGTTAATATAAGCTCTCCATTAGGCCTCAGTACACGTTTTACCTCATGTAAAACGCGAAAAGGATCATTTAAATGTTCGAGGACATCGGCAAGAATTACCGTATCAACTCGAGCATTCCCCATGGGAAGATAGTGTGCATCGGCTGTTATACCTTTTCCGTCTTTGTAATATTCGATGATATCGTTTGTTTTCCTTAAATCTCCTACTCTAAAGTAGGCAGAAGATATATCTAACGCATAATAATTGATGGTTGGGTCACGAGCCTCGAGGACTCCTCGCTGACCGTTCTTTATAACTGCGTTGATATTTCCGCCTACATCCAAAACAGTTTTTCCTGTGCTGCCATCACAGGTAATTAACTCGGCCGCACGAGCAACCTTGAGTCTGGTATAAGTATAGCTAGCCGTACTTAAGTATTTCTTGGCATATTCGGAGTTGTATGTAGCTCGCCCTAATTCCATAAGCTACAAGTATAGCATATCCTATAGTATTTGCAATACTGTAACCTTAACAAAAATCCCCGCTGGTGACGGGGAATTAATGTTACTATTTCTTAATTAATTATTCATTTAAGGGTGCAATTGCTTTGTTCTTAACCCTTTTTATTGCATAGATTCCAGCGAATGGAAGTATCATAAATCCTGCAAGTAACCATTGCCATTCAAAACCCGATACCGACTTGGTATTCATGCCAACGGCTGCTGCAACGATTGGTTTATCATTTGGAACATTTAAGGTATCGTCGACCAGGTATTTATGTCCATCTTTCAGGTCGATAGTTGCGGCCTGTTTTGTTGAAGCTCCAAGGACTTTGCCTGCTTTATTAATTGTCATTTTTCCTAGTACGGTACCGTCTGCAACTTCTTTTGGTGTAGTCGCCAGTGAAGCAGAAGGCTGAACAGTAGGTGCAGGAGTTGTTGCTGAAGATACTCCAGCTACTGCATTGTTATTCGATCCGCCTTGAGCTGCTGGTGCTTTGTGTCCTGCAGGCACAACACTGCCAGTCCATTTACCGAGAACATTAACCATGACTACTCTGAATGTCTTTCCGGCGAAGTTATTGTTAACAAAATTCATTATTGATGCAGCAACGTTTACGTTCCCTGTTTTAACATCTCCACCGCCTACATTGCGGCTTGCAGAGTTGTTACCGGTATCAGCGTTAATTTTTACATTATTTGCAACTTTAGCATTGTTGGTTTGTGTTGTATCTTTTGATGCGTTGCTACTAGCCTGGGCATTATTTTCTGATTCTGTTCCGTTGCCGTTGTTGGAAGCGACAACTGAACCGTCAGGTGCTACGGTGAAATTAACACCCTCAGAAGCAGATTGCTTGCCGTTTCCGCCATATATTGTACCCTTCCAAGTCCCGTTATCATTGACAAGTACAATATATCCGCCATCAGTTGAGTTAACATTAGATACGTTGTATACATTGGCGTCTACATTGGTGTTACCGGTTTCGACATTATTTTCACCATTGGTGTTTGATTTGACTGCATTGTTACCGGTGTTGGCATTTACGTCAAGGTTGTTTGCGATATCGGCAAGATTCGCTTGTGTTGTATTGTTTGATGAATTGGCACTTGGTGATGCGTTGTTTTGTGACGAGTCTCCATTACCGCGGTTTGCTGAGACATTATTGCCTGCTGCGTTGTTTCCCGCCGCGTTATTTCCGTTTACAGCAGCTGGCTGGGATTCAGGTAAAATAATGTTGCCTACATATTCCCCAAAGATATTAATGACATCTACTGTTCCGGCTACGATATTGTTATTTAAGAAGTTAAGCAAGGTAACTGCAACATTTGCATCACCTGTGTCTACATTTCCTGAACCAACATTGGAGTCAGCGCTATTTCGACCTGTTACTGCGTCGATTGCAACATCATTTACGACATCGGCATCATTACTCATTGTTGATGTAGACGATTGATTGTTATTGGATGAAGCATTATTACTGGATTCGGTTCCATTACCGGTATTGCCGGCCTTCGATCCGAGCACTCCATTGCTACATGCTGACGATGCTCCACCGCAGCTTGCTGTTGATGCTGATGATCCAAGAACAATATCCCCTGTTTGATTACCATTTACATCGTATTGGTTAACTGCAAGACCTGAAACATTATTATTTGCTCCATTAATAACGGTTACTCCAACATTGGCATCACCGGTTATGACTGTTCCGTCTCCGGTATTACGACTGGCAGTGTTTTGACCACTCACTGCGCCCATTTCAACATTATTTGAAAGTGCAGCGCTATTTTGCATTGCCTGGTCGGAAGATGTCGCGTTATTTGCGTTTGCATTATTATTGGAAGAATCGCCATTGCCAGTATTACCCGCTTCTGTGCCTCCATTTCCTCCAGCTCCGCCACCAGATAGATTTGAATTAACACTATTTACCAGTGAACCATTCACATTTGCATCACCAGTAGTAACGGTGCTGTCACCTGTTTCGCGATTTCCATGCTGTCCGCCAGTTGAATTTGTTGCTATTACATCCGGAAGTGGAGTTGCATCGATTACAGAAGGTACAGGGGTAGCTGCTGATACTGGCGTTGCTGCAGCCTGAACTGTTGCTTTAGGTGCATCTGATTCTTTTGGTTGCGAGGTGGCTGCAGGCTTTGCTGTTACAGCTGGTTTTGGTGTAGCGACGTTTGGGTTAGGATGAAACGATGGTTCAGGCGACGAAGGCTGTGTTGGAGAAGGAGGAGGGGTGGGTGTTGACGATGGAGGCTGAGGTGTTGCCGGTGCTTGTGGGATTGCAACTGGGGCTGCCTCTTCAGCGAATACATATCCGATTGATGCGGTATTGAGTGGCGCGAATGTAAGCGCGAACACAAGAATAAAAGATAGTGCTGAATGTGTGAGTTTTTTCACTTGACCCCCGGAATGTGACTATATTGTATTTATTCTTAAAAATTAAATTCTAAGAACTGACTTCAATTGCCAGAATTTAATTTTTAATTTCTTTGATCCTCCTCTTAGGGTTACTGCTTACTTGTTTTCACTTTCAGTAGTAACCCTTTAAGGATTTCGAAAATTTTGAATTAGTAGGAAGAATTACCATTCCACATCATTCCATAGTTCCACCAATAACCACCGTTTGAGAGGTTACCGTTTGAAACTGGAGGAGGTGTCATGCCAACATATCCATTATTCAAAACGTTGTTGTTAACAGCTGTTGTTGCACCGACTTCGGTGTAAGCAACTCCTGTGTCAACTGACGGATCTGACCAGCCGTATACAGCTCCTGTATTGCGGTTAGCTTTATTGCCACCAGAATTGGTGTCAAAGTATCCGAAGTTTGCTACCTCGCTAAGATTAGCTTGGTAAGCTGCAGTTGAATTGTTCTTGTTAACTTTAGCGTCGTTGTCTGTTGAATCACCGTTTCCGAGATTTTTTACAACGAGATCGTCAAGACCTACACATCCGCAGTTGTCTAACCAAGCTGCGTTTGAGTTTGCTTTGTTATCAAGTACTACTGCTACTGCGCTATCTCCAGTGTCGATCATAACGTCTCCACCTGTGTTACGATCTGCATCGTTGTCACCTGTGTTTGAAGTTACGTCTACCCAGTTTAAGATAGATGCAGCGTTTGTCTGAGCGACAGCGGTTGAGTTGTTGAGGTTAGCTGTTGCATCATTGTCTGACTCAACACCATTTCCTGCATTGCCGATTGTCAGGTCACCATTACCAAAAGCACCAACGGATGAACCGAGTACTGCCTGGTTTGAGTTAACTGCATTCTTGATGAGGATTGGAGAAACGATGGATCTACCAGTGTCGATAGAAACTTCAGAACCGTTACCGGATCCTGTATTTCTTGAAGCTTTGTTATTACCTGTATTTGAATCTACATTAACAAAGTTAGCAACGTCAGCGATGTTTGTTTGGGACAAAGCTGTTGAGTTTTTTTTGTTTAAAGTTGCATCGTTATCTGATGAATCACCATTACCCTGGTTTAACACTGAGGAGTCGCCTCCTGCTGTGCAGCAAGTATCAAGCTTAGCTGAGTTTGAATTAGCCATGTTTGAGATGCCAACACTTGCTCCAGCGTTTCCTGTGCTGATTCCGACTTCACCTCCTGTATTACGGGAAGCGTTGTTGTCACCAGTGTTGGATTTTACTGAGATAGTGTTTGTAACAGATGCAGCGTTTGACTGCGATACTGTTGTTGAGTTGTTCGAGTTCACTGTAGCTGAGCTGTTTGAGTCAACACCGTTACCGATGTTACCTACTACCTCTGCAAATGCTCCCATAGGGGAAACAACTGCAACGGCCAACATAGCTATAGTTGTATAAGAAACTAAAAGTTTTTTCATTTATTTATTCACCTCCTTCCAAAAAGATTGCAAATTGTTAAGTTACTTAATTAATTTTTGCGATTAAAAAATACCGGATTCTTGTTTAGTTGTCTTTCAAGTTTGTGTAATCCTAATTAGTCCGGTAATCTTTCTACTTACTTGTTTCAATTATGCTATATGCATTTGTTATATTTATAATATATCAGATGTGATAGCACTCTACAATAATGAGATAATAGCAAATCTAAAAAAAAGACAGAGTACAATTTTTAAAGTTTATTTTTATAACTCTAATTAACTGAGACACTGCCTCCGTGTGCGGTCGGCACTTCTACTATTATTAGATTTATTATAATTTACTTTTAGAATATCCTAGGCAACTTGTCAAGCAGATATTCTCATTTAGTTGTAGTTGTTTTCGTCTTATTGTTTTTCTCGATAAAAAAAGATCCCTTATCGGGATCCTTTTATATTAGCTGTATGCACTGGATGATTTGTTTTGGTTATCTCTCTTGTACTTATCTGTGTTACGCACTTGTTTTGAATTATTATCTCTATACTTCCGTAGTCGACCTTCTCCAGTGCTTCAGCAATTTGCGCTATTACTTTGTCAGATACTTTTATTGAAGAAAAATCGACCATATTTATTTTTACATTAAAATTTTAAATCTATTGTTGTTTTGTCAGTTGCGTTTACGTCACCAATTTGTAATTTAAATGCCTTGCTAACAATATCTGAAGTCAGAACAAATCCAACACGAGTTACTTTCGTTGAATCAGGTTCAACCACAACGCTACCACGGATTTGTGGAACTTCTTCTGTATAAATTTCAGCTGCTCGCTTCTGACCGTCGACGATAAGTCGTAAGAGATTAAGTGGTGAGATAATTAATCGCTCATTACTTGCGTTCTTTAAGTCAACTTGCAATACAAGAAATGCACTCCCGTTTTTCGCTGTTGCCGGCTGTCCTTTGATAAGGATGTCCTGACTTTTTTCAGCAGACTTAATAATTACATCAATTTTATTTTTTGATGGTTTACCTGTTACATCGAGTGCGATTGTGCTATATGTTTTATTAAGAATTACTTTTGGATTATTTGCAGCCTGCTTATTATTAGAAGTTAATCCTGCAACCTGGCCAGAGTTGCCGGAATTTGATGCGTTTGATCGATTGTTTGAATTGTTAAGGAAATATACGCCACCTACGATAATGGCAGTAACTATTACACCACCTACAAGAATTTTAATAGTTTTGTTTTCTCCGCGATTAGCCATATATTCCTTTCACTGTGCTCAGTGTGTATAAAAGTATAATTTAATCAGATTTTTATGAAGTGTATCGCTTATACATTTTAGAAAATCTCTTGTCAAGATAGTTACGAAAAACTGATCTGTTGACAAGCGTTTTGGTTTCAATGTACCGTAGAGATATTAGTAGTTAGGACTAATAATTATATGATTAATTCACCATCTCCCAGTTCACCACCCCAGCCCAGCGCTCCTCTGAATGGATCAGCACTTCCTCCTCAGCCACCGGCAACGGGTGATAAAAAAAGAGTGCTACTTGTTGTATTTATATTGCTATTTATTGCTGCTATTGGCGGTGGATTAATTGCCTACCAGAACTTAAATAAAAGTGGTTCCGAAGAGCTTACCGAAGTTCAACCAACTCTTGCCTGGAGACCAACAGTTACCGGTACCTGCGCGGGCGGTACCATAGTTCGGGATAGCGAAAGTGTCCCGTTCCTGATCAATCTTGATCTGAAGTTAAATGGAACTGATGTTGCACCAACTCAAGTGTTTATATCTCAAGCTCCTGATAATTCAATAGATAAGACATTTAACTGGAATTTCAGCACAGCAGTCAAAAAAGACGATAAGATTACCTGGAATGCAACAGTTAAATACACTCAAAATGGTAATTTACATGAAGAAAAATACAGCGGAACCATAGATATCCGGGATAATTGCACAACTGCATCGCCATCACCTTCTCCCACAACAACACCAACTGGTAGCCCGTCAGCGACGCCGTCGCGATCACCAAGCGCAACACCGACACGCAGCCCATCACCGACCCCAACAGGAACACCACCGGTAGGAGGACCTTCAAATACACCAACTCCAACCCCTACAGAAACACCAACTCCTGTAGCAAGTTCGACATCAACTCCAACCGTAGCGCAGACCACATCGACTCCACAACCTGACAACCGGGCTGTTGCTGATGCTACGGAGACATTACCTACTGTAGGTACTAATAACGGTGTTATGTTTGCGATTATCGGAGGAGCTTCGCTCTTAGTATCCGGGGTATTTGCAATGCTTAAGAGAAAATATTATTAATACGATTATAAATAAATAATTAAGGAGTAGCTAACAACTACTCCTTTTTTTTGAGATATATCTTCGCGATTAGATAGCCGACAATGCCACCTGTTACATCTACGAAGGCATCTGAGATGCGCGGGCTCCGAGTTGGAGTAAGTGACTGATGTAATTCATCTGAGACTCCAAACAGGAATACAAAGAGCAAGGCGAAAATCGCGAGTTGTGGATACGTACGCTTATTTGAGAAGAATGCATATACAAAAACTAGGTATAGAATAGCATACTCCACAATATGGGCTAGCTTATGGATAAGGATATCCAGATCACGCGCTTCTGTAACGCTTACGGAACTGCGGGATGAACCCCAAACAATAACTCCTGTCCACAGTATGAGAGGAAGATAGCGTCCGTAGTGTTTCATATTATTCCAAATGGAGATAGTCAGATAAGATGCCTGCGCCATGATCGATAATTGCAATGTTTATAGCGGATCCGCAGGCGACTTTGGCATAATATAACGTTCCTGACGCCGGGGCTCTAATTGCCCTATCGTTATAATCAACCATATCAACTCCGCTATGATAACCACCTAGATAGCGAGAAGACCACGGTGTTTTTCCAAATTGTTGCGTAATAACCGGCTCGTTTAAAGGCCACGACCAGCTACCCGCGCCCAATGATTGCACTCCAATGGAATTGTCTTCCTGAAAGATTGAAACTGAACGCGATTTAAGATATGCGAACGGGCTTAGTAGTTCTCCACCTATCGCCGAGTCTGTGACAACTCCTTTTTCCATAACTTCCATATGAAGATGGGCCGCGTTACTGCAACGGGGAGCACCACTGTTTCCCATCGTACCAATACGTGTTCCTTGTGATACTGACCCCTGCCGTGCGAGCCCGTAAATACTCATCGAGTATGATACTTTACCATCGCGGAAAATTAATCTTGCAAGTGACTGTTCTTTTGATTTTGCAGCTTCAAGCAATTTTGCGTATCGGGTTTCGTCGTTCCTGGTAATTGTAAGTAATGTTTCTTTTGCCTTTTTTTGTGCTTCAAGTGTTGACCGTAATGCTTCGAGCTGCTTTTTCTTCACTTCGACTTGCTTACGTTTTGTTTCCAGCTCAGTTTTTTTATCATTAATATTATTTTGATTATTCTGAATCTGAAGAAGGACACGTTTATTGTAATCCTGTAAATAGGATGCATATGCATATTTTGTAACAAAAGTCTCAAACCCGTTTGAAGTGACGAGTAATTTTAACGGGGTTAATTCACCTTGTTGATACGTAGATACTGCTCGATCTGCAATGACTCCGGAGATTTTTTCGAGAGTAATTTCAAGACCATCTACATGGGATTGTAGCACCAGTATTTCAGATTGTAACTGCTGGACCTGCTTTTGAGTGTCCAGAATCTGTAATTGTGTTACCTGCATCTGAGAATTAAATTGTGTGATTTGATTACTGAGCGTTCGCTCTTGAGACTGAAGGCTATTTAATTGCTTTTGAAGTCGTTCTATTTCTCCCTGGATATTCTCGTATTCTTCTTTAACATTGGCAGAACTTGTTGCATCCTCGGCATAGATGCGAACATATAAACCAAGTCCGAATATAAATACGAGTGCAAATACAACTGAGAATTTTTTAAGCATCCTTTTGATACTGTAGCATAGTCAAGGCAAAATTAATATCTCTTGAGGTTGCGGACAACGGCGGAGTAACTACCAATTGCGCCGATTAATGCGCCTATAACGGCTTCTACTGCGATAAGAAGCAGTATAAAGAATGGTGAAACCGGTGATAGTGGGACACCTTCCATTTGAGTAGCGTTAGACACAACTTTAATTGCGTTTTCTGCAGAGAGCGGAATAATTGGAATACCATTTAGGAATGCGGCAACACCCGGCAATACAACCTGTAACAGTCCTGCCGTAATGAGTACGCCGATCATACTGCCAATTATGCCATAGAGAATGCCTTCAAGGATAAAAGGAGCACGGATGTACCATGATGTCGCTCCAAGTAAGCGCATAATTTCGATTTCATGCTTTCTTTGTGAAATGCGCATACCAATAATGGTCCAAACAACGAGTATTGATTCAACGGCGAGAAGAATGAGTAGAATTAAGCCGCCGGTGCGTAGTCCGCTTAGCCAGCTGGAAAGCTTATCTACAATTTCTTCAATAAAAACTACTTTGACTCCTTCTTTCTTTTCTACCATTGTCTTAAGAACGCGGAGATCATTTAAGCTCCATGTTGTTATCTCAAGTGAAGGTGGCAATATTTTATCGCTGATTAAGTCCAGGTTTGGATCGATGTTATCGATAGCGGTGTCTTTTTTATATATCTCAACGGCTTCTTTGCTTGAGATATATCTGACGTTTTTAGTGAGGTTCGTTTGCTCGAGCTCTTTTTTAACATCGAGGATCTCTGTTTCAGGTGTTTCGTTTGGATAAAATGCTGATATTTGTGGTTGAGTTTCAAAATGTCTCAGGATTCCTGATGACACAAAAGCAAGCAACAAAAATACCGATACCATAAAAAATGTTATTACCATTATAAGAATGGCAGAAAGCGTCTGATATGGTGAACGTCTGATATGGCGGAGACTGTACTTTAATGACATTAGGCTTTTTCCTCTTTAGCTTCTACAATAGGATCGACTGTTTCGTTGGCGAGGACCTCGTCCTTAGGTTTCTCCGGTGCATCGTACATTCCTTTTTTAATGTCACTCGAAATTCGCCCATGATCAACAGTGATAACGCGCTTTTGCATCGCATCAACAATTGTATGATTATGAGTTGCCATCAGAATTGTCGTGCCGGATTTGTTTATTTCATCTAGCAGTTTTAGTATTTCCCATGCAGTTTTTGGATCTAAGTCACCTGTTGGCTCGTCTGCTATAAGCATTTTTGGATTGGCTGCAAATGCACGAGCTATAGCGATGCGCTGAAGCTCGCCACCTGATAGTTGTACCGGAAAATAGTTTTCTTTACCGGCGAGTCCAACTTTTTGTAAAAGATCATAAATAGATTGTTTATATTTTTTCTCTTTTTGTCCAATCACTTCCAGGGCTAAAGCGACATTTTCATATACTGTTTGATCAGGAAGCAATTTAAAATCCTGAAATACAACACCAATTGTCCTACGCAGTTTATATAAATTGTTTGGTTTAAGTTTTCCGACATTCATGTCGTCAATCATGATTGTGCCGGTTGTTGGGCGAAGTTGGCCCGTAAGCAATTTAAGTAATGTCGTCTTCCCTGCTCCACTTTGTCCGACGATAAATAAGAAGTCTCCATCGGGAATTTCCAGGGTTATATCGATCACGCCGTAGGTGCCGTCGGGGAATTTTTTTGCAACGTTTTCAAACTTAATCATGCTGATGACAGTATAGCAGATTGAAAAAATAAAATGCAAAGTTTTTGATGAAGATATATAAGAAATAATAATTAAAGGACTTGAACGGTATTCTTCAAACCTGCTTCAATCATTTCATCAAGTTCGCCATCCAGAATGGCTTGGGACTGGCTTGTTTCGTATCCTGAACGGAGATCTTTAACTAATTGGTACGGATGAAGGACATAATTACGAACCTGATTTCCCCAGCTGGCTGGCTTAAAATCTCCCTTTAATTCTTTGACTCCCAGACGCTTTCGTTCCTCCTCAATTTCCCATAACCTGGCGCGGAGGAGCTTCATTGCATTTTCACGGTTTTGGCCTTGATAGCGTTCGTTTGAGGAAACAACAACCAATCCCGAAGGGGTGTGTTTTATACGAACCGCGGTAGAAACTTTATTGACGTTTTGGCCCCCATGTCCACCTGAACGAAATGCGTCAAATTCGATGTCATCGTCCTTGATAATGATTTCAGTATCTTCTTCGATCTGAGGAAGTACTTCAACATTGGCAAATGATGTCTGACGAAGATTATCTGCATTAAACGGAGATTGCCTGACTAGGCGGTGTGTTCCGATTTCGTTATGTAAGTAGCCATATGCATATGGTGCATACACATACATAGTAATTGATTTATATCCTGCTTCGTCCCCTGGGCTTATATCTGAGATATCATATTTCCAACTTTTGCGCTCGAAGTACCGTTGATACATTCGTGCAAGCATCTCGGCCCAATCCTGGGCTTCTGTCCCGCCTTGCCCGGCATGAATGGAAAGAATTGCGTCTTCTTTGTCGTGTTTTCCTGATAGAAATAATTCAAGTTCCAGTATGTCAATTTCTTTAGTTAGTGCACGGATAGTACTTTTAATTTCCTCTTTTTCGGTATCTGAGGCTGTTTTATTTTCCTCTGTATACAGATCGATCATTGTAAATGCATCGTCGATGCGTGACCCAATTCCCCCAATTGCTTTTAACTGTTGCTGAATTCCTGACATTTCCTGCATTACTTTTGATGCATCCTGGGGAGTATTCCAGAATCCGTCTTTAATGGTTTCTGCTTCGAGTTGCCGTACCTGTTGTTCTTTGCCGGCAATATCTATTTTTGGAAGAAGTGCTTCGTAACGGGTTTTTATATCAAATAGCTGGGATTTTATGTCATCCATATGAACTTGAGTATATCATAGGACATGGTATTCTATAGAGCTATAGAACGATTCCACCGTACAGAAACTGCATCGGATATAGTTACTCAGCATCCTGTTCGCCGCCGGATTATTGAAACAATCGTATTGAGTGGAGCAATGTTAGGTATTGGTATCGGAAGTGAGAATTTAAGTTATCTTTTCCAGGATCCTGCGTTTAGAGTTCCGCTATATGGTTTTGGTAAAGTTGGTGAATTCAGCGCAATTGTGTATGGGTATTTTTCGGCAGTAAAAAGACTGCATGACGTTCGTCGTTTATAAAAAGACAAGGGCACCGGGTGGATAGAGATTTTATAAGAAAAGAAGCAGATGCCTCGAATTCTAACTCTACCCACACGGTGCTGGCTCAATTGAAATTTGTTTCTACTTATTTTTTCTTCCTTTTCTCTTTAGGCGGCGATTTTTGTGTGAGCTGATTTTTTGTGTCGTCTTTTGCCTTGTTGCGAGCAGGTATCGCCACACAGTGAGTGCATCATCGATGGCTTCCTGAAGTGTGGGCCCGTGCCCTATCACAACAGTGCCTTCAACAAACGCGATCCACGGGTTGGACGGCTTTCTGCTATCGCCCTCTACATTCGTTAATTTGATCACCTGGATCAATTTTGGATTGTAGGGCGGTGGAGGCAAAAAACCAACCTGCATTAAATTGAAGTAAAACTCCAATCCCTCGTAACCGGACATCGGGCAGCCTTTCTGCGGGCGCAGAAACCTGTTGATTTGATGACCAAAGTGGACACCATTTTGAGCACTTATATATTAAATGCCCACAGCGGTATCCACTTTTAAGTAGTAAAATAATTTCAAAGAGCATAGTCCACTCCGCCTGAATTTCAAATTAAGAATTCGTGGACTTAAGGACGTCGATTGTACTATACTAATAGCTATAAGTCAAGTTTCCTGCGGCTTACCTTGAGCCAAACTCCTGTGCCCAATACGTGTTGTAGGTTGTACCTGATTTCGAAGTATATCCTACGCCAATCTCTTTATATTGTGCTTTCATAATATTTGCGCGGTGACCTGAAGAGTTCATCCAGGCGGTCATCACTTCCTGAGGAGATCTTTGACCAGCCGCGATGTTTTCGCCGAGATGCAGATAGTTAGAATAACCTGCCGCTTTATTGCGGGTAATAAATGTTGATCCATCAGGTCCGTTATGGGAAAAGAAATTTTTATCAGCCATGTATTGAGTATATGCCTGTGCGGAGTTTGTTAGTTGATCATTTTTAGCGAGAGGCCCAAGGTTTGAATTCGCACGCTCTTTATTTACCAGCTCGATCACCTGGTCAGTATAGGAACTGTTATTCGTTGATGGCTGTGCGGTTACGGTAGGTGTCGCTGTCGGTTGAGGAGTTTGCGTCGGTGAAGAGGTCCTCACTGGTTGCACAGTTGCCGCAGAAGTTGGACTCGTTGTTGATGTGGCAGTAGCAGTAGGACTCGTTGTTGGAGTAGTGTTAGCCGTAGGTGTTGTTGTTGATTTTGGTGAACTTGAAATAACCGGCATTGTTCTGCTTTCAATATTTAATGTAGGGAAAGGCCTCATGGTTGGCATAACAAAATCGGTGCTAACGTTTGCTACCGTCATTGCTGAAGTTCCGATTGCCGTTTTTGGCTGCGAAGCAATAGAAAATAATGTAACGGTAGTTACCACTACTGCGGCAGAGATTAATTTATTTTTCATAAGAAAAGGCATTGCATAACATCTTATATGAACATATATATTTTTTTGGGATTTTATATTGCGGTCATAGCTCGATAATATGATTACCGATATATTTTAATAGGTTTTTCGTGAGTAAGAGAAACGTCGTTGTTTCTCCATCTACGATTTTATTGATGCGCCTGAATAGTAGCAGATACTGTTATAGTTGCAAGAGGATAATTGTATGCTTTCTGTAAGAAAAACGACAGGCCTTTTTGTTATGTAAAATCCCTGTAGTCTATTTGTTTAAATATATTATCTGCGTCGAAAATTTCTTCCAGGGTTTTATCTGCAACGGTTTTATCATTTTTTTCCTCTATTGTGTCGCAGACAAAGTTAAATCTATCCACATGCTCTTTGAATCGTTTTGCTGCATAATCGGCGGCCTGTACTGTTGTGATAAGAAAAGGCCAATCACTAGACTGAAGTAACAATAATTCCCGTGCTGCCTGGTTCAATAATTTCTTCTGCATTCCTTTAGCGTTTGGATATTTCGCAACCAGAGATTCGAAACGAGACTCTGCCGCGTGAATATCCGTCCATAGAGGTGATGTTTCATCGTTAAACCAGGTCGAATGCTGCCCGCCGTTACCCCAGGAACTTTCAGGTAGGCGTAGGGCAACCGTTTGTGGATGTTCAAGGACATAGTCGCGCGCTGAAGTGAGTGAAATTGTATTTTTTTGTGCGAAGTTTCTCATTACTTTTTCAATCCAATGAATTCCTTCGAACCACCAGTGGCCAAATAATTCTGTATCGTACGAAGATACAACGACGCCTTTTTTATTGTTCTGAGTGTAATAATTTAATAAATGAGATTCTACAAGCTGTGTGAAATGTTCAGCATGTTCTTCTGCTCGCGCAAATGCCGCTTCAGGATCATAGTAATCCTTAAATTTCATACCTTGTTTTTTGTTTGAAATCCGCCAATACTGAATGCCGGTTTCCTTGGATTTTTTATGAAATTCGCGATACAGGAAATCTCCCGGATAACCCCAATCCGACGACCACACCTGCATGCCTGTTACATTATCCCGGCCAAACACATATACTTCTGAATCTTCAACAAAATAAGGATGAAAGGTATTTATTTCTCCTGCTGGCGTAAACGATGCAGGTTTTTGTCGCTTCTTAGAGGATTTCGGTGTGCTATGAGTTAATACAAATGCGTTCGTATACATCATCCAACTTGCTTTAGGGACATATTTAGGTGAGGCTTTTTCCTCACCGCTTGCGTGAATAGCAGATTCAATTACGTGAGAGTCAGTAAAAAAATATTTAAGATTCATTTCATCAAGAAAAGATTCAATTCCGGCTCTGTTCTCTGCGGCTAGTGGCCGATATCCACATTCCGGAAGCCATATCCCTGAAGGTGCTCGATCAAAATAACTCTTATACTGCTTAATTCCGGTTTTTAATTGACCCCAGATAGCGCTATCTCTTGAAAGTAATGGTAGGTATCCATGTGTCGCAGCACTAGTAAGGATGTCTAACTGACCATTGTCCTGAAAAAATTTAAATGCACTGATTAAATTACGATCATATTTATGCTCGTAATCGTCAATTATTTTCGTATACCAGTTTATATAAAATTCCGATGCGGCAAGAGCCTCAGGGGTTGTTATTTTAAACGATTGATGTTCTTTAATCGCAGCTTTCAGCCGTATATTTGCATACTTAACAAACTCACGCTGCATATACGGGTCGTGAAGCTGTTCAAGAAGGATTGGCGTCAAGCCAAGGCTTACGCGTGGTTTAATCCCGTCCTTATACAAGGCGTCGAGAGCATTTAAAAGAGGCACATAGGTCTCACCAATTATCTCGTATAGCATCTCTTCGCCATGAGGCCACTTGCCGCTTTTGCGGACATATGGAACGTGGCTATGGAGTACAAAAATGAAGGAACCTATGTTCATACGGTAATTATTAACCTAATAAGGAACGATACTCAAGATACAGATCTTTACCGCTCTTCCCGGTAAAATTGCTTTTTGCATTACTAAGCTCAAAAGTAAAGGTTTTCTCTAAATTCATCATGTGCTCGACTTGACCAAGATCAGCAAGCATTGATAGCGCTTTTTTCATATTTCCAATTACAATACGTGGCTCCGGGCGATCAAGATCAGAGAAAAACCATCCGCAGCTAGTATATGCGGCAAGCCGGTACATTTGTAACTGACAAGCCTTCATTACAATGTGAATATCGTGGGCATCAAGTGGTTTTCGCTGATGTTTCGCAAGAAATTCACTCTCGGTCATCGTATGCAAATGGACATGAATATATTCTTTCTTTGCTTCGGTCGGATTGATTAACAATTTACTCAACATGCTATCTGTTATTGCGACCAGATTTTGGGACAATGTATTGATGGCGTTGAATAGGGTCGTTTTCCATTGTCCACTGACACGCATATTATTGCGGTCGTAGTCAACACAACATTCACAATCCTGTTTCCAGCGTTTTAATTCTCCACATAAACAACTCCAGGAAGTATTATCTTTAATAAATGCTTCGTCTTTTGGTGACACCTGAGCGAAAGCCTTCATTAAGGTTGTGGAGGTCATGTTAACATCAGGGACGCTTTTTGTTAATAATCTGTTAAGAAACTTTTCTCCCTGGGTCAGATGATGGCCGTAGCGCTCTCCGTCGGTGGCTCCCAGCATTATCTGTGTCTCATGAAGGTTGCGCGAGGAGATGTAATTCCTGGCAAACTGATCTGCATCAATCATTGCCTGAGAATTAAATGAGAGATTGTCTGATAATTGTTTATCGTAGAAAGCTACACAGATTCTTCGTCCTTCTCTCAGGTTAACCCAATATACTTTTGTTGTATCAACAGGATTACTGGCCTGCCATTCAGCTAGTATAACGAGACGAAGTCCATTTTTAGCCAGGATATCGAGGACATCAAATGAGACTGCTGTTTCTGCAAGCCAAAATCCAACAGGAATATGTCCAAACCGCTTTACATAATCATGGTAACCCCAATAAATCTCGAGCTCTTTGTCCTCTGTTGTTAATAGAGGAAGAATTGCGTGATCCCAGCTGCCGCAGAATGCGCTGCCAAATCCGTCATTTCGAAAAGCAATTTGGTCGTTCTGAATTATTTTATAATAAACGGCTGATTGATTCCGTTCCAACCATTCAGCTAAGGACCGGTATAGATCGAATGAAATTAATGAAAAATTTCCAAGATCGGCGTTCGGCTTATAGCATTGGTCACTAATGATTTCGTTCCAACTTTTGTATTTTCCACCGGTCTGATCTACGACATATGGATCTACACTATCCTGACCTGTAAAAGGATCGGTGCGGGGCGGCTGATAAAAATGACCATGAATTGCGACAGAAGATTTCATACTTACTATCGTACATGGCCCAGAACATTCTTGACAAGCGTTAGTGAAGTGCGTAAGAATAGATTGTATGAAATCAATTAATGTAAATGAATATATTCTGACTAATGGCCATGTTGATATCGCCTCGCTGCGTGAAGATCTCTATGACTATTTCAATACACTTCACTATATGCTCTCAGATACTGAGTTTGATCATATCTCTCAGTTTGCCCGTTCGTGGATAGATTCGCATCTGGAAAATAAATCGCGCATTGAATCATCTGTTAAGAGTAAAGCGCTAGAGATAGCATCCGGGGACCATGTTGCAGACTATTATTTAGCGTTGCTCCAGCGTCGTGATCAATTACTGGCAGCAAGGGACGTATTTCGCGAATATACTAGCTATCTCCGCGATATATTTAGCGAAGATCGCGATCTGGTAATGAAAGCGTTGCAGGCATTCGATTTTGATAGTGGAATTTACCTCCGTGCAATTGAGTATCATAAAGCACGCGAAGCAGCAATGCAGGTGTATGAGGAATCTATCAATCAAGAGCTCGCTGATATTGAACGATCTATCGCGCTAGGAGACAGTATGATGGAACCCGCAGACATTGCAAAAAAGAAGAAACCTGTAACAAAAGCCGCTACAACTAAAAAAGCTCCTGTAAAAGCTAAGACAGGCGAACTAAAGAAAAGAATGTTTCGAAAAAGCCTATAAGTGTTTCTGTTTCCATAACACATTCTAAATATGTGCTTTTTTAAGCTGTAGGAGTATAATTAGTCTGCTTTTAAGCAAATTTATGGACACCTCGGCTCAAAATACGAATTCTCCCGCCTCTGCAACTTCAGAGGTTATTTCCCCTGCAATACGCGATTTTCTTAAGTCTTACGACCTCGAAAAGCAGGCCTCGGCAGAATCACAGAATACCGGAAACATCCAGGTATCTAGAGCAGCCTCTGCACTGGCAGTGGTATTTGAAAAGGTCCGGCAGGTAATCGACTACCAGGAAGAGACTGTTTTAAGGCGTAAAGCAATTGGAAGAATTCTACTCCGTCGCATCACCTCGGCAAAAAATGGAGAACGCAGTATCGCAGAAGGTCTGATTAAGGAGATCACCTGGGCACATTACATAGATAATAATATTCTGCCTCAGGAGCGTATTGATGAGGTTGCAGAAATTATTAAACGATATAAGGTTCTGCTCGAACGTAACACCTATAAACAAACTAAAAAACTTCCTGAGCTTCGCGACTGGATTATCGGGGTAATGTCGGCAGAAATTGAACAGCTACTGGTGCCTCATTACACTACCGACGCCCTGGTTCAGTTGATGTACTTATCCCTTGATCATAGTGAGAGTGCTCCTGATGTCGATGAAGCAACTAAAAATCTGCAGGTGTTCCTGACTATTCATCGCTGTCTGCTTAAATCTGATGACGCAGTATTGCGTTTTAAACTTCTCACTAGTTATTATCCGGACTGGACAAAAAATATACCGGAACTAACAGAGCAGGTAGCGACTCAGTTTATACAGGCAGTGGAAGCGATTGAGTATCATCTCAAGCATCCGCTCGGCGAGCGATTATTGCCTGTTATTCGCCGTCAGACAGCCCCATTCTTAATTTTGAAGTCCGTGGTCGATAAAAATAAAAAGAAAAGATATGAAATACTTGCGGATCACGTACAACGGGAAGAGGTTATTACCGGTGAATGTGAGATCCGCTATAAAACGGTATCGCAAAAAATTACCCGGGCTGCAACCAGAAGTATTATTTATCTTTTCATAACTAAGATAACACTAGCCTTTATTCTTGAGGTTCCTGCAGATCAGTTAATTCATGGCTCGATCCAAGCAGTACCGCTACTAATCAATATTATTTTCCCTCCCCTTTTGATGTTTATCGTCGCCCTGTCTATTCGTCCGCCGGATAAGAAAAATACCGAAAAGATTATGGAACGGGTAAATGCACTGATGGACGATCCGGATGGTCGAAATGCACTTAAGCTTAAAATTCCATTACCAAAACGTCGTTCTAACGTTTTTGTCTATGTATATGCGGCAATGTTTATTATTTCATTTGGATTAATCTGGATTCTTTTGTCCAAAATGCATTTTAATTTTGTCAGCAAGGGATTGTTTTTCCTGTTTACTTGCCTGGTGTCATTCTTCGCCTTTAGAATACGTCAGACCGCCACTGAGTTGATGGTGACAGGCGAGAAAGAATCATTCCTGACTGCTATCATTGATTTCTTCTTCCTGCCGTTCCTACGCGTAGGTAGGTGGTTATCATCCGCCTTCTCTAAAGTTAATATCTTCATCTTTATATTTGACTTTATTCTGGAAGCTCCGCTCAAGTCTTTGATCGCAATTGCTGAAGAATGGTTTACGTTTATACGCGAGAAGAAGGATGAGATCGTCTAGGGTTTGCCAACCATAAAAAAGGCTCGACAGCCATATACTCCATTTGTTTTCTGGCATCCTCGGGGAGATTGTTAAAGCGAATTCTGGTTATATATTTGGCAATACAAAAAGCACGGGCTTGATCTAGTGACACACTAAAGGCTGCCTCGATAATTTCGTTCATTTCGAGAGTATGATCATAATTGTATGGAGGGTCCCCGTACAGGAATGGATGGCCAGCCGGTTGTTCCATGTAATAGATCAGTTCAGCAATGTCCAAAGCCTTATCTGTTGTCAACAAACTCCGTGACTTTATTATTTCAAACATCGACTCAACCAATTCACCTGGTTTATTCTTTTTTACAGAGTAGAGTTTTCGTATAACATCGTTTTGCACCGCCGGTTTTTTGCGGCCGCGGTGTCTATCCATTGCCGGGATAAGCGTATCGTGAATGAAAATACGCCGGATTGGAATTGATTCAACGGCAATTAACAGGTTTGAGATATAGAGTTCTGACGAGGATTGTTCCACCATATTGTTAGTGAGTTAGAGTATATCATTTTGAAGTTCTTAGAAATTTTATATATATTGGAAAATTGATAAGATTATACGCTGCTGCTGAAACGTGCCTCAGTTTCTTATTTATAACCAGTGTAAATTTGTAGTTTCTTTTTTTTAAATCTTCAAGAAATTTCCGCCCCTGGTTGTACGGGATAACTTGATCACGCTCACTAAGGTAGATTAGTATATCTCGATGATTCAGATTACTAATATTATTTATGGGGCTGATCGCTTTCCAATCTTCTTTCAGTTGCTCAATAGTAATTCCTGTAGTTTGCAAAATTTTCTTAAACGCTGGTCTGAAAATTTCCCAACTCCAGATTATCTCGGCGATGTCAGAACCGGTCAGATTTAACACAATCTTTTTAAATTCAGGTGTTTCGTTGACTACCATTAAAGTTAATAGCGCCCCAAGACTGGTGCCGAATATAGCATAGGGTTCATCTCCGTGATACTTACAGAGTTCGACTCTTGAGAGAATTTCTTTTTTTACTAGTTCGAAGCGGGCTTTAGTGTTTTTAATGTTTGGCGACAATATTGAAGCATCGTACGAATAGACGATACATTGGTATCCTGCAAGCACAAGTGCGAATGCTACCGGCGAGAAGAATCTTCTATCAAATCCCCACCCTGAAAGCAGAAACACTACCTTTTTATTTTTCCGACCATAGATTTTAGATTTATAGGTGAACATGCTGTCATTATACTATTGATGGGTTACCGCTACGTTGTATAGGACACTTTCCCCATAATTAGTGGCACTACAAGGCGAACTATTAGTGCAATTGGCTTGAGTATAGATGCCTGTCTTAAAATATGCGTTAGTGAAACTCTTTTTTTGAGTATACGGTACAAGCGCTCCGTTATAATAATATTTTATTACTCCACCAGATATCTCATATTTAACAGTAAACCGTTTTCCAAGAGGTACGTTTGAATCTAATAAGTGTCCGTGTGAAGTGTTACCGTCGGTAATATACAGTGATGTGCCCTCGAGGCGAAATACGGACACATCATTACCGTCATGAATCTGCGCAACAACTACGTGAGGTTTTGTGTTCGGTAATGCCGTAACCTTCAAGTCTACGGTCATCGTATGAGTACCTAAGGTAGACGACCAACAAGCATTGGTGTTGGTTGGACATTTGAAAGTAGAGGCATTATAGGACATCTCTCTTAGCTCGGTACGTGGATAACTTGAACCGGAAGTGGTTTTGCCGTTAACTGGAGCTCTAAATCGTACCCCCGCCTGATCGACAACAAAGTATGGATCGATTCTATAGTTAGTTAGCTGCGGCTGAAAAATATCAATCGAGCTTCCTGTTATATAGAATGGCATTTGGATTTTCCAAGTAGATAGGTTCAGTATTGATGATGGAAGGCCTGATGATCCTCCACTTGGTGGAGGATTCACTACATTTGTTGGAATAGGTGTAGGTGATGGAGTTCTACTTGGAGCTGGGGTTATCGATGGCGAAGCAGTAGGGGCAGGAGCTAGCTTGAAGGCAACCATATACATTGAATATGCCAGTACGTTTGTATCACTAGCCGGACCAAAAGTTACCGCTCCGGAGCTAACTCCGTTTTTCTTATAAATATCATATAATCCTATTAGCCCCTGATCATTTTTCCTTAAAATAAACTGTTGCAGGTTAGTATAATCATCATTGGTAAGTTTCGTATATTGGTTTCGTATCCATAGCGGAGGTTGCTGGCCAGGTATTTTTCTAAAGATGATATATGCCTGAGCAGGCCGCACAAGTGATACTGACCAATTTAAATTTCGATCTTCCTTCTCACTAATATTTCCTGTCTTTACATAATAGTCGCGTTCGTAACCTGGCGGAAATCCAAAGAATGTAAAACGGTTATCGTCACTATAAATAGGGCCATTTTTTTGTAAGCAACTTTTTGTAAAGGTATATCCTTGTGGGCTTTGGATATTCATAAGCGGTATACCGAGCTCACACGCAGAGTCGCCGACAACTATTGGTGTTGGTAGCGGCGTTTGAATAATCCCCGTGCATGCTGCACCAATACAGTCGGCACTGATTAGATCGATTGCTTTGGAGGTTTCGCTTACATTGATAAAGCGGGTTAAAGCAACTGTACCGAAAGTAATAGCCAGGGCACTGAGTATCGAGAATAGGGTGATTCTATTTTTCATAATGGCACAGTTCTTTCCAGATTTACTGCGGGGATAAAGCTACAAAATACATCGAGAAAGCTTTATTTGTTACGTCGGAAGCAGGACCAAAAGATTCAGTCCCGATCGTTACGCCATTCTTTTTATAAATGTCGTATAACCCTATTAATCCCTGCTCATTTTTCCTCAGAACAAACTGGTTAATATTGCTAAAATCGTTGCTGGTTTGTTTAGTGTATTGTTGCGTTATCCATGCAGGTACTCCTTGCCCGGGGATTTTTCTGTACATAAGATATATCTGTGAAGGATGAGTAGTATTTAAGGACCAGCTTAAGGTAAGACTGTCCTTTTCTGCAACATTGCCAGTTTTAACGTACGATATATTTTGAATATATTGATGAGTTTGGAAAAAGGTAAATCTATTGTCTCCAGCATAAATGTCCCGGTTAACACCGACACAGTCTTTTGTGAAAGTGAATCCACTCGGACTAGTAATGCTAAAGAATGAATTATTATTACACCCTAATGAAGTATTTGGGGGCCCTGTTCCTATACAACCAACTCCAAGGCATCCATTTCCTGGACCAGGTGCAGAAGCATCACTAGAACATGCCCTATTAACTATGATTCCACTGAGCATTGCAAATGGACGATCGAAGGTGATACTTCCCTGTGCATTTACATTTCCGCAGATACCATCTCCACCAGCTTGAGTTTCGTCTGTTTTAACAACATAGTTTGTGCGCTCATTGTGGCTATATGAAGTATCGTTCCAGTAACTTTCTATTACATTTTTTCTGATAACATTATTCGTCGCATACCACCTATAGGTAACTGCGATATTCGCTGTTCCATCGGTGATACTTTCAGGTGCGATACTTGCCGGATACTGAGCAGAGCGGACTGGTTTTTCACCTGCTCTTAAACGAATCGCTGCTCCGCGAACGGTTCCAAATATTCGGTTATTATAGAAACTATTGTATGGTCCTCGAGCATCAAAGGCGGCGCTTTCTCCGTCAAATTGACCTTCACATGAATTATTGTACACTTCGTTTCGGCCTGGTTCTCCACGTGCTTCCTGTGCGGCCACAAGAGAGGCAGATGCAGGTGAACCTGTATCTGCAAGTACAAGTTTCTTGAATTCATCGATCGATGTAAAATCTTCTTTTATATCGACACATTCGTTACCATAATTGAATCCGTTATACCCTCCTCTAGGGCCAGGATTAAGTACATTATGATGGACTTTATTAAAACTTGAACGATCCGTATAGAGCGTTCGGTCATGTCCCCAATAGGCTTGTCGGTTGATCTGGGTAACATCGATTTGAACAGGGTCGGTACCAATATAGACAGCTTCACCATTTTTCTTTAATCTCTCGACCGAATTGAGCGGACCAAACTGGAAGTAGCCGCAGCCGGAAATTGTATTATAGGCAACCTCATTTCTTTGTGATTCGCTCTTTAATCTGACACATTCACTGCCTCCATTAACAATTCTATTGTTTAAGATCTTTGAATTTTTTGTTTTTTGAAACCAGACCAACCTGTTTAATACTGGCTCGCCATTCGTCAGGCTTGAAAGATTCGGATAATAATAACCATCAATATCCAACCCTTCTAAAGTGATATTGTTTCCATTTATTACTTTTATCAAGCTAAATCTATCATAAGGCTCAAATGCAGAGATGGGTGAATTGTCCGGAGGTAAGTAAGATAGAGCTTCGGTGCGGGTCGCTACAATTTTTGCTACCTGACTGCCACTTCGTAAACCCCTTAAAGTGAAATTAGATCTGTTCTGAATCTTAATAGTTCCATAACTTTTACCTGGGTTACCACCACCACGATATACTCCAGGACTTACACAGAGGACCTGATTGTCGCCCATTTGATCGATCGCGTCTTGGATACTTGCGCCGCTAGCGACCGTACGTGTACATCCGACCTGACTGATCGGTTGTGGAGTCTGAGTTACCGGTGTTGGGGTTGGATTCTGTGGAATTGGAGTGGGTGTTGGATTTGTGCCACCGCTGCCGGGATAGCCCTGTATTGATGAGCCGAAACTATATTGTGCCAAGTGCGAAGATACTCTGTTGTTATCACACGCGCCTACAAATTCCTGTGCATTGACCAGACTTGCCATACTGCCACTCACTGCCGGTGTTTTTCCATTAACATTGTTACCGCACATATAGCCCTGAGCCACAGTAGATTCAATCTTTACGGCTCCATGTATGAGCACCTTATCACCGCCTACGGCACTATCCGGGCAGGCAGGATCGGCATTATTAAAATCTCTGATATTGTTTCCAATGACCCAGTTGCCAAAGCCCTGAGTTTTGTTAGGATCTCCTCCAAGTCGAATACCTGCACCGCAAATAACGCTATTGAAAGTATTGCCTTTAAAGATATTATAATTCCCTCTGGACTCCATGCCCCCGCTATTTTTGTCCCACTGACCTGCACAAGTGTTGTTTTCGATTAAGTTACGCTCTGTTGCCTCTTTTAGATCGATACACTCATTTCCTGCTTTGCCTTTTGGGTTGTTAAGATCAGGTTGAACGATATTATTTGCAACATAATTTAACATAGTTTTGTCTGGAGAGGCCGACTGATTATCCGCAGTTCCAATATAAATCCCCTCAGCATTTTTATTGGTTGGTGGATCCCATTTACCCACACCGCAGGCAAAAACTGTATTACCTATTATCGAGTTGTTGGTGGAATTATCCCGCATTCTAAAACATTCCCCTCCACCATTTTTAATTATGTTTCTACGAAAAACGTTATGTCTGGCCTGTTGCATATATATAACCGAATCGCCACCGATACCATCGAATGTCATGTCTTCAAATATGAGATAGCTGGTATTTGTTATTTCTAACATGCGTGAAGATTTAGCACCACGTATAGTACCACCTCTAAAAGTAATAGGAGCTGTGGCTGTTCCATGTACATTTTCAATTTTAAATGTGGAGGTTAAGCTAGTAAGATCTATGGATCCGCTTATTGCAAGAACATCCCCGGGGCGGGCGGCACTCACCGCTGCTTGTAGATGGCTCGCTGTCGAGATGTTTATGGTCGCGGCCTGAATTTGACTGACATCAGTAGCATCTTGAATAGTGAGAATTTTATAGGTGCCAAAGAAGAAGCCAATTAAAAGCGGGACTAGTACTATTGTAAATACTGTATTTTTTGTTTGCGAAGCGACCATTACTATGAGGATGACATGTTGCTTCTTTCCTGTCAACAATTGTGCTCTACTTTACTTCGTCTGCAATTGCATACTTTTTAAACTGCACATCCATAAAATCTGTTCTGATTCCTGCATACCCCGCTCGTAGCAGTGCTGCACCACCGAATGATTTATTGTCATCAATCACGGTTCCTCCAAGTTTCCAGGTGCCTGCTTCGCCAATATCCGTATAAAAGCTTATTTCAACCCGATTAGCATCTAGGTTTCTGACAACGCTTTTAATTCCCATCCACGTATCTTTAGGTAATACATTGGGATTATCGGCACGACCATATTTCGGGACATTAAGAATTTTTTTATATAGAAGGGTATAGTACGCTCCTTTGTACTTTTTCTTAATAGAAACAGCACCATCAACACGCAATCCTGTGTAATAGATATTGTCTCCGTCATAGTACCGGTTGAATAAAAAGAGCCCGTTTGAGTCGTCTCTCTGTGGACTTTCACTCAGATTATCCTTCACTACTTTTGCGTATACCTGTTGTGAATAATTCAGCCATTTATTTTTTAACACCAGACGAAATATATTCTGTGGATGAGCTCCTGTGTCCGTATCAACTTGAGTAGTCTTTTTATATATTTCACGCCAACGGGAACCTTCAGCCGCAGCTCCCTGTAAAGTGCGGGCAACTCCTTTGTCTACAATTAATTCACCACCGGAATTGACCCACCAGTTTGCATCACTGCTTGTCGCAATAGAAGGCGCTTCCTGAATGGTGCGCTTTACGGAAAATGTTTCGTCAAACGTTTTGCGTTGTTCTATAGCTGCCTCTGTCGCAATAGGTTCAACTTCCGCAAAGGATAGATCTGCATTTCGAAGCTGCTTGCCAATTTCTGATGAAATAAACGGAGCCAATAAGTTGGCGCTAGTACTATTTGATTTCACAATATACAGATAAATACAGAAGGAACTAACTAGTACAAATACAATTATCCCAAAACTAAGTATGATATGTTTCATCACTAGTTATTGTAGTATATTTTTATTGATTTGAGTAACCCTTCTGCAGCCGTATCATCCCATACCTTAAACCCTGCAAAACCAGCTCTAGCCGCGATATTGGTTTGACCAAATATTTGTTCGCCATCGAGATAACAGATAACGGTGCCTTTATTAAAGACCATTTTAAACTGGTAATCTTTTCCTTGTATTGGGTTAACTATGAGAGATGGCCTCAATTCCTTTTCGACACCGCTTACTGTTTCACGCAGAAAAACTCCGTTATCGGTCATTCCAAATCCTACTTCATTTGAGTTATTAAGGAGATATCCAAGTAATGTTACATTTCTGCCTTTAACTCGTTGAATAGTTGCTTCGACGGTATAATCTTTCCAACGCTTATTCCCAAAAAAAGCTTTTGCGCTAAGGGTTTCGTCATTTGATTTTAAATGGAATCCACTCTTGTCAAATGAGCCGTCGCCATATCTTAGAATAGTGTGCTTTTTGAAATCATCAGGATGTGCGGTATTGATCGATATCTCCCGATTTCGGGGAGATTCACTTTCCAGGAAATCCAACAACTTATCTGCTGGCATATTACGGACTTCGATACGACGTAATGTGTGCGGGTCGTCGTCGACATAATTATAGATATCATTTTGGATTTGGTAATATTCATTGGTGAGTGAGTCGCTGTAAACAAACTCTTCGATAAAAGAAAGTTTAAAATATTTCTTTCTCAATTCGTCATTTAATTTTACGGCTTCAGGAACGGCTCCGCCAAAGTTTTGACCGTAATCATTGAGTGGAATCGCGTAGAATCGTGGAGTTATGCCCAAATTTTTCTTTATATCATCTATCCCCTGGACATAATCCTGCTCAACGCGCGAACTAAATTCATCACTGCTTTCTAGCCCTTTTCCCTCGGTAAAAATCCTTGACGTCAAATACCTTCCTTCATTTCCATTGCTGTTAGCGACTACCTTCTCATGAGAACGGCGACCATGTGCTTCAATTTCCCAACGGCCACTATCCCGCAGAGTTTTGAGTTCTTCCCAGCCTAAATAGAATTTTTCTTTCAGATCGGGTTTGATAGTGGCAAGAAAAATAGTCGCATTAAAACCAAGATTTTTAAATATATCGTCTGTGGGGTAATAGCTATCTTTACGGCCGTCGTCGAATGTGATTATGATCGGTTTAGGAGGGAGCGAAAATTGCATCTCACGAAACTGAGTGTATTGATCTACGGTAATGGTTTGATATCCGGATTTTTTGAGTAATTCCATTTGCTGTACAAATCTGTCTTGTTGTGTATTCTCGGCGTCAAAATCAGGTACGACACCGTGATACATAAGAATAGGAACGGCTACTGCGGGTTCCTTAGTTGAAGCCCCGGGAGTGTTAGAACCGTCGGGAGAATAATGATAGTATGGAACAGTATAATTTCTCAAAATATCTTTCGCAAAAGGATAGGTTTTATATAGAGCAAAAGCAATTACTCCAGTTGTTACAGCCAGAATTATAGTATTTCTAACATGGTGGTGCATTTAACGCGTCCCCCATTTGGTATCTCTTAGTTTCAAAAGTGCATAAGGCATCTGCCAAATCAAAATAATTGAATATAACCAGGTAAATAGAACGACATACCACCAGTACTTATTTTGCCCACGAATATAATAAAACGCGCCAAACAGTACGCTCATTGCGGTTAGCCCGCCGAAATAAACAAGCGGTAATTCTTTGTGAACTATTAATCCATAATACAGGACATATCCCACAATAAACGGACCGAATATAGGGATCAAAAGGTTGGTGTAAAAAGAGAGCGATGCAATCGGATGTTTTTTCCAGATAAATTTTGCTGCATTGGAACCTTCTCTAATCCATGACTTTTTCCAGCGGAGCTGTTGTTTAAAGAATTTTTTGAATTGCTCGGGTACAATCGTGGTGGCTTCGGCGGTGGTGCAATATTCCACTTTCCAGTTTTTTAAAATGTGGTTGGTAAGGCTTCTATCGTCGCCAAAAGTACTACGTGTTCCGAGAAACATCTGGTTTCTCCAGGCATCTAGGACCTCTTTAATGGCTGATGTGCGATACGCAGAGAAACAGCCAGGACAGCATGTTACTGTGCCAAATACCCCTTCACAGGCTTTGAAAATATCAAAAGAGACACCGTAACGTGCAGATTGCATCTTTGTTAAGGCGTTGACGTCAATATTTTCAACTTTACTGTTGCCGGAGACAGCTCCCACTTTTGGATCTTTCATAAAGTGCTCTGCAATGATACGAATTGCATCTTTTTTGACAAAACTATCTGAATCTACAAAAACGATTACTTCATTTTTAGCCACAAGAATTCCTTCGGCCATTCCTTCGCGCTTCCCTCTGTTTTGTTCGAATTTTATTAACTCGACTCCCTTAAAGGCTTTTTTTGCCCGCTCCATCGCTTCATAGGTCTTATCTGTAGAACCGTCGTCGACCACAATGCACTCTAATGAGCTTGGATAATCTGACTGCATACAGGTCTCGATTGTTTTAAAGATAGAGTCCTCTTCATTCTTGCACGCTATGACAACTGAGATTTGCGGATAGTCTTTCTTCTTATACTTCGTTGTATGATGATCGGTATAAAAGAGCACTATGGCAAAGCGCGAGAGTAGAAATGCGCCAGTCAATAAACTATATATGGCAGGTGCCCAGCCCCATGGTGTATTCAAAAAGAATACCAGTTTATAAATAAGTATTCCGTATAGTGTAAGAAAGAAGACGAGGATGAAGCAGGACGTTACCAGTATTTTTTTATACGACAGTACTCTATCTAAAATGGGAGCGTATGAATCTATTACTGTTGTATATGACATTTGTATATTTCTGTATAACGTATAAGCTAGTTAGATATATCACAGAAAAAAGCAGGGGGCAATATTGCAATTTAGTTTGAAATGATTTCTGCACTAATTGGAGTGACCGTGAATGAGTTTAAATCCCATCGTAATGAGTCAGTTCTTAAGCCTGCGCGACCCTTATTATAAGCGGCACCCATCCCTTTGCCACCTTCTTCGTCTCGAAGATTGCCGTCATCGATACCCCCAACTGCTCCACTAACGCCGTTAAAGCCTTCAAAAGGTGGTATATCTACAAGAAAGGCAATTTCAGTTGAGCCGTTATCACTTTGAGCTGAGGCTCGTAAAAGAATAGGATGTCCGATTGGAATTAGGCTCTGCCCTTTGACATAAGTACCTTTTAGCAGTTTACGTTCTGCTATTAATCCGTATAGGATTTCGCCACTTTCATTAACATACCGTTTTTTAATCATAATACGACCATCTTTAGTTAAATATGCAACATAGGTGTTATAGTCCAGTCCTCCATTCGTATTTCTTTTAAGTGCGGCATAGATAAAAAGATCAATCCCGTCAGTTCCATCGACTTCAGGGCTCGTGGTTACCATATTTTCCGTTGGTGTGATGATCGTCGTTATTGAATAATCTGACCAGCTTTCTGACTCAGAATCTGCTGAAAAACCACGGTTCACAATTTCAGGTTTAGTTATCTTCGCTGGATCCGAGCTATTTGCGTTTGCGTGATACCATCGATCATCTTTCGTGGTGTCACGATCAGGAGTCTGCAGCACTCCTTCCTTAATATGGAGAACTCCGCCGGAAGTTAGCCACCATTGGCCGAGCGAATCTCCCCCTTCACCTTCTAAAATATCTCGAGGAGTATTGATATCGAATTCAAATAATACTGAGTTGTGAGATTCGGTTTCCAGCATAGCAGAAGGTGATGGGCTTGCAGTTGCTACGGCTGTTTCAATCGGGAGAACGGTTGGCCTGGATAAAGCTGTTGCGGCGACGATGGTAGGTGTCCACGATGGCTCAGGCGTTTTTGTTGGCGAAGCTTCAACAGGACGGACCAGTGTTGGCCTCTGCTCCGCCGGTGCACATGCTCCTGCAAATAGCCCTACTAAGAAAACTCCCCCGGAAGATAAAGCTCTCCTTGTATGGGGAACCCATTGTTTTATTTCACTCATTAAGACTGCCTTATTAATTTCGTGGGGAGTTGGGTGAGGCTTGTCTGACATTAAAAGGTAGTGTATCAATGTATGCTATTAAGGTCAACTTATTTCCAGAGATTTGGTAGCTTGTTAGTATAAAGTGCGGTTCCGAACCAGGAGAGATTCTGTGTGTAATAATTGTTCGGATCGTCCCAGTATGATTCATTTTCGTTTTCATAAAACTTGGAAAGAATCTTTTCCTGGTATACAGACCGGGCAAAATCTGGATCTACAATTTTGTAGTATCCGAGATTTCCCGCATAAGCCGCTGCAGATTCATACGATTCGATAACTACGCCGTCATGGCTATAAACCGGAGCAATTTTATGATTTTTTGTCCATTCAGAGGATAGAAATGATAGTGATCTAAGATACTCGCTCGCACTCGCATCCCTGTTCCATTCGTAATCCAGTGCGATTCGCCACGGAATGCGAAAGGCATTATAACCATACTCGGTAGTAAGCCCTGCTTGTGATGGTGTTGTAAATGTCCTGTCAGATAGACGCAAAGCACACCATTCGGGAGGCAATACCCCTTTTATTTTATCCAGTCGCGCGATTGTGCATCCATTGAGTACTTCGTATGAAGTATCTATCACACTCTGCCAATTGTGATTCGGATCAACTACGGCAAAAATCCGGTAATGCGTTGGTGAAAGGTATGAGGGATTCAAGATAAGTTCTGACTCTGTCCGGGCCCATTCTCCTGCGATGCTATATGTCTTTGATTCGAGTGTAGCCGTTTCTAAATTCCAGACTGAGTTTATAACTGCTTTAGCTTCATCAAGATAACTGCTATTACCCCATCGTTTGTATGCAAAAAGCAGCGCAAGTGCATAGTCCTGATCGGCATCTGTGGCTGATCCCGGGTCGTTCAATCCGGTGTTACTGCTCGAATGTCGCCATTCCAATAAATTGTTCTCTCTCTTGAGATTTTGTTGGGTCCAGGCATGCACTGATTCAAATGCATTTCGGTCGTCTAACCAGACTGCGCGAAGTAACGCATAGGCCTGACCTTCGGAGGTAACAATATCCGAGGAAGGATCGATCACCTGACCATTTTTGATAAACCGCTTTTTATAGCTTTCCCAGGTGGCAGTAAGTATCCGTGTTGATGATTGATTACCCCAAATGGTAACCCCCCAGCCATCCTGGTAAAACTGAGTAACCGGCCGCGATTCAGCGAGGATTTTTCCGACAATTGCCAAGCCGCTTTGTTTGATGTCAAATTCCATTTGAGGAGTAGCGGCAATATAATCGATATTATCCGGATCACTGGCAAGCTTTTTTTCAAAGACGTCTTTGTCGGTATCAACTTTCCAGTACCAGTCAGCATTGTTAAACATTTTTTCGGGATCACGTCGTAAATCCAGGTAGGCGTAATTGTCGATAATAATATTTTCCTCAGGTGAACGATATTTTTTAATCCACTCCACAGCGTCCCTTTGAGGTTTTGTCTGATTTGACGTATAGAGGTTAAGGTTTGTTTTTACCTGCGCGGAAAGCGTGAACATGACAAAGCAGATGGTTATTGTTGATGCAGCATATACCCCATAATAGAGATGTTGGCGCTTTAAGATGCCTGAGATAACATGCGCAATGGCGTTCAATGAGTAGGCGATGTTAAGTGCAAGTAGTGGAATGAGCGGAATAATATAAAACTCGATTACAATTCCACCACGCATCATAAACACAAACATTGATGCTGCAAAAAGTGACGTTATTCGTGCATTCTTATTCCAGAGCGCGAGGATCAAATTAAAAATTGTAGCGGCCATACCGACGTACATAATTATCCAATCTTCCTCTGCCCACTGACGTACATATTGCCAGAATAAACTGTTTTTTAAGTCCAGGATGCTTCCACCGCTGCGCGATGACTGGTATCGTAACGTTTCAAGTAGACTTACGTGCTCAACGTTTCCCCCTAAGGCCGTATATGCCGGAAAAAATTCACCTTTAATGAATGAATAGACGAAATATAAAGAGATAAGTGAAAAAACGATGAGCAGCCATTGCGTCACCGCAAAATTGCGATGTTTTTTATGTGATGTAGTAAACACAAGATATAAAAATAAAGGAATAAAGAAGATTGCGTTCTCTTTGGTGAGGACTGCCAGCGCCAGGGTTATTGCGCTGTAGATCATAAAAGTTAGTCTGTTTTTGTAGTGCAAAATAAAATAGAGCGAGACCATGGCCCACATTATCATTATGTTATCCAGGAGGACACGCCTTTGAAAATAAATGCCGAGGGGCGTCAGCGAAAAAAACAGGATTGAAGACAATGCGGCAATGCGGCTTCCGGTCAGTTTTTTTGTAATGAGATACAAAAGGACTGATGATATTAGATGGATGACAAGCATTAAGACCCGACCGGAGTTAAGGGAGAATCCAAATGTATAAAATCCTCCCGTAAGTAATGTCCAAACCGCAATCAACATCCAGCCAAATGGGGCATGGTCATACCAATACGTGTATGGTGCGAGTTTTCCTTGCGTTACCAGCGACCAGGCTTGTGACATATACACACCTTCGTCATTTTCGTAATAGGGAAAATTAAACATGTTTATACCATGTGCTAAAGCCGCGATGATTAAGACCAGTGCGAGTGCACCTATCTCAAATTTCTTACTTTGAACTAGTTCGCCTATGCGGGAAGACATAGTTAATTAAACCTTTGAATATTTTCGATTTGTAATTCACCCGTAACCGAAATATATGCCCCTTTGGGTAAATTGTGCGCATGTAAATAGTCTTGTGCGCAGGTCAATGAATCACAAAAGATAATGTTTCTCTTTGCGTAATAAATGAGCATGGGATCATCGATATAGGTATGATTCGTAAACAATGTTTCATCAGGCATTACTTGATTTGCAATAAATTGTCCAAGTGTTCTATTTATTTCATATTCCGCTAACATCGGAGGATTTGCCTGAATATATTCAAGGCTTGAAACGGTAATTGCAGAATAAACGATATAGAGTGCGAGGATTCCATTTATTAGAGATTTTCTCCCTAAGTGCGAATTTATTTTACTATACAGAATTGCCGCGAGCGCTGCGAGAAAGGTTGCCCCTTTTACTACTGAAAATTCATGAATCACGGTGAAGTTAAAAAAAATAATGTGATGCATTGCTACCGGTAGCAGGCATAAAAGGAGAAAAGTCCCCTCCAGTTTCGTAAATAATTTTCTGACACTGCGAGACACAACAACTGCAATCACAGCGAGCGCTTCGATGATAAAGATAATCTGTGAGAAACCTTGTTTATACCATTCCAATAAAGCCCTTCTTGAGTCGGGATTATAAATTGTTATCCCATATTCACTCTTCGCTTCATCGAATCCACTACGGATCAGATACTTAGTCTTCATCTCTGTAAACAGTGCTGCCGGTCCTTCAATCAGGGAATATTGCGTGAGTGTCATCAACAATGATGCACTTGCTGCGGTAACGACGACAAAGATAAGCAGGCGATGTTGTTGAAAGCGACTTACGCATAGAATAAGGATGCTGATTGCAAAGAAAAAGCCAATCCACTCAGTGTAGGCAATGAAAAATGTAAGTATCCCAATCCAATAGATTAATCTTTTTGAGGGATTTTCTTTAGTGAAATATAATACAACAAGGTAAATTCCCCCGGTCATCAGCGCTTGTGCCAGCATATCGAGGAAATAGACATTTGATTGATACCACAATGCGATTTTAGAAAATAAATATAACGAAAAAACTATAACTCCGGGGAAATAAAGACCATCGCGCCATTTATGTTTGCCAATGAGACTGATGGTTAAATAAAGCGCGAATGCTCCTGCAAACGAAAGCAGGATATTAAAAATATGTAACCCGAATACACTTGGGGTAATAAAAAATAGTTTGAAAAAGATATACGGAAAAATAAATCCAAATGGCGGATACGAAACGTAATAACTGTATCCCCGAAAATCCTGAATACCCTTATTACTAAATATCTCGGTATAGCGATCGCCGAGATTATCGTAACTGTAAATTGGACTGAGAAAATAATAAAATGCACCGTGCTGTGCAAAATTATCGACAGTAATAAGAGTATGCGCGGTGAGCCATTCATGGTGCGCCATTGATATGGGTCGGCCAAGATTTGGTAAACGTATCGCTATTGAATAAATGCTTATTATACTGAGGATAATAAGAGTGAAATACCACGATCGAAAAAATCTAAAAATAAGATACATACAGTGTTTAATCGATGATAGTATATCGTTACTTTACTGTAAATGCCGCCTTCGCCCGATGAGCATTAATATGAACTGTTTTTTCCCATGCTGTTTTGCTTTGGATATAGTGGCTCAGTGCGCGTAGTGAAGAATACCCAAGCAATAACTGGTAGGGAATAAAACTGAGGGCAAGTTTTAGTGGATAATAAAACGGCATATGGAGGTTATATTCTTTAGTAAACTCTTTGAGCCCGACTATCGCAACTGCCATTTGTAAGAGCAGCAGATACAGCGGAAGCGTTGAAAGTAGCGTAATCCATACCGGTAATTTAATTGCGAATGAGGTTATTATTGATACCGGAAGTGCCAGAAACAAAAATGCCTGGATAATTGGCCAGCCAAGAACATAGAGCGCAAGAAATCGTTGTCTTGCTGTTGGAAGTTTTTTCCACTCGCCTTTTTTAATAATCTGCATAAAACCTTGATTCCATCGAGTTCGTTGTTTAATAAATCCTTGGAGGGTTGGCGGTGTTTCTTCCTGAGTTGCATGCTCTGCATCATACACGACGCGAATTTTAGCACCTTTCATACTGAGCTTTAGTCCAATGTCGGCATCTTCGGTGAGACAATTTTCATCCCATCCATTAACTACGGTAAGCCATGCACGCTTAAAAAAGACAGTGTTGCCGCCAAGCGGAATGACTCCTTTGGCTGCAAAAAACTGAAGACATGATTTAAACCAGAAGAAATATTCCATCACGTTAAACGACGAATACCAGTTTGAATGAAAGTTAATAAGCTGTACTCCTGACTGGACAACATCGGCATTATCTCGAACCATGACGGTGTTAACGATGTTATAAATATTGTGATGTGGCTCGTCTTCGGCATCAAATATTCCAACGACTTCATTGCGGGCATATTGCATGGCGATGTTTAATCCGTGTGGTTTATTGATCGGGAATCCGGTAAAGATAACAAGCCGAGCGTGACGTTTACCAAGCATCGTGATTGCTTCCTGAGCTGCTTTAATGGTTTCAAGATCGTCTTCGCGAAGAACTACGATGATTTCAGTCATTTCGATAGGATAGTCGATTTTTGAAACAGCGCGAATGGTATCGGCTATCACATTTTCTTCGTGACGAGCTGGAATAATGGCAGTAAATGTTTTTTCAGGTCGGGTAAAGATGCGGGGAGATTTGTTCTTCTCAATACGATCAGGATTTTCCCATGCATATAACAGGAGATATAGGTTGTATATTCCCTGAACAGTGAGAACGAGTGAAAGCGTTGCGAGTATGAATATTAGTATGTTAATCATAGGCTTATTGAGAGATCTCTGTGAGATAAACTTGAGGGTAATTATACCACACTATAGGTTATTTTGCAAATTATTGCTTACTATTTGTGATAAAAAAATTTAATCTACATATCTAGTAGTTTGAATATGCTAGTGAATTAATTTCTCAAGTTGTTCCACTGAAATTCCCAGAGGGTTTAATATTCCTTTTTTCAAAGTTCCGGGTTTTAATTCTTTATGATCGGGCACTGTAGCTATTCGACCGTCTGAGTGACGCATTTTGATATGAGAACCACGTTGAGAAATTTGAACAAATCCAAGCTTTTTAAGTGCTTTTATTAAATCTTTACCGGAAATAATTGGTAGTTTAGGCATAGATTCTGACAGGTACAGTAAATTGTGTTTTAAGCGTGTTTGACTGAATGTCAGAATGAGGAGAATCCTCTAAATAAAGAGAAATTGCTTCTTTTATGTTTGCGAGAGCTTCTTCCAGCGTTTCGCCCTGTGAAGCACAGCCAGGAAGATCGGGTACCCATACTGAATATCCGCCATTTTCTTCTTCTTGAAAGATCGTATTGTACTCTCTAACTGCTGATTTCATATACCTATTATACAACAAATTAACAAATTCTAGTGCCCGCTATTACACCCAAGATTGCCGAGCTTACTCTCTTCAGATTCAATCGGGATGATGTTGCTGAGCGTGGTGCAATACAGCAATACCGGGATAAACGAGAGAGAGATTACGGCAAATGCTGTCTCGGGTCCAAACTGCATCCATATAAATCCGGTGATGATATTACCTATCAAAAAGGCAAATGAGGTTAAAGTAAAATACAAACCAAGTCCGGTGCCCATGTATTGTTTTGGGATATAGAGCGAGATCCAGGCCTTGGCTACACCTTCTTTGATTGCCGCATAGATTCCGTAGAGAGCAAACACTCCAAAAAGCAACGGTAATCCTTTTACTCCATAGCCAAGAATCCCGTATACAGCGCTAACTAAAACTATTCCTACCAAAAATACTTTCTTAAATCCGATAGTGTCGCTCAGATTTCCGACCGGAATTGCGGCGAGGGCAAAGATAAGATTATAGAAAATGTAGATGATGATCAGAAATAAATCACTGGCGCCGAGCTGCTTCGCGCGAATCAAAAGAAACATGTCGGTACTGTTAAGCACTGACATACATAGAAATGCGATAATTAGTTTACGATACTCCGGAGTGATTTGTGATAAAAATTGTTTGATACTAAATGTTGGTTTTGCAATTTCAGCCCCGTCAGTATTTACTGTTTTTTCTTTCTTCAACATGAATGACAAAATGATTGCAAATACTCCAGGAATAAGTGAGTAAATAAATATTTGATGATAGTCTCTGGTGAAATAATAAAGCAGCAGCAAGGTAATAACCGGGCCAATTGACGCTCCGAGCGTATCCATAGCGCGATGAAAACCAAAAACAATACCACGATGTTCGATATCTGACTCTTCAACCAGGATCGCATCACGCGGCGTGGTGCGGATTCCTTTTCCAAAACGATCCGCCAAGCGTGCGGCACTGACTCCGGAGAAATTCTGCGTTAAACCGATTGCCGGTTTGGCGAGGGCTGACAATCCGTATCCGGCAATAATAAATCTTCTTTTCTTTTGCAATTTATCGGAATAATAACCTATGACCGATTTACTAACTCCGGCTAAAACTTCAGCAAGGCCTTCCAGAACTCCAATCATTACAATGCTGTAGCCGATTGCTTGAAAGTATAGTGGGAACACCGGATACAACATTTCACTTGAAATATCGGTGAAGAAACTGATCGCTGATAATAAGATTATATTTCTTGTAAACGGGATCTTTTTGAATGAAGAAAACATAGCTACTCCCTGATGGTTGCAATTGCATGATTTCCACCTGCCGCAATCATATTTGCATTATCTATCATATCAAGTTTGATGGGGGTTTTGCTATTTTTAATATCGGTTGTTGCAAACTGATGAGTTGCATTTGCACCCCATCCCCATACTTCACCATTCTTAGTAAGGGCAAGTGAATAATCGTAGCCGGCAGCAATTGAAATAACATTTGAAAGCGAGGGAATCTTGGTCGGCACGGTAAATTGATCTGTACCATTTAAACCCCATCCCCATACTTCACCATCCTTAGTAAGGGCAAGCGAATGTCGATACCCTGCAGAGATATCAGTGATGTTAGAAAGTTCTTTTCTTTGCTGCGCTGTAAGGGCATTCTCTGTACCGTCACTGCCAAGCTGTCCGTATTTATTGCAACCGAGCATCCAGATAGTACCATCCTCTTTTAGCGCCATAGTATGGCCAAAACCTGCAGCAATTTTTTTAATCCCGGAAAGCCCCTCGATCACTTTTGGCGTTTTTGTATTTACACCAGTGGATTTCTCGCGGTTACAATCGTCAGCAAACTGATAGGCCTGACTACTTAAACTTCCCGGATCACCGTACCCTCCACTTTGCATTAAAGTTGAGGCAAATTGATTAATAACACTTTGGGTGTCCATTGTTTTAGTTGCATCACAGGATGCACCCCAGGCAATGACACGGCCGTCTTCTTGCAGCGCGACTGAAAACCGGTATCCTGCGGAAACATTTTTTATTTTTGGTAAACCAGCTAACTTTTGCGGAGTAGCTTTGATCTCATTCTTTCCGTCGCCCAATTGGCTACTGAGATTTAAACCCCACGACCAGACATTTCCTTCACGGTCTACTGCCAATGAATGATGGCCGCTTGCTGAAATATCCGTCGCATTATCGATGAAGCTTAGTTTCTCAGGCTCATCTTGATAATCCGCACCTCTATTTCCGAGCTGACCGAACGTATTGCTGCCTAAGGCATAGGCGCTACCATCACCGGTTAGCACAAGCATGTGATCGTGCCCTGCTGACAATTTTTTGACATCAGATAACCATAAGACTTCTGAAGTCTTTTTATTACCCCAATGAACAAGACTACCCGGGGTTATATTTGCATTACCTGTATTTTGCTTTCTGAAAATGTTGATGCCATTGAGAATGATAATTCCAATGACAAGCGTTACTCCAATATAGGTAATAATTGGTTTCTTAGTCATATTTTTTAACCAGGGATTTACTCTATGTCCACTTGCATGTCCCAGAAGCGTTTATAGACGCCATTCTTTTTGGCAAGCAGTGCGCGATGAGATCCTGTTTCTACGATTTTTCCTTCTTCTAATACGATAATTTTATCTGCTTTAACTACAGTTGCAAGACGATGGGCAATTATTATTGTAGTTTTATCTTTAGCTGCATTCCAGAACGCATCCTGAATTGCTTTTTCTGATTCTGAATCTAAGTGAGATGTTGCTTCATCAAAGATGATAATATCCGGATTGGAGAGTATCATTCGTGCGATTGCGAGACGCTGTTTTTGACCGCCTGAGAGTTTTATACCACGTTCGCCAACATTGGTTTCATATTTTTTAGGAAGCGTTTCAATAAAATCATCGAGGTAGGCCATGGCAGCAGCGGCTTTAATTTCTTCTATGGTTGGATTATCTGCCCCGTATCCAATATTAAATGCAATTGAATTATTAAAGAGAATAGGTTCCTGCGGTACGATGCCCATAAATGATCGCAATTGACTTTTGCTGAATTTTTTAATGCTTGTACCATCGATTAATATTTCACCTTTTTGAATATCGTAGAGGCGCATTAGTAATTTTATTAATGTCGTCTTTCCTACTCCAGAGCGACCGACCAGGGCGACCGACTGACCATTACGAATATGTAAGTCAAAATTTTCAAGCGATTTTGTTTTCCCTTCAGGGTAGGCAAATGTCACATTCTTAAATTCGATTTCTCCTTTCACTGCTGTTTTCTTAACCGGACGAACTGGATCCTTAATAAGAACTTCATTATCCAGGATTGCAAAATAGGTTTGCAGATCAGTATAGTGCTTTGCAAGATCACGAAATCTAAAAATAAGCTGATAGAATTTTGGATAAAAGTCGGTGATGAAGCCCAGGATCAATATAAATTCTCCGGGGGTTAATTCTGTTGAGATGAGCTGTCTCAACGCTATAAATATGACTAAGAATAATCCAATGTTTCCCACTGATCCCACTGTTAAATCTATTAATCGGAAGGTATTAGCAAAACCCCAGAGCTTTTCTGTCCATGGCTTAAAATCATTTTTCAGGCGCTTGCGTTCCCATTCTTCTTTCGCAAAATATTTGACCGTCTCGAAGTTAATTAGATTATCTGTGATGATAGATGATATATGGTCTTCCGTTTTATTAAACTCAGCACGCTTCTTCATATTATATGCAATCAGGTACCTTGCGATGACAATATTTATTCCAAATGACACAATCATAATGGCCATGATTTGTAGGTTAATGGTTGCGAAAAATCCCACAACAACAAGGAAATTTATCGCAATCCGAGGAAGATCAATATTTAAGCTATCAAAAGTGCTATAAAATGCACCATCGCCACGTTTCACGGCACTAATCAGTGATCCAGTGCTTTTACTTGCATGATAGGCGAAATCTAGGTCCTGAATTTTTTTAAAAACAGTAAGGCGCGCATCACGTCCGGAGGCAAACATTACGGTATCTCCCAGAAAATAGGTAAGCATGTCAAGAAATACCTGCAAAACGCGAAGTCCAACAAATAGAATAAGAATATTTAATAGCGTTTCAAAATTACCAGCGGGTATGGCATCGATGAAGAGTTTATAAAAATACGGCTGAATGCTACCGGATATGCCGTAGAAAATTAATGCTATAGTAAAGCCAATATATTGCCTCTTATAATTCAATAGAAATGAATAGTACGTTTTATATGTTTTAAACATGTTTGATTATTATATACCTAATTCCCTGTATTGCTCAATGTTTGTGTTCAGCTGTGAGTTTATTCCTGCGGTGATGCTTTGCATGAGCAAAAGTGTGAGCACTATTGAAATAATTGTCAGTATAACTGATACCCATCCAATTATTCTGGTTTTTTTGTCAGGAGACTTACAATATTTGATTGCCCACCAGAGTCCAAACGGTGCAAGTATAAAGCTCACTATATAAATGAAAGCCTGTTTACTAACAGAAGTTGAGAGTAGTTCAGTATTAAGCGACTTGCCGCAGTTTGTGCAAAATTTATTTGTTACTGAGTTTAATGTCTGACACGTAGTGCAGTTGGTGGAGATTTCCTTGTCTGTGTTCATATTATGATGGTAGAGGTTCTAGGGCTTTTTCTCAATAAAGAAACATAATATTAACAAGAAACTGAGAGGCGGGATGACATAGAGGTGGAAGGCGAAGCATAGCTTCATCTTTCACATACGGCACACCGACTCTCAGCAACTTGCTCCTTTTGCGGATTAAACCAGGATCACATCAAGGGATTTCTCGCGCGCCTTACTGGCAGCGAATTCCATTGCGGCCTGCTTGATTTGATCCCGGGTCTCCAAAATCAATCCTTTCCATGCCTTGCTGGGGTTAAAAATAACAAGTGTTTGAGCTCGAGTACCATTACGAAAATGCGGAATTTCTTCGCTAGCATTTGCACAATGGGCTCCGAGAACTTTCCGTTGTCGCAAGTGAATCCGGCAACATTTCCGACCATCAGATATAGCGTACCTCCGGGATACTCACCCATCATTCGGTGGGAAGGCTGGTAGATGAATCCAAATCGGCACCCTGTGTTCAGCTCGCGCGTGTGGCGAACCCAACCCAGAGCCTGCAGCTCGATCGTAGCGATCGCTCGATATGCTGCCCAGCCATAGTAGTCAAATCGATTCCCCTGCAGGAAACATGCTTTCATGTAATCCGCAATGGGACCAAGTGACAACTCAGAGTCGTCCATGAACTGGCATACTGGCATAGGATCGACAAGGTTGTTGTTGAAGGGAGCTGGCTGGTCGATTGTGGCGGCAGTTGAGTTGGTCATGAGTAGTTTCTCCTTCGAATTTTGGAGTGGATAAAAGAGTTGACTTCGGCCGACGGCGAACGGTGGGTTTTGGTTGGTTGTATGTTAGGACATATTCAGTATCGAGAATGAACTCAATATCAAATCTGTCCTAACATTTCCGTAAAAGAGCAAGAGAGGAGGAATACAACGTTTCCTGCGCTCATTATTTCTAACGTGCAGAAGCTGAAGTATTATGTCTCTTTGCTGAGAAAAATCAGGTTTTTAATGAGCTCGTTACTGATGAGTTCTAAAACGAAATGCACCACTTAGGTACAATAGGTACGTAAGAGAGGAGGTGTTTCGTTGTATGAGAAGCTTTAAGCAGTTGAGTCTCGAAGAGCGAGAGATAATATATGCAATGAG
>JALYQM010000008.1 GCA_030855825.1 bacterium
TGAAGCTAATCCCTGAAATTTCGCCTCAGTTCAGATCGGAGTCTGCAACTCGACTCCGTGAAGTTGGAATTGCTAGTAATCGCGAATCAGCAGGTCGCGGTGAATACGTTCTCGGTTCTTGTACACACCGCCCGTCAAGTAGGGAAAGTTGGGAGTACCCGAAGACGTTTTCTTAACCTGCAAGGGAGAGAGACGGCGAAGGTAATACCAGCGATCAATGCTAAGTCGTAACAAGGTATCCGTACCCGAAGGTGCGGATGGATCACCTCCTTTCTAAGGAGTTTCCAGAAGCGCACGATGCTTCTTACAAAAGTTTAGTTAGAGTTACTTAAAAGAACTAACTCGAGAGATTGCAAATTACGTCGCAATCTTGAGACAAGACTAAGTCTTAAAAAATGCTACTTCCTATCACTATTCAGTTGTTCAAGGTTTGCTTGAATTATAACCCTCCCAAGGAGGGTTATTTTGTTTTTATGTCAGAAAAATTATTGAGATTTGAGCTATTGCTTCATCAACCAAAAGTATCTTCGATGTGTTGACAGCCCTATAGTATTATATTATAATGTTTTTTTACTCAATTCTACCTATTGTGGTGAGGTAAATGGGGTTTTATGAGTGTTGAAAAAGGACGGTTTGAGGGTGACCTGGAACGCGGATTGGATTCCGGAGCTAGATCACCCTCAAAAAATCCTTCTCAACTACCTGAATCTCTCACATCTGAATTAGGCGAACATCTTGAACTGCTTGACGTTACTCGAGAGGGTGATACCGGCAGTATCTCGATTTTTGGTAGTAACTGTATTGATGGACAATGGCCTCACCCCACAGATCCCAGTATACGGGTTCCACTATATGAACTAATAGACTATGTCTTAAGAGCCCAAGGTCTGCCTTCATATGATGAACTGCGGATGCAAGGACTCAATCCTGCATTTAGATTTGAACCTCGATCGCCAAGCGAAGCAAATGACCATGGGGTCGATGGAGTGATTGAAATTAATTGGCAGGTAGCGGCAGTGGTAGAACCTTCCGTTGATGACATTTTGCAAAAATTAAAATCAGGGATTCCACCATCATCTCTAACTGAAGACGAAAGATTACTTGTCCACTCTGTGCTTGGCAACATTAACATTGACGAACCTGTTATTACTCCTGTTGTAAAAGATACTAAAGACTCGTTGAGAGATGCAGTACTTTCAGGTGATGTTGCCACTTTAATGACACTATTTCCTGATAGAACAGAGGAGGAAATTGAAGCGTATCTTGGGGCACGTCAGGCTGAAATAGAGCATCTTCGGGAGTCAATGAATCGTGGAGGAACGCAACCTGATGATGTCGAAGCTGCGCAAACGAATTTTGATACGATTAGTGCAGATGAAATAGCCCGGTTATTTGCAGCGGTTAATAAAGTACCGACGGGAGCTGCCGTGCCTATACCTCCTGGTGCACAGCCTGCTGATTTCGTTGCTGCCCGAACAGCAGTTCCTTCCGAAGCCACGGTTGATTATGCTCCTATTCCGGAATTTAAAGAATCTTCATTAACTCCCGAACAAATTGCTGATCGTGTCAGCGCACTACTTGAGCAAATGACGGGTAGTAATGCGGATGCCTGGCAACAGTATTGGGGGAAAATTGATGCGATAGGAGATTTGGTTGAACAATTCAGAGCAGCTTATGAACGACTCCTTGTTGATCACAGTGAATTATTCTCTGTTGAAGGGGTGAGAGATCAAGTTGGCCTGGTGCTTTCTACTCTTTTTGAGAGTATATATAGTGAGTATCCGGCTGTTTGGCATCCAGAATATGTTGATACTCTGTTTTTTGGAATCCTTAAAACGCCATTAAGGGGAATTGAGTTGTCCGAACAGGACTTGATGTCGTGGGTTGAAAAGCTTGCGCTCATTCACGCTCAGGTTAGAAGAATGGGTGAGGTTCACCCTGAAATGTTTGATATGCTCATGAAGCTTTACAATGAACGTAAGGAAGACGTGCGTCTGGCTTTAATAGATAGGGAAGGTATTCCCGGAACGCGTGAAGCTTTACTTGCGGTCCTTAGTTCAATAGACTGGTTGCCAGAGCAAGAAATTACGCAAGGAGGACCTTTATACAATAGCTTTACGACTTTAAAAAAACTTGAAGACTTGAAACCAACGCTCCCTTCTACCTTCCCGAACTTTGTAAGAGAGATGGGGATAAATTTACCTACGATACTCTCTAATTTGCAACGGGATCGGGATGGGCAACTACTCGAGAGCAATAGGTATTTTTTCGATCAACTTTCTGCATTAATTGATGGTAACGAAGCATTCTTCGATTTATATGTAAGCAAGATTATAGAGCAGTATGATCCATTATTTAACGAGTCTTTCAAATCAATATATGAAGGCTTGGAAGAGCAATGGGATGTGTTTGAAGAGCAGGAACGAGGAACTCTTGAAGGGACTCATTTGCATGATGAGATATTCAGTCGTATTAAGAACTTTTATACACGGGTAGGTGAGCTTGATAGTATTCTGGAAAAGGGTACATCCCTTGAGAAATTAATGGCGTTGACTCAAATGAGAGATATCATCATTGGTACCGTTGCTGAAGGAAGTTCTCATGAAGACATGCGGCATGTTGCGTATTATTTTAAATATGCAAATGACTATTATCTTGAAGTACTTCACTGGGTAAATGCATCTTATGAGCCTCAGCCAGCGCAACAGGTCGTAGCAGAAGAAGAACAGCCGAAGATGGATTACCAGGAGAAATATGTCCGCACTGAGACTGCTCGAATGCTACTTGAGGGACTCGCCCCTTCACAAATTGCAATCATTCTGCCTGAGGTAAATTCTTATCCTGCGCTTCCTGGTGGTGGTGGCAACGGTACTCTCTTAGATCAGGTTAACCGGGATTTTGATCCCCGAATTATGCTTGATAGGCTTGCAGTTTATGGTCAACAACAATCGGCACAAGTTGAAGATAACTCGTTGTTAGGTTTACTTGGTTCTACTCTCGGAGTATTTGGCGCTGTGGTTGGGGTTGGAGTACAGACGTATCAGAAAATGACAATGAGTCCTGAGGAATATGATATCTCACAGGATGATGGTCTCAGTCGTCGTGATAAAGAAGCCGCGCTTGCTGCGATGAGAGATGCTGCACCTGTAGATTCCGACTATACGAGGGGCTTTTTAATGGGTGGTGTTGCTCGTGCAGCCGTACATGTTGCCAGTATACCTGTTATCGGATTACTTAAAGGTGTCGGTAGAATGTTTGAAATAATTCCACTGACACAAGAAGAGATCGATTATGCCGAAGCGAGGCAGGCACAAATAAATGCTGCTAAGGCAGCACGGAAACAGCGCGATCAGGATCTTAGTGATGGTTGGAGAGAACATGACAAGGCCGAACAGGAAGCACGTCGATTGCGTGATAAAGCTATTCATGAAGGTGGGGAAGAGGAGCGACGAATACGAAAAGAAAAGGAACAACGTCAAAATGAATTGAGAGAACCTATACGACGTGCAACCACTTCGCCGGTCGCATCAGGAGCGATATCCGGTGAACCTTCAAATAATGAATCCGATAAGTCAGATGAAGAATCACAGCCAACAATTAAAAAAGTAGGGAGCTTTTGGAAACCAGCAACTATCGATGACTTCCCAGAGCTTACAGGGAAGGATAAAGAATTTACCATTACGGATCCGAGTTATGAACATCTTACAGGCTATATTAAAGATAGCGCTCGTATGTTGCAGTGTTCGCCGGCAGATCTTTGGAGCCAAGTAACCGGTACTTTCATGATCGGTTATGATCCGTTTGATCCGAAAGAAGAATCGTATCGTGATTATCTTGTTCATCGCAAAGATGGGTCGTGGGTTGCAGGACATCTCCCAATCCCTGCTAAGGTTCCGGCTCCAGTTATACGTGAAGCGCGAGTAGTGGGAGAACGTCGCGGTCAGGATATACCTGATTATACTCCACCACCTGATATGCACACACGCACCTCAATTAACGAAGGAGCAAGCCGCTCTTCAACAGGTGGTACACCAGCTCCGGTTGATTCACCTTATGTCGATACACGTACTGAACCGTTGACGAGGGATGAGCAATTCGAACACATTGTTGCCAATAAAGCATATGATGAAGCAATTAAAGCGTTGTACCATGCAGGATGGGATATGAATGATGCGGTACATCGTTTTAGAAATGGATTTGATGCCTGGGAAGAACAAGTGCGACGCGAAGTTGCCGAAGCTGCAGAAGACCGACGGCGTTATGGTAAATCCGATACAAAAAGAGAAGCACCTCCCATACGAGAACCAGGTCAGTTACCTGATACTATAATTGATGATCCGCTTAAGGATTTTCTTGATGGCGCCCACCATCGAGAGAGAGTCCCAGAACCTCGTAAGCTTTGACCTCAATCTGCATAGGTTTGCATACTTTTGAATACCTTTACAATTGCTGTAGAAGGTATAGAATAGTCTTTTAAACCAAGAACTAACGCAGGTGCGGGAGTTCTTTTTTTAGTAGTGTGTCTATAATATGCCTAGCAAAGAAGATCTACAAGATCCTGAGGGCAATGCAGTTAATAGAGAAAAACCCTCCCAAGAAAAAGATCCTGAAAAAAAGGGTAAGGGTAAGACTCCCCGTAAACGTCGACTACCGAACCAACCCCGTGATCGATCTTTTATTAGACCTTACTTTACGTACTCTGGCTCTACGGGTGATTTATACACCGAACTGTTTGAAAATGGATACCCCTTTCTAGATACTGACCAGGTAGATTCTGCATCTTTGCATGCGTCGCATTCCTTTAAAAGCTTTCTTGCTGAAGGTGTCGTACCTACAGGGTGGCATGTTGCAAGAAGTATTAGCCCATCCCGCGTGATTTGTAAGCATCATGATCAACCGTTTTATGCAGTTGCTTTTGAACATCATGACGCGGTACCGTATGACCAATTTAAGCAGGCCGTATTTGATGAAGTATTTGGTTACTACGTTGACCTAATTCGATTCAACAGACAGGAAGACGCAGCTAAATTACTTCTCACTTCTGATCCCAATCATCCTGAGAGATTTGTACTTGTAATGCCAACTATCGGTATTACGGATTTAGATATCGTATTGAATAATCCCGATCAACATGCAAATTTAATTGATAAGATTAGGGAACATTTTGCGGAATTTAAATCTATTGTAAGCGCTCTTAACTATGAGCACCCTGACTTTAGCTTACATAACATCCGAGTAGCTGATGATGGGCATTTATTCCCAATCGATCGAGACTATGTATCGGCAATTTTTAATGATCGTACCCCTCTAAGCCATATAGCGAATGCTGTAAATGGAATTGAAACGAGTTTGTCAGGTTTTTCTTCAGTAACTGTGAACGTGGCCCAAGAGGGGATAGTGCCTATTTCACTGCAGAATATCTCACTCCAGAATGATTCGGCTCGAGCTCTCGGAGAGGAAGATCAGGTTAACGTGAGAGATTTGTTTTCCTCGTTTAAGCAAGCAATAGTGCAAAGCAATATTCCCTATGCTATTAGCGCCGTTACCGGGATCCGTGCTCTAGATATAGCCCAATATCTTACTCAAGAACAACTTCTTGTGATATCACCAGATGAGCTTTCTACTGTCCATATCGGAGTGATGCAAAGTGGTCGAGAATTCGCGAGAAGCTCACGTGAGGCTCTTCAGCTGAATAAAGATGTGTTTGTAATCAATAATCATATCTTTGATGAATTAGATCGCCTTGCCCAGATTGTGTCACATGAGCCTCCTTATTCGAATGCTGAGGTAGTGGCCTTACATACCATAATGTCGGAACTCCCGATGATTGGAGATCTTATTCTTCGTCAAAAGCTTGAAACTGGTCTTGTCATTTCGTTAACACAGATGAACCACGATATTCTCCCCGATATGGATGGTCGATTAGAACTAACTGAAAATACTATAGTGCGCCAGAACTGGGAGCAAAATGCAGAGCAAATTGTTACCGCTGTGTATGATCGCGGGGAAAGAAAACCTTCGGCAGATGAGTTGTATAAAATAGCTCAATTTTTTACTACTGAGGAAATTGCTAATCTTTTTGGTGTCGGTATGCCAACTGTTAGAATGTGGGCGGAACATATTCGTCGAGAAGCGGTTCGTCATCCGGAAATTAAAGTTACCCAGCTTATAGATGTAGTTTATGAAGATAGAAAAAGGATACTTGATTTATATAATGCTGAAAATAGTATTAGAGCCATTTCAGAGAACATCGGCTATACCCAGGTAGTATTAAGCCGCTTTCTCAAGGTCAGCGGTCTGCCCGTCCGTTCAGCAAAAGAGTCGAGCATAATTATACATTCGGCGATGAAACAAGATGTGGGCGGTTGGCTATTAGAACGCTTGCAACCTGAGTCTCAGAGATTACGTGAGATTGCTGAATGGGCAGGACAAGTGTGGATTGAAATTGGACATGGTACGAATGATGTGCTGCAGAAACATAAAGGAGCTCGCTTCTCATCTGAAGAATTGCAGCAGGTTTGCCTGGTATTAATTGATAAAGTTGTTATGAAGCCTGAAGATATAGCTGCACTAAAAAAAATATATGGTTAAGTGATCGTTCTTCGAGGAAATGCACGGCAGAAATTAGAAAAATTAGGTGGAGTTGCAGATCGTATTGAGATGGGAAATGTTATTACTCAGGAAATTGAACACCTGGATCTTCCACCTCAGGTTATTATTCCGCTTGCTCACTACGCATTAAAAGATGAGGGTGAGTTATATATTTGGGAAACGTCGAGCGGAATTTTTAACCCATCCGTTGGTCGACGTTTAGAGCGAGCGGCAGCAGCGCATTTTACTGCTACGAGAATAATGAGAGAACGAGAAGCTGCAAATTTTATCTTTGCAGCTAAAAAGGGCAATAATGAACTCCCTGTAGAACAAATAATTGACGTGTTGAGTCATGAGATTATCGAGCTGAGACGGATGCTACCTCTGTGGGGTGCAAATCACTTATATCTTACTCAGAGTGATATTGAATTACGGCTAACAGAACTTGAAAGAATGAGCTTTGAAGAACGGGAAGCACTTCGTGGTGCTGATGTTCAAAAATTAATTTCTGATCTTCGGGATTTTATACAGAAGGGTAATCCTCTGTCACCGGAAGCGATTCTTGATCTGTATGATAACAACATATTGGATATATATAGAAAATATTTTCCACAGGATTTTGTTAGTTTGGTGCCGAAAGATATGTTGGATGAAGAGTGGAAAAGAGAAGGGGCAAAGCTAATTGCTCAAATCAAAGACCGAATTTCGCAAGAAAAAAAGAGTACTAAATATTATACTTTGAGGAGACCCAATCTTGTTGAACTTGATGCACTCAGTGAATATTACTCAGCTAAAGAAATAGCTGAGCTTTTTGATGTTCCTGTGCAATCTGTTGGCAAATGGATTAATACCGATAGACAAAAAAGTGAATACCGTGACTATGAACGTAAGCATTTATTAACCAGTATTCCTCCGCGCGATTACCAGAGAATTATAGATATATATAGACTAACACAGAGCCAGGATGCTGTTCGCGAACAAACAGGATTTCCTGAGATTGCCATCCGTCAGGTCTTAGATTTTCATAAGCAGTTACTTTCTCCTCAGGAAGCCCGGATGGTTGCTCTCGAAAAAAAACCAAGCATTAGGGAGACTCATGGTACTCGTAAAATAACTCCGCTTCCTGAATCTTTACATGGCTTAGTTACGTACTTTCATCGTGAGTTAGGAAGTGCTAAGGCCGTTTCACGCGCTTTGAATGCTATGCTGCCAGAGAATATACATGAGAGCCGCGTTGAGTATTTTGCTCATCAACATTTAGATACTTCTCTTCGAGATGCACAAAGTGCAGGTCATATTAGATCGTGGGAAAGGAAACACCATACCGCAGACATTCGAAACCGCATGCGAGACCGTGGAGTGGTTTACGTTGATGAATTCCGAACAGCTCACCAATTCTTTGAAATGCAAGGAGATTTTAATCCTCAGCGTACTGCACGCGTGCTTGAACTACTTGGAATCACCGTTATTGATCGGAATCTTATCATCGAATCAGAGGGGGATACCGTCTCTAAGATCAAACTAGCTTTTAATGATGATGCGCGTGTAGGAGACTATGAAAAGCTATTAGAAAACGGTAAGGGTATTCATACGCAAGTGTATACTTCCCGTCGAGGTGTAATTGGTTTTAGCTATGTTGGCTATACCACAGAAGGGGAAGCCGTTTCAGATTTTGTCGTGCTTCCAACATTTTATCCGTATATTACTCGTGATTTCCGCATTCGTGCAGCTTATGAGTATCATCTAGCAGATGCGGATGAAGATCAATTTGAAGCATTGTTCACTGGAGTTTCTGAAGCAGGACTTAATGCTGCGTATCCTGCCGTTAGCGGTGGATCAGGAAAATATGATGCCGTAAGGCAGCGAGTCGCTGAGCTGAGTACTATTGAACTTGAAGTAATTAAAAATATAGTGCAAGAGGGTGTGGATAATCTTCGCGGAGTGGCATCATTTGTTGGTGTTGATGTACGTGTGTTGGAACATGTGCTTATTACCTCTGGGGTAATAACTCGTAATGTTCAGCGTTCGGATGAAGTCGCACGATTTGTGCAGCGAAATAACATCGATATAACCGAGGCTCAACAAATTTTAGGTACCGCGCGGCTTTTAGATAACGATATACTCAATGAAATTATTCCTGAATTCCTTGCTGGTCGAACGGTAAGCCGACTCGCTGCAAAGTATTGGGTGGATAAGAATGCATTGGGGTTTGTGCTTGAAAAAGCCGGCCTAGTACGTGAGTACCAGCCACTTCCTGATCACACCCTAACCTTTGAAGATGCTGAAGCATACGAGCAGGAGTTACTTGATACTGGTATGGTAGCGAATGTAGCAGAGTTGTATTTAGCGATAGAGAAGATTTCTGAGGAATATCATCAGGAAAAAAAATCCTTTCCGAATTATGATGAATTTCTGGCTGACCTACGTGATACGCCTCTTGAAGTAGTTTTGCGTGAATATTACGAAATCTATCGAGGAACGGAAGAAGAAGCTAGATTAATGCTTGCTGATCGAGTGCGTGATTTTGGCTATCCCCATACAAATTTTAGTTCTGAAACCTGGAACGAGATCGTTTCCCGCTATGAACAGGAGCAAATTGATAAACAAGTCTATGCTGAGAGTTTACAGGGAATATTGGAAAGAGAGTTACGAGATTCACTTTATGGTTTGACCAGAGCGATTCAAAAATTTAGGTCAGTAATTGTGCGGCCGGAAGACATACATTTGATTGAACCTCTAAAAGAAATGTTTGCCGCAAGATTTCCTGATGATTCGTTACCTTTGTTTGTGGTGGCAATACCTGAAATGCTTGCCGAGTCTAATACTTCGCTCATGAGTGAGGATGCTGTGGTGATAGATACTTTGGATGCTGGCGATACCGATCTTCTTTCCAATCAATTAACTGATTCGGATGCACATGCGAAATTCCATATTTTTAATTTTGTTGATCCTCTTTTATCTCGTGATTTTGTTGCTGAGGCAATTGGTAGTATTTCTCAAGAGCTTGTTCACCAGTTTAGAACTGGATATATTGAGCGAAAACATGAGGAGCAGGTTCTTGAGCATGAAAAATCAGTGCTTGAATTGCCCATTGATGAACAGAAAGCTCGCTTAAAGGAATTTCTTGCTCGTCGTCGAAGTAATCATCCAACGGGCATATTTGGTGAACAATTTATTGATCTTATGACTCATGCGAACGCAGCAGATACGGAGTATCTTACCTCACGTTTGCCCGTTTTATATCAGCAGTTTATTCTTGCTGCTTCAGAAGCGATGTTACCTTCTCCTGTGCGTAATTTTTCAACCAACATATTAAACGAGTTTGCAGATTTTCTTGAACAGCAGAGTACTGAGTACCAACGAGCTTTGGCATTACGGTATGCTGATACGTCGCATGGTGCTTTTGCTCGAAGATTTTTAGCTATAGAGCAACGGGCTTCAGTTAAGCAACTGAGAAGATTTTTAGCGCGAGATGAATTTCTTGTCAATCTGCCAATGGATGTTTTCAAAGACTTCCTTGCCTATCATGTTCCAATGATACATGATGCCATCACTGAAAAACAAGGATTGATAGATGATTTAAAAGACCAGGTATATCAGGATTTTGCTTATTTTTCTGAGCATAATCATGTACCGCTTAATACTGACGTAATAAAGAACAGATTTTTTAACGAAGGTGTTCAAATTGCGGTTGTTGATGATTTAACTTGGGGGCTAGTCAATGCTGCAGGAAGCGCCGAGTTAACTAGTGGGACAATCTGGATTTCACCGAATCTATCTCCACATTACGTACGAAAGGTATTAACCCATGAATTTGTTCACGCAGTGTTGCGAGGTAGATGGCCTGAAATCGTGGTTGGAAAAGATGGTACTATTCAGGGCGTACAGTTTCACGATTTTGGAATTGATGCAACTACCGCATACATGGAATTCCTTACAGTTGCTTTGACTGAGTCCGTTGGAAGTGGGAGAACTGTATTTAAGGATTCTGATCTATTAGTTAGATCTGTAAATAATTATCCTTCTTATATCGCCGTAAGTCGTTTTTGGAGAGAAGTTCTTAAGACTATTCCTTTTCGCGCTCGCGAAGAGATTGTTGATTTAAGTTATCTTGCCTATATGGAAGAAGTTGGGCTTGTGGTCGACAAAGACTTTACGCCTGAATACAATACTCTGCTACTCACTAAATTTGATGAAGTCTTTGGAAAAGACTTTTTATCTACTATTAGCCAGCAACTCGATGTTTATGCGCTGAGTGATCAGAATGATCTTACTCGGATCGAGCAGGCCTATCAGGAATTTATTGCGCTGTGCAAAGAAAAAGGCTTAACAGTGTATGATCCGGAAGTCGATTTTTACGATATCGGACATGTACAAATACGGCAGGATTCAATTCCTGGGTTACTTCATAAAGGGTTTTTCAAGAACTTTGACATGGAGTATGAATTCTCTCTTGATTCCCGATCGTTATCCTTTAGTGTCCCATCCGATGTAGATGAATACCTTGAAGCATCTTTTAATGATGGAGTGGTTCATATTGCTTACAGTACACGTTATCCTCATCTTTATGCTCCATCAATTACCAAACAATTTATTAAATATCTTGAAAATCAAGGATATGTGGTTAGTCAAATTGTTATAGAAAACACAGACTTTTCTGAATTATATGTTGAAGCAGTTAAGGATGCGGTAAACCAGTTGATAGCAGAAGGAGAGATCAATCCGAATGAACAACTTATACAGAAACGAGCGTTTGAAATAGCAGGCGGTACGCGTGGACTTTTTGCGCAATCACTAATTCTTAAAGCTGCAAATCCTGAATCATATATTTTGTCTGATTCAGGTGAACTTATTATTGAACCTACGTTACGACTAACAATGTTTAATCGGGTAGATGTCCAGTACCCAAATTCTTAAACAGTTCCTGAAATCGAATATATAAACTTAGGAACAGAAAAAGTAGATATATTAAATGAATTTTGGTATGAGTTAACTGGTGAAAGTCTGTTGAAATATATAGAACGTACTAATTTAAGTGAAGCTCTTAATGCTGCTTTGCCAACATTAAATAAATTATCCCTTGTTTACAGCGATGAAGCAATTGATCAGCTTTCACAGAAATTACTTAATTTAAAAGGGAATAACAAGATTATTATTGATGACCTCTATGATAGTGGAACTTCCTTAGCACTTGCTCAGCATATATTTGCATTAGTAGACTCTCAGAGTGAGTATGCTGCGTTTCTCTTTGCTGGTCATGCAAAATCTGAGCTAGCCCATTTATGGGAAACCATTTTAGCTTCAGAAAGAAGTGTGGACGATATTGAAGGACATCTGGAGTCATTTTTCTCCACACCTCGAACTATTCTACATACAAAAACGCGAACCGAGTTAGATATTCTAATTGCACGAGTATCATCAAACATATCCAAAGGTATTCAAACTGTATCACAAACCCAAAAGTTGCCTCCGGAGAACCAAACAGAGGCTTTAAATAGGCCTATAGGACTTGACATAGAGGATAGTTCTGAAGTACAATCAAGCCTTAAATCTGCTAATAAAGCAGAAGCCGATATGGCTGAAAAACCAAGTCCGAAAGGACGTGAACCTGATCTAACGAATGCTACACAAAGGCATGAAGATTCTGCACAATCTACAGCAGAGGGACAGACTCCCCGAAAAATATCACCAACTAGGGATAAAGATGACGATCGAGTAGTCTCCCGCCGACGTCCTAAATTTATACGAGATAAATCTAACAGTGCGGGTAAGGTAGAAGATTCTTCCAGCCGAAGAGCTGGCTTAACAAAGTTGTTTGTAGGTACAAAACTTAAGAAAGGTAAAAGCCCGGACGCGGAAAGATTGGTACGAACTGAGAAAGAGCAAAAACTATACGAGAAATGGAAAGGTGTACAGGACACTTTAGAAGAGTGGTTGCAAAAAGGTGTGGATATACAGGAAGATATTCCGGTTGAATATATTAAAGACCACTTAGGTGGGGATTTCTCTTTAAGAATAGAATATTTTAATCAACATAATCCAACAATTGCTGCAAAGCTTTTGGAAACGTATTATGCATGGGAAGAACAATTAACGGCTGAATTATGGAATAACGTTCAGATACAACAGAGACAAAAGCTACTTGAAGCAGAAGCTCAGAAACAATTATCAGAAGCCAATCCAGTACCGGAGTTTCGTCGAGGCCGTGATGTTATCTTTGGTGAAAGAACCCTTGCGCGGGTAGAAAAGATTACTGACAATGACTCCTATCGTGAATTGCTTTTAAGGCAGTCACAAAGAGATTTTGTCGGATTGTTTGCAACTTCAGCTGACGAATCTACACATTTATTTGAGCGCGGTGTTTTTGATGAGTTTGGAGAATTTTTAGCGCATGATCCATCCTCTGCAGCGCTTCTCGCTGAATCTTTACTGAGTGACCCTGGTCTTATAGGTGTATCTGCTCGGTTGTATTTGCAAAAAGGTTCTGCCGCAAGTACACGAGATCGCCTATTTACTCTGCTAAAGAATGAAATTTTAGGCAATCTTCCGTTACCTGTTTACGAACAGTTTTTGGGATTCCATGTGAGCAAAACTCGAGAGGCTAGTGAGGAACGAGCTGAGATGGCGAAAAAAGCGGTACCTGATATTAATCAAAAGGCGTTACAATTTGCTCGGAGTTCGCATGGCACACTTAGTGAGGAACGAGTTGAAGATCTTATCTCGAGCAGTACTGCCTGGTATGTTTTTAGCGATAAATGGTTATTTCCTCGCGATTCCGGAAATTTTGATACTATTACTCATAGAATGTGGCTTTCACCTACAGTAAGTCAACATAGCTCTCATACCCACTTTCATGAATATGGACATTATTTACGCGGACGGGCTCATGTACCTTACCGACGACCGGAATATTCGCTCGATCGTAAGCAGGTAAGTAATGGTATTGATTTCTCCAATAGCTTAATGGAATCGATGAATGAGATGGTTGCACATGGTTTAGAGCGAGGCGAAATGGTTTGGGAGCCGGAGTTGTTTATAAAGCAAATGGAGGAAACCGCTTCCTATGGCCTTTTTACTTCAGTTTATGCCAGAGCGCTTAAAGCCTTAGATGGGGAAACTCAGCAACTATTTATTAAGAACTTATATGAAGCATATTTTGAAGATACTCCCTGGCCATATCCTGCCAATTTCGAGCATAGAAATAATACCGTTCAACAATTATTTGCGGATTACTTTGCTGAACATTTCATAAGTGATTTGAATAAAGTGCTCGACATGAATGCCACTTATAATGAAGAGATGTATACTCGTGCAGTTGCTGTTGTAGATACCGCTTGTCGCGAAAGAGGATATATCATTCCTGAGGAAGAGCCAATTGAGTCGATTAATTACCGGATAGTTGATTTTTCTAAACTTGAAATATCTTTAGATCCGGTTTCGTACACTGATTATTACGGACATGATACCTATTACACTTTTGATGGCACTGCGTTTAGAATCGATTTCGGTGGCGACAAAGGATATGTGTCTTTTAAGGTTGAGAATGGAATACTCAACATCGATTATGTAACTTTACCATACGTTACTAATGCGCCGGTTATGGTGCAGGATTATCTTGAATACCTTGCTAATAACAATATTAAAATAAAATCTGTTGAGATTACGCATCCTTATCTGGCTGAACTAGTGGAATTTGTCTGCGCTCCAGGAGTTACAGAATCTGCCGCGCTGGAAAGTGTCTCAAAATCGCCTCTCTTAACCTCTCTTAATGTAATGCTTGATAATTTTGGAGCAGGGGAGAAGGTTCAGTTTATTAATGGCGTTGTAGTCATAAGAGATATTCAGCAGGCCAATGCTCCCGAAATAAGTGATGGATTGCCTGATACCGAAGAAGGTGAAATACTTAGCGCTTCCGAGCTTTCAGATGAAGATTTAGAAGATAGTGCAAAGGGGAAGGCTCCCCGAAAAATAACTGATTCCCAAGAAACTGAACAATCTTCTCCATCATATTGGCCTCTTGCTCCACTAGAATATTTGTTGCTGCGTACATTGCGTAATGGCTCTTCGTATAGTTATGCCATGGCTACGGATATAAATCTTCTTTCCGAAGGTGCTGCTAATACTAAAGCTAGTGGTATTTCCAGGATTGCTCGTATTCTTGAGGAGCGGGGAATAGTAGAAACGGTACCATCATCTGAAAACACTAAAGGTAGTAGAGCACGGGTTTACTATAAATTAACTGATGAAGGTAATAAACTTGTTGATGCAGAAACACAAAGGATTCAACGCCTTGTAGATAATGCCGTTGAATTAGGAGTTGATGTTTCATCAGTTACTTTAGAGACTGAACCTACTTCATTGCTGACTCCTTTGCGTTATCCGCTTTTACTTGCACTAACTGCTGGGCAATCGCATGGTTATAAAATAATGCAAACGGCTGGAGAGCTTACTAGTGGTTTATTGCAGTTTGATGCAGCAGGAATATATCGAGCATTGGAAGACTTCTTGGATGCAGGTTTGATTGTTGCGTCATTCAAATCTCCTACTGATGCGAAAAATGATTCCCGTAGAAAATATTACACACTAACCGCTAAAGGAAGAGAAGTTTTGGCTGGGGAAACTGGAAGATTGAGCCGTCTCGTTTCCGATGTTGTAACGAATACTCAACCAACGCTTCATGATGAATTTAAGCGATACACACAACCTGAAGCATACGCCATATTTGATGAAGTAGATATGCAGGCTGATGTGATGTTTGGAAACAGAACATTATCAATTTTTATTACTTTAGCAGATGGACCGTTACATGCTTATGAGGTTGCCACTCGAGTCAGAGGAATTTTTCAAGAAGTATACGGTGGTACAAATTATCGTAAAAGAGGTATGAGTACTAATCCGAGTGATATTGGTGAGTCTCTGCACGAGTTTGAAAAACACGGTCTTTTAACTCACCGTGTAGATACTGAAGACTCCCGTCGATTACTTTTTGAGTTTACTGAAAAAGGTGAGAAATTTTTTCAAGCACTTGCTTACTATCAAGTAGAAATGCAAGAACGACGATCACACGCTATTGACAGTTATTATGCGAGGAAAGATAGTGAAGACGTGATTCCTGAAGGATTTTACGAAAAAAATCTTCCTATAGTCTTTGGACAGGGGCAATGCTCACTATACGATATTCTTTATGAATCACGTGCTCAGGGAAAGATGACCGTTGATGATGCTCAAGAATATCTGCGCCTACATGCTAATCAGATTTCTTCTGAGACTAATACTACGGTTGAAATTGATACTTCAGTTATTACTGAAGAAATTATTAATGAGATTGAACGGCGTTACTTAGCAGAAGCCCCTAAAACAGTTGACGAATTTTTATCTACCCCAGTTACTCGTGCTGAACATTCTGGAGTTTTTGGTTCTGAGACTATAGCGCGACTTGATGCTGAGATAGATCAAGATGAGAAGACAATTTTACTAGAAGATTCCTTCTTTGAATTTCAACTGAATAACTATAATAGTAATGGATCGACGTATGATTATACCGTACGGAATGAATTTTTCAGCTTTTTAGCAGATAATTCTGGTGTTGCGGTATTACTTGCACACCGGTTGGTTGCGTCCGCAGAGGAGGATGATCCTACTGTGGTGCTGAATGCAACCGAGTATCTTTCTCATCCTTCGCAATATGATGACTTAGCAACTCTTTTACGCCTTTTAGTTAGTGACGACGTTCTCAACTCTCTAGAAACTAATCTAGATATTTACGAAAAATTCTTGAGACGTCATGTAGAGATTACCGCTGAAGTCGATGAAGCTTTTCAACAAAGAATTGATGAAGAAAGATTAACGACTCGAGAAAAGTTAGCCGATGTTATTGCATCCGCGCCTGATTCTGTAATTGGTCAATCTGATCGAGATGCGATTTTGCATGCAGTTGAAGTTATGGAAATAGATGCTGCACTTCCGGATCCATGGGTTCTTAATGGAAGTGGTCTTGGTTTGGCTGATGTGAATAACAGGCACTATTATATAGATAGAAATGAATCTGAAGAACTAAGATTATTAGGTCATGCTCATGAACAAGGACATATATATGCAGAAGGTAGGCTTATATCAGTTGAAACTGATATTGATGGAGTTGTAACGAGTGTAACATTTGATCAGACACCGTTTAATTCAAATACTTCGTTCCTTGAATTTATCAATAGTGTTTTTGCTGAATCGGTTCGGAATGGTACGCTTATTGTTGAACCAGCGGAATTTATTGAAACACTTAGAAATACTTCTCAATATCAATTTCTTACTCCAGTTCATGAAGCGTGGTTAGAAGTAGTACCTTTAACCGATAGGCAAGATATCGTAAATTTGCTGTGGCAGGCATTTTTTGAACGCGGAGAATTACAGTCTGATGGAACTTCTATAATGCCAGCGGATTCTGCTTTTGGCCAGTTAATTGGCCGTGTAGATGGACTCTTCGGTAAAGATTTTCTTGTATCTCTTGCTTCAATTTCGGCTGCAGAAGCGTTAAATAGCGCTGATTTAACAGAAAAAGCAATTGAGTTTGTTAATAGTCGTGCAAAAGAGCATGGGCTTGAGCTAGTCAGTGATAGAGAAATTCCTCCTAATATTTCTGGTGGATTACCTGAGAATCCTAAATATGTTCCGAACTCGAGGATACAGTTAGCCGATTGGGTTGGCAGTGATTTCCTTGGGGCGGTTTTAGGAGATATTCCTGAAGGGTATGACGATGTACGTATGGCTAAGGTTTTCTTCAGTGAAATGGAAACTGTACCCAACGATACGTATATACAGCGTCAAATTCATCGATATAAACGAATTGCTACAGAAGCAGAAGCTGAAGAAGGGTTACCAGAACTAAAAGTGCTTAAAGACGTGCTTGTTCCCCTGGAAGCGTTAATGCAGTTACAACTTAGATTGGTTGATGAATTTATGTCAACTGAACCAGTAGCTGGTAGTAAATCTTATCTTAATCGTTTCCGAGCGATTTATCTTGAAGCCGCGCGTATTGAGAAGGACTTTAATGAAACCGGAAAGGTGTCGCAATTTTCACCAGAATTCGCGCGCGCGATGAATGATGATCTTCGTGAGCAGGAAAAATTAGGGCCAAATGATCTTTGGGGTGTATATGGAAGCAGTTGGGTAGATGATTATGATGGTTTAGGCAGGGCAGTAATGCAACAGTACGGCTTCCCAATTGAAGAAAACAGACTTTATAGCCTGAATGATTTTGCTGATTTTCTCTATGAAACTATATATGCGCGGGATGGATATATTGCATTTGCAGATTATGGTTCTAGCGAGGCATTTATTAAGGACTTAGCAAATGCAATGAAAGAATTGCATCCTGATGCAAAATTCGCGGCTGTGGCAGTTGGGCTTGTAGATCATCGAACAGAGGAAGTTACGCAAGGCCAGAAAAATGAAGAGCATATCACTGTTTTGGGTCATGATTTACTTGATCCTCAGCTTCCTACTGTTGTAGATCAAGCATTTAAAGAATTACTGCAAGCACAAGGGGTTGAATACAAAGGTGTATCTGTGGCGGTATCACGTTTAATTGCAGGATTTGCTTCTATTGAGGAAAATCTAGATCTAATTTCTTTGTGCCATACGCTCATGTCACTTAATCTAGCGAGTGGAGGTACTCTTGTTCATGATGATTTAACTGCTCATATGTCGACTTTCGGTTTTACTGAGGAAGCGTATGCTGCGACGTTACGGAGAGATTTGGCTGGAACAGGAATTGATTTTGTTCCAATATCCCTGCGAGTACTTGATGGTAGTGGCGAGGCCTACAATGAGGTTTCACGATTTTATGCTACCCATCAAACTGCAGCGGAACGTTATTCTCCTGAAATTTCTGGAGGACTTCCTGATAAAAACGTAGCGCTTGCACCATTCCTAGACGTGTTTGAAAATGGTGTTGTCTCTGGTCTTGATGAAGTGAATGAAATTGTTGAGCTAGGGAGTGCTGAAGCTATCGTTGATGAGCGTGACGTAACTCCTGCTTATTCGCTAACTCCTGAAGGAACTGATTTTAAATTACGAATTAATGATCCAGAATTGCAACAGCGTTATGAAGAAGCTTTGGAACAAATCTCCTATGATCATGGTGAAGAGGCGATTATAGAAGAAGATGATCCTTATTGGAATACGTATCAATCTTCCTCTACTCTTTACGTCCGAAATATGGCGGTTGCTTTACAAGCCGCAGGGCGTGAAGTTCCCAAGAATGAATCCGATGTTCTTGATGCTTTTGTCGACATGTTACTTGGCATTGAAAAAGAACAAGGATATGTTGCTTTTGTTGATTACGGCGCTGATCATACCTTTATAAAAGAAGTTGCTGAAGCTGTACATTCTAAGAATAATCAGGCGAAGTTTGTTGGGATAGCTGTTGGTCTTAATAAATTTCATGAAGATGATCATGAACTTGGTGTATACGAACTTGAAGGCAATGTCATTGATCCACACTTACCGGGTCAAATTCGCCGTATTATTGCGAATCACTTAGATTGGGAGATGAATGATGTAGGTGTACAGGTTGCGGTTGCGCATATGCTTCGTGGTTGGGAAAGTTTGGCTAATGATAGAGAATTATTGCAAATTGCCAATACTATTATTACTCTTCCACTTGTAGCTGGTGGTTTGTATGTGGGTGATATTCTTCATGGGCTTGGAGGATCGGATATTGAAGAGGTTACTGCAGGAGTTTTAGCTTCACCTACACATCACGGTTTTTCGTCGTCTCGTATCTCAGCGAATGACTCTGTTTATGAAACCCATTTTATTGTCATGGGTAATGGTATCGATTTAAGTGGGCTTCCGAGGGTGATTACATTACTTAATGATTCGAGTTCTGAGACCACTCAAACAGTTCTCAGTGGAGGTACAGGTGATGGTAATGGTGGTAAAAAACCTCCTGAAATTTTAGAAGGACTTTCTGATGAAAACGAGCCATCACGCGAATTGCCTCATAAGAAAGTTCTTGAAGAATTAATTCGTGCAGGTATTACTCAGAGTGATCTTGAGAAATTGTATCGTCAACCAATTTCTGCCATTCGTGCGCATTATAAAGCATTGGATATTGATGCTCGAAAATTAAAGACTGAGGGCTTAACCGGTCAGATTTCCCCAGCAACTGTAGAGGAATTGTTACTTACCGCACTTGTCTATGAGCAATGGGATGTAGCCCATGCTATGGGGCTGAATAGAGTTTATGAGTATATAAATGAAGCCGATTCTTCTCAGCGTGCATATATTGTTGAGTATCAAAATGAAAAGGGATCTCGTCAAGGATTTTATTTCTTTGCTCCTGATGCTAAGCAGATTAATAATCTTGCGGGAACATCACTTCCAGCAGGACCAGTACGGGTCTATTTTAATGATAGTGACAACACTGTTTGGAAGGTACGTGATGCTATTCAGTCTTTAGTTCATGAAAAAGGCACCTTTATTCATGTATCATCTTCGAATGGAAAATATGAGTTGGCTGGCGACTGGCCAAACGAGCTCCTTGGAATGAATCCAGTTTTTAGAATACCTGATTTTACTGATCAGCGCTTGCGTGATCAGATTGTTTATCCAAATGGAGAATTGTTGGTTTTTAGTCAAACATACATTGAAAGAGAAATTAACTATGGAAAGCGCGCTACATCAGTTGAGGATGCTATTAATACTATGCTTGAACTACCTGAACTTGCACCTGTCTTACCTGTGTTTGATGCTTTGATACGGCTGCAAGGTGAGCTCGTTCAAGAATTAATCACTGCTGATATTGATCCTGAAAGTATTTTGATTTCTAGAAAGTTACAGTTGGTTGCAGATGAAGCGTACCGAATTGCTCGAGAGTGGGAACACACGAAAGCAGTGTCCCCGCTATCGAATGAATTTCTTTCGGAATTCGATGCCCTAACCTTTACTCCTTCTCTTCGTTTTTATGCGATTCAGCAACACCAACTTGATTTCGCAGGTAAAACCGATGCTAAAATTGCTGATATGGTGACACGAACTAAAGAATTTACCGATTCGATGCCGCTTCGCGTTGATTTAACGTCTGAAGCGATTAAGGCTCAGAATCTGAGTAGCCGTTTTATAACTCTAGCTGATAAACCATATCAAACAATATCTCATTTTGACCGATTCCTTGTTGGGTTGCGACGCGGTGACTTTATACTCACCGAAGTTCCAAATGATGATACTATTATCGATTTTAATGATAATGCATTGCATTTGTTATGGTACTTACAACGTTCATATGGATCGAGCGTTGAACTCTCGCTTGCAAAGCAGAATAAAAATTATCATCATGCGTTATCCATTGCAAATAAAATGGGAGTCGTTTTCTCGGGGGACTTAGGTCGTGAAATGGGTACGTTTATTGAAGATAATGGATATATTGAAATATCTCTGGAAGAAGCGATTCAAGAGTCTGAAAAACAACAGCGACGTGAATATACTCAGGTATTACGGCACGAATGGTATAATCATAACCTTGCTGGAAGAAAAGTAATCTCTGGTATCCAAAATAGTTTCTATTCAGATGAGCAAGAATATCTTTTAAGTCTTTCTGAATATTTTGAACAGTATAGCAAAACACTCTTGGAATATTCATCATCTGGTGATTTGAATCCACGATCAAAAGTTGAGATAGAAAGAATATTTAAAGATTATCCTCAACTTCTAATACCACTCAATGCTATATTACGTGTTCAAAGTGATTTAACCTCAACTAATCAGGCTACTTCTGAAAATATGCTTGCTCTCTATCGTGAAGCAGATAGGCTTTATGAAGTGTTTGTTGAGACTGGAGATCCTGGTCAAATTGATACCCATTTACTTGATTCACTACCTATTAGTACTCGAGTTCAAGCCATTCAGCATGGATTGGTTGCACTGGCTGGAAAAAAAGAAGTACCTGAAAATGCATTTAAGGTCTTTTCAATCACACCTGAGGAAGCGAAAGATATTCCGCCTTCGACTGGGAGTGTTGTGTATACCGCTTCACGAAACGAAGTACTAATAACAGAGCAAGTTCTTGATGAGTGGATTAGACTTCAAATAGGGTTGCTGCAAGGTGGAGCAATGTTTGTTGAAATGGAATCTTCACACGGTATAGGGACTATCGCTACTTTTGAGTCTTGGTTTGTCAATACATATAAAATTCCAGAAGGAATTGCAGCACAGATACTTCGCCCTGATATAAGTGAAAAATTAGCAGCTATTATTACCGAGATAAATACTAACCTTTCTAATGCATCATTTATTCTTACGACAGAATATGCACTGGATACTATTAAAATAGTTAATTCGATTGCTAATAGTTCAGCTCAGGAACAAGTTGGTGGTTACAGTAATGAAACAGAGTCTTCTAGAAAGTGGAGACGTGATGTAGAAACTCCATGGGTATATTTTTATCCTTTAACTGAAGCTGAACAAAAAACTATTACTCGCGGTGAGGATATTACATCCGAAGGTGAGCTGCGAATTGATTTAACTAACTATTTGTTTGATTGGGTGGGTAATAGTATTCCCGTAATGTGGACTCAATTAGCTGAAGACGATGCATACTTACGTTCGCTTATTACGCGAATCGATACGCCTCTTCAGAGATGGGTAGAGAACTGGAAAATTCCTATAAGTATTATAGATCATATTATTTCTTTACAGCCTGAATTATTTGATAGGCTTACATCGATATCTGAGGATTTATACACTCAATGGAAAAATGAAACACTTACAAGTGAACATCTCATACTATCTCACAAGGAAGCTCGAGAGAGTAGTATTGAACTGATTGTTGAACACGTACGTAACACTGAACCACGTTATTTCGAAAAATTAACTGCAAACAATTTAACTCAGTACACTTCACAACAAATAGTTGATGATGTTCAGTTAGGAAACAATACATTTCCTCTTAAATCTATTCAAGATCTAATGAATCACCAAATAATGCGAGAAGTGATGCGAGATTCGCTTGGAGAAGAGTTATTTGATCAGCTGAGCGGCTTGATAGATTCATTTAAAGAACTTATCAATTCAGGTGTTACCGACATAACGGAGTATGATTTATTACGCCAAGAAATTGAACGTGTATTAGGTGGCGAAGATGAATCTGGAGCGAATCCGCTTAAAACACCTCCTCCTAATAGTACACCTCCAATTACTGACGGGGGTGAACATCAAATTGTGAGAGAAGCAGAGAATGTTGAATCGCTTGAGGATGTTCCAGCGTCTTGGACAGAAGTATCTCATGGAAATATGGAACGACGGGTGTTTCAAGTTGGTGACTATTTTGTCATAGCTCATGATTATTCTAGATTGCCAGAGCATGCAGGAATTAGTAACGATGAGTTTTTGTTACGCATTGAAAAAGAAGTTACTGGATATAAGCGTGATCTAGAGATTCTTGGAAGGGAATTAGAATCTAGCCAGATTTTTTCCGTGTCTAGTCAAAAACAACCAAATGTTCATTTTGTTGTAATGCCTAACTTAGGTGAGTTTACACTGGAACCAGGACATATAGCACTTCCTTTTGGAGGAATTCCTGAGGACCTTATTTCTAAGGTACGCGAACATTTACCTGAATTTCTCTTTCTTATTTCCAGTCCAAATTTTGAACATCCTGATCTATTGAGGTCTAATATTGTAATAAACAATCAAGGACAGTTGTTCTTAATTGATAGAGATTATCTTGGTGGCTTTGATGGAGAGATAACACTCACCGAAAAGACTCAGTTAGTTAAGTCCTTAGCTGCAGAATTTAGAATAGACATGCTTTTAGAGCAGCGAATTTCTGAATCGAGAACTGAGGTTGAGCGAAATTTGTCTAGACATCTTAGTCCAAATAGAGCTGTCGTTAATGTTGAACAGTTTATTGATGAAAATGGTGATATTAAAGGGCGTGACTTAGCACGTTTTATCTATCTAACTGAATATGGTGATGTTCTTGAAAATATTCAGGATCTAGCATTTGAAAAGTTAGAAGCAGCTGTTAGAAGTGAAATCCGCGGTGAGATTGCGCAACTGATAGAAGAGGGTGGTCCGTTGCATGATGTCTTTTTTCCTACCATTCCCCGAGGTCGAAGAATTAGACCGGGGTTAAAAGAACAGATCCGAAATAATACACCATTACTCGCTCCGCTTTTCAAGATATATAATTCCGCTCTTGTAGTAGATGTTTTAGAGGAGGCGACTATATTTAATCGTAAAACTCTCATAAACGCACTAACTATAACTGCGACAGAAACTGGATTTGATCCAGAGGCGCGCGAAGGCGAAAGTCCAATTATTATCTCGCTCCCTAATGTACGAGATAAAGATGAATGGCAGTATATTGGAGAACTACTCGGTGATCAAATTAATGAAGCCACCACAGCCGCGCGCGCGGGTAAGACTGTAGTAATTACTGGCTCAAATGGTTCAGGCAAAACAACAACTGCACGAAAGGCAATTGAACAGATAGGTTTTAATACAGACTCAACTATATATATTGATGTTGGCGTTGAGATGTATTATGGCGAAGAACATCCTCAGGCTGAATTTACCCGACGATTTGGTCTAGAATCAATTATAGGGTTTATATCTGACCATACCGGTCAAAACTATGACGAGATACATGATGCATTTGAAAAATCAGGGTTGGATGCGTTACAGTTCCTTCAATCGCAGATTACAACTCCATTTGCTGTCATTTTTGATGAAGCAGTTGCGGTTACAAATGATCTGAGATTTCCTGAAATGATTGCACGATTTGCTCATGTTTCGCAAGCTACTTTCGTGTTGATTCCCACTCCACCGAGTAGTCTCACGCTCACCCATACAATCGAATCAGCCTATGATATTACAATACGTCCATTTACGGAGAAGGAAACAGCTGCCTTCCTTAGTTTAAATCGTTCCTTGAATAATGTCACTATTGAGGAGGCATTTATTGCTGAGCTGTATCGTGTTTCTGGCGGACATCCACGCGTAATCACCGATATTATTTCTCAGGTGATGGCGAACGTGTCGACTAGAAGAACAATTGTTGGTGGGATACTCCAGAATCCAATACTTAAGCCTGGTGATATTAAAGAATTCGTTACTTTCTCTGATGCATTAATAAGTCTATTGGTTTCTCCCGCTATTCTTGCTGAATTTGACTTGGGTGGACAGGCGGCAGGGGAGTTGCAGAGTATTGTATATGAGCGAGCTCGTGATGCCGAAATCGAGAAAATAACTCATTATTTGGAAGAAGGATTAGGGATGTCTATTGACCAGATCAATGAAATAGACCCATGGAGATGGGGTAGTCATTTTCATCGCTTTAACATATGGCTAGCACTTGGCTATATTCAACGGGATACTAATACTTTACCTAAACATTGGAATGAAATACTTGGAAACAGGGATTTGCACGAATCACTTCGTCAAGCTGTTATCGTTTTCGGAAATGAGGATATTTCTGTTGATCCGACTCGAGTGATTGAATTTAGCAGAAAAATTAAAGAGTTAGGGTTTGTAGTTGCAGGTTTGCCTCTTGATCATGCTCCCGGATGGAAGACTGAATATGATGATGAACTACGTTTACGAGAGATTGCGGAACGTATTAATACAGGATCTGTTACTACTCGTCTGCCTCAATGGATTACGACCCCAGAGAAAATACGTCAGTGGCTAGTGATGGAATATAATAATAATTTATCGAAAATAGAAGCCGTTATTTCCTTTACAGACCAATTCGGTGATGCACGGTTGCCGTCGCCTGAAGAATATTATACTTCTTCCCGATTTGATCTTACTCTCGAAGAAGTTGTTTTTGTACTCAATACTCAAGTTAACCCAAACCAGACTGTATTTGATTTCTTAACTGAGCAATCTATTCAGGTTAACCGTGAATTGGATAGATACTTGAAGAGTAGAGATGATAGCACAATTCATACATTACGTGAGATGGGCAGAGCTATAAACGAAACGCTTATTGTTCGTTCTTATGAAAACTCGTTCGATCAATTAGCTGCGGAGTTGAGAAATTTGAAAGCCCTCTGGAAGGATGAAACTACTCAAGAAATAAAACATAGTACAAGTACTGATAATAGATATAAAGTTAGGGCTATGTGGTTCGTTGCTTTGAGAAACGAATTAAGTATGGCTGTTCATAATGGAATAGTTACCGACCCCGATTTGATCCCGTTAATTAATGACTTCAATAAATTCCTAAAAGAAGATTATAAAATTCGCCGAAGTATAGATGGAAGTGAAGCGAGAACTACCACTCAACAAGATATCGATCGAGGGAATGATGTTATCGAAAGATTATTAGCTGCACTACATGTCCGACATGGTGCTGAGTATCAAGCATATAACCCTGAAAAATTTAATAAATACATTCTTCCTGAACTCGCTAAAAAAATTCCTGGTGCTCCTGAATCGAATAATGCCGATGAATTGCGAAAGAGTATTTATCAGCCTCTTATTGATGCATTACAAAAAAGAGAATCTGTACCTTCTTTACTGGAGTTTTATGGAGAGCAATACGGATTTACTTCAGAGCAGATTCAGTCGGTATTCAGTGTGGCTACTGCCTACGGTTCACTTAGTTCACATTTAGAGAACAAAATTAGCGGAATCAATGCTGCAAAGCTCCGAGATCAACTATCTCCAGTATCACAAGTAAGGTTACAAAAAGAAATTTTTGATGCTATTGATTCACTGCGCATTTTTGCCTATGAGTCTATTCATGAGCAAAACATTGAGCGTCTAAAAATTCTCCGATACGAGTGGAGTGATGAAATCCCTGAAGCGATAGTTCATAGCGATGTTGATGCTCGCCGCTTGAAAGTGTTCAATCTTTATTCCACTATATTGTCTGGATATAGCAAATTAGCTATTGAAGATGGAACAATTACTGATCCTAATGTAATTGCAACTATTCGTGAATTTAGTCACTTTGCCTCACAAGCTATAGGCGTATTGGCTATTGACCCATTTGAGCCTGGCGCTACTTCTGTAATATCTCCACTTGAAATCGAACTTATTAATGCCGTCCTTGATGAAACTCTCCATTCACTAGATGATTCAATTGTGTTGCCTGTTCGATCCTCGCAATCAATTTTTCTTGAAATAACCACTCAGATATACGATAAATTGGTTCAGCACGGATCGATTACCGCAGATCAGTTGCGTGTGTCACTTGATAACGGAGAATTCCGTCCTCATCCAATACTAAATACACTTACGAGACAATGGGGGCAACTCAAGGGACTTTTGATGATTGATCCTGATCTTGAAGCGTTAGTTGTTCGACCGCGAGAAGAGTTAATTGCCGAAGGGAAAATTGCGTCAGTAAATCAATTACTTGGCATTGAAAGTGATGATGTCATGACTCAAGTTTGGGAAAATGGTGTGCCTCCAAAAGATCTTTTTGAACAAGTTGCAAAGATTCAGGGAAGGACAGTGACGGTAAACGTCAAATTAAATGAAGAATCTCAAAAGACATTCCCTGTCCAAATTGTTGTTCTTGAATCGGGCGTGTTCGTTACGGATTTAAGAAATAAACTATTTGCCGTATCGGGAACTGTAATTGGTGATGAAATTGAATTTACTCGACGTACTCAAATAGGCGATGATCGAAGTGAAGTGTTATTTGCGGCTCATGTTTCTCGTTCAATTATTACTTATTTTACTCAAGTATCCAAAATTGAAATACATAGCATACGAGAAAAATGGATTAACTATAACTCAAATAATATTGAACTTTTGTCTAGTGATCACTTTAATGAATTTGAGATTTCACTAGCGCAGATCAAAGCTGAAAATGAACATCGACGTCAACGTGGCGAATCTATGTGGTCACCTGAATTAATTCAAATTATGGCTGCACGAAGCAGCTGGATCAATTCTATTACCACTGGTTTAGGAATGCTTAGTGTTCGTGTAGAACATGATTCTCCAACCATGAAAATGGTGACATATGAGGATTTAAGTACTAACACCGCTGAAAAAGTTCGTGCGCTTATTATGGAAGCTCAACAAACCGGAAATACTCAATTGCTTGCATCGATTGATGTCAATATGATTGATGATTCGGAATTACGTAGGCAGGTCGAGAAACTAAGCGGTATGGCTTCATTACCTGAAATTACTGATCTTGGTGACGGAATTTCATTAACAAAAAATATTGATGGTAAAACCGTTGAAATAGTAGTATCAGGTGAATCATTGCAAATGATTGCAGTCGAGACAGTGGCTAAGCAGGTGGCTCGATTCCTTGAGCAACCTGGCGTTATAGTAGAAAATAGTCCGATTAACGCACTTACTGCGACTTTTGATGAATTGATAAATAATTCGGTTCAGGCAGGAGCAACTGAAATTAGCTTTAAAGTGGAAATAGTTGCTGCTCGTGTGAATCTTACGATTTCAGATAATGGACATGGTTTTACTCCACAACAAGTAAAGTTACTCATTGCAGGTGATCATATTTCCAGCACAAAAGGTTCTGGTGGAGAAGGACTTGCTCTTACTCGTATACAATTGTCGGATCGATTTAAAACTGATCAATCTACCGTAGGCTTTGAATTCAATAGTTTTAAGATGATGACGGAAGCTCCCTATACTACTGGAGCTCAGATTGTTATCCGCATGCCAATATCTGATGAGTGGCGACAAGCTTTACGAAGAGATATCCTTGTTCTCACACCTGAACAAATTGCACATGTTTTGCCGGAACATCGGGAATATTACGAATCGGCATGGGACTATATGCATAATGATGGGGTAACTGAATTTGAAGCTTCAAATCGGACTAATCCTGGTGGTGGCTGGGCAACGCTTAATATGGCTGGCGTGCTGTTTACTACAGGTTCTTTTACATCAGATGAGCTTGGAACTTTAGTTACTGAAGCAATTCGATTATTTGGGCATACTCCTGAGTCAACAGTGTATCAACGCCTGAATGCTATACCTGAATTAAAACGATATTTTGAAAGTGGAGAAGATGAGCCTGGTTCCTCGGGCCTGCCAATTCCAAAAGATCCTAATAAAACCCCACCGATTTCAGGTGGCGGATCAGGACCAACTTCGCCGAACTTAACTGAATCTGAAAATGAAAGTAGCGAGGATGAATCAAAAATACAACAATCTCGTCAGGTTATTGCGTCTTTGCTTGGCAATTCAGATTTTGAGCTAAAATATAGCCATACTGTCGCTGAGGCGGATTCTAATATAAAGGATTATGAGTATATTTTGATTGTTGATGAGGAAGAATTTAATATAGTTATTTCATATTCAGCTGGTAGATTGGGCTTTATCTCAATCGATTCAGAGACTGAGCCGGAAATTTTTAATGCGACAGTTATAAATGGAACAATACAGTATTTTGGAACTGGAACGGAAACAAGTGCTCTTCCTGATAGGCAACTTCTCGAAGAGAGAACTCGATCTTTAATACTTAGTGTCGAAGATAATCATCAAAGAGTATTAGAGATTGAATATGGCGCAGACTTTTCGCTTAAGATTGGTAATCAACAACTCTTCTTTGAACTACGTGAAGCTACAAATTCAAATAATGAGAGTAGACTGTATATGTTTGTTCCTGGCCATTCTCCAGGGAAAGAAGTACTCGTAGGACATGTTGCATACAGAATTACTCCAGAAGGTTCTCTAGTTATCACTGAAGTTCAACGTAACAGTTCGCACTATCGTCGGGATGATTTGGGTGAGCGATTGCTCGATAAGGATCCACTAAGTGATATATCTGAGTCAGTTCACGATACGCTCGAACGTTTTATGCATACCAGTTCGTCGAGTGTTTCACGCACCAGAGCAGTAGAATATTTCCTCGTTTCGACGCTCGTTGATCATCTACAGGATAAAAGTTTCATTACAAAAGATACTCCTGTTGAAGTATGGAAATCCTCTCAAGTACGTGAAGCACAGCCAGGAAGTACGGCAGCCTTTGTATCCTCAATAAAAGCGATAGAAAATGCAATAAATGACGCAACACCGGACATTCACGATCGTATTATCTCAATTATCATTGCAGCTGATCAAGCAGAGTTTCGATTAGGATTTCTTGGTCAAAATATAGATTGGAGAGAGGTTATTAGTGATTGGGATAAGGAACATCTTTTTTCTATCCTTTTGGATCTAGCTATCCAAAAAAATCGTGAAGCCGGTATCTTAATTGTTGATTTATTGGAATCGCATATACCGCTTGGCGGGCGTCAAGATGAAAGTGGTCGCGAATGGGCAATAGATAATCTTTGTTCTCGAGGCAAATCAGACGATGTGCTGTATGCTTGGGGACATTTAACTACGGAATTCGGAGAGTTATTTAGACTCTATAATGACACTTCACTTTTTGGTGGAGTACTACCTGTCTCTACTACTGAAACATCACAGATTTATATGCAGGAAGATACTAGACCATTATTTATAGACTATTTGCGCAGATATAAAGATAGTGTTTCTCCTTCAATTGCTGAACAGGATGTACACAAGGCACGAGACTTGATGCAGAGTGGCTCTGTTGATACCCAATTGTTAGGGTTTATTAATTTACATCGAATGTTCCTTGATCGAAACGATGCGGAAGCACAACGGATTCTTGCTCAAATTGAAGACTTATTAAGCCTTCAGGGAAGTGCTTTAGGTGAATCGATTGAATCTAATGGGAGAAATAGTGTAAAAGAGGCTCGACGACATATTAATCGTCAATTAGCCTTCTTATCTGATACCGAGAAATTTAAACAAACTGAAGGAGCGGTTGCGCTCACCGTACTTCGTCAGTTACAGCTTAATTTAAATGCAATTCCTTCAGGCGATATTTTGCATGAGAAAGCTCGAGATGCACTTTCCTCTCCTGAGGTTCGCTCACTTTACTTTACAGAAGTACGGCCACAGTCTGATAAAAAGACACTACTTGTTGGTCCAGGGAGCGATTTAAGGGGGCTTAGCCCGCTTTCGAGCTATAATGCTACTATTCTTGATGGACAAATTGTTGCTGTCGATATTAACGATAAAGAGTATCAGATGAATGCTTTGAAACTGGCACTTACTTACGGCAATGATTTTACGTTTCATCATAAAGGGATAGGCCTATTCCTTGAGCAACATCCTTCCGCGCAATTTGACGAGATACAAATTTCTAATCTTCATTTATATGGTTGGGAGGATACTTATCACCTTGAAGAATATATTCCTCAACTCCTTTTGGCTCTTGCTCCTAATGGAAAATTAATTATTACTGAGTCAAATACTCCAAACGTGAAAGCTAAAGAAGGTTTACTTGAAATATTGGCGCAGCATGGGTATCGTATCGAAGTTCACAACTGGGCTGATGAAAAAGTAAATCCTCTTTTTGAAGAAGCTAAATTTGATGAATTCACTCAAGATATTGCGTATAAGATTGTGGTGACTCGCACTGATTTGCCTGATCTTCGAACTCTCGTGACAAATGCATTTAAAGAAATAACATTGACCGAAGAAGCATTAGCTTCTCTCGATTTAAAAAATGATATTCTTCTCATAACTCCTCAGCCGGAAGGAACACCGCTGGTTCTTCATTCACAGAGAGCTATACCTGTAATTCTTAAAGGATTGATAACGTTATCGGACACATCATCGATTGAAAAATTGAATGAAAGATATGACTTTAAAAATGCAGGGTCGCGGGCGAACTTTAAAACTGATATAGCTGAAATACTTACGCTTGTTCGATTTGCCTCTATATATCCTGATTACATTCCACGAGTTATTGCCAAACGCGATGCTTTAGGTATGCAATTCGGTGGTGAATTAGCCGAGTATTTTGATGAGTTAGTAAAATCTGACTCTTCAAGTGAATCGCTTGTAGTAGAGCGCAACTCACCTGATCGTGAGCTTTCTCCGGTTGTTAGTGCTTTGTTGACCCAAGCACACAAACTCCAAAATCGTGCGATGAGAATGAAATCCACATTTGATAACCAAGAAGGTTCTGCTGGAATGTGTGAATTCTTTAATCAATTCCATCTAGAGAGTATGGAAAATACCTTGATATTCCAGGGTATTCGCGCGACTTTTGTGGCAGAACCAGTTGCAACGATTGGTAAGCAGCACATGCGACATGTTATTGCAGTAGGTGAAATTAATACAGGCAGTGATACTTTATACATGATTGTCGATGCATCATATCCGCAACATGATCCAAGTAAGCGAGCATTTATCGCAATTGGTACTCTTGATTCCGTACGTGCTACGGCTCAGGAAGTGTTTGGTGGTACATGGGAAGAGTTGAATGAATCGTATCTTGCGACAAATTTACATGGAGACGTTACACCACGAACTTTTGGTGGATCGCTGGAATTGGAAATATCTCCTTATTTTGACATACGAGATTTGCGAAAGCACGTTGATACAGTCATTGCTGAATATGCACCTCGACCAAATACAGCAGGTTCTGCTGAACTACAGAGAGTTGTGGAAAGTGGTGTAATCCCGCCTGAATGGCAGAGAATTAGCGCAGAAAAATCTGAAAATCAACCTGATTTTGCAAAACGTGTTTATTATGACGCCGCTAATAGTAAATATATTGTTATATATGATAATACTTCATTTATATCTAAATTTGGACGTCTTCCTGAAAATCCTCTGATGCATATTGATGATGGTATGATTGAATTAACTAACCTCATTAATGATCTTAAATTAACTAATGCACCTGAAGTAGATTCTATATTCCATGTCGTATCAGAGTCTGAAGGTCGAATGGCTTTTGTAGTTCCTAAATTTAATGGAGATACGATGGCAATGATGGCGCTTGATTGGCTTGATGCGGGTGCTAATGAATCTGAAAGGCCAGTTGATGCATCAGATATAAATGGAATCTGGGAACGTTTGAAAAATATTGGACATGATGACATTACTGCTGAACAATTGATTGTTGATCCAGCTTACCCACACGGTGATCCAAGACGGGTGAAAATCATAGATAACTCGGCAGTAGGGGATGCGTCGGAAATTGAAGAACTACGAATAGGATTATACCAAATTGCTACACAGCTATTAAAAATTAATCACGCAGAATTAAATGAAGCCTTATGTTCGGAAGGTGCACCCAACTTTGATGTCTGGGAAAACGGTGTCCCTCCTGTAGCACTATTTAAGTCCATTAAAGATTCAGAGGAAAATTCCCGTACTTTGGATATTCGGTTATCTCCAGATTCTGATGTTACCTATCCGGTACAAGTGACAGTTCAGGAAATTGAGCAGGGTTCACAGCATGTTAGCGAAGTAATAATTAAGGATCTTACGAATCCTGAATTTGTTATAAACGGTCGGCTTGTCTCAACTACTGCTAATGGAAATACAACTCATGCACTTGAATATTCGATCGAAACTAAACAAGGTGGAAAACGCAGTGATGTGCTCTATGCGACCAAGGGAGCATTGGCTATAGCAGAATATTTCACTGCGACTGTTGGTCCGATACCTACGATGCGAGCAGAATGGTTTTCCGGTCCAGATGCGCCCATCGAGAGTGTTATTTTTCATGATTATGAAAATGTTATTAAGCAGCTGCGTGCGGAAAATAAACAGAGGGAAGTGGAAAATAAAGATCAACTGACTCGCGCTCAGATGCGTACAGTCGCTGCACGACGTACTCTTACTGGTAAACTTGCTGCACGGCTTGGGTTACATCATATTGCGGTAGAGCATGATTTAGATTATGTAAAGCGGATACTGTTTACTGATTTAAGTACTGATACCGAATCTAAACTTCATGACTTACTTCTTGAGGCTCAATTAACAAAAAATGCGCAACTGCTGGAAGTGATTGAAAAAGCCGAAATAAGTGCAATTATTAATACATATCTTGAACAGGGGGAGTTACCTCAGTCAGCTGAATTAATATCTGCACGAGAATCTTCAAAAGGGCGCCACGTATACAGAGTTACTATTGCAGGAACAGATTACTATCTTACTGTTTCAGCACTCCATCCCGCTGATTCTAAACCGCAATCAATTGAAAGAATGCACGCGCGTGCGAAATTTGAATATGAAAGAACAGTAGAATACCTTAGCAAGTCTGAAAGAAGTGAAGCTACACAGGTCGCTTATTCTCATAGTACTACTCGCGCAATTATGGTAGTTCCAGATATAGGTTCTGATGCTGACATAAGTAAGGTTACTATTGAGGAGTTTTATCGGTTCTGCGATGATTTGTTGTCGGTCACCTTTCCTTTTATAGACTTTGCTAATTCACAGAACATTCGACAAAATGACGAAGGCCGATTAGGTGTTGTAGATTTCAGTTACGATGATTTGCTTTATGATTTTGATGATCCATCCAGTCCGGTGTGGGAATCTGCACAGATCCAAATGATGCAGGATCTTCTGACCATGGCAATGTATGGAATTGGTGTGCCGTTTGACAAACTACACCCTTCCTTGCAAGTAGCTTATTTAAGTGATGCTAAAGATAATAGTATTGCTGGCAGAACTTTACGGGAAATGGGGGTTAAAGAAAAAGCACATACTCCTGAAACATATGCAGAAGTTATTGCATTGTTTGAACGTAAGGATCGACCAGACGATTCTGATATAGATTTAGATGGTAGTGTTCCCGTTCTCCCTCGAAGGCCGGATAGTGATCCGGATCAAAGTGGAGCAACAGTTGCTCAGGGAGCATCAGAAACTGAGGGCAGACCTTTATATGATGCAGAAGCTGCAGAAGCATTCGAAAAACTCACTGGACTACAGTTGTCAACATTTACTAATCAAAGTGTCATGATTAGTGATAGTGATGGATATTATAGCCAGAGGCATAAATATTCATTTCAACTTGAAAATGATGAACGGTATGAAGGTGAGATTGGTTACAGTCGAACAGGGAAGATTAGATATATCACTTTGAATGGTGTTCCTGAATCTCATATTGAGCTTGAGCATATTAGCTTTAGTGCTATATTATTAGGATCAAGTCTCGTTATCGAAGCGCATACACGATACGGTCGATATGTGAGCGGCCTTCGCTTAAATACGTTGTTTCCTGCTGCAATTTCAATATTTAACTCTCGGGGTACTAAGATTACTGAAACTCCGCTTACATTTAGCAATCCTGATACAGAACTAACACTCAATAAAGGTAGTTATGTAAATACAAATTACCAGTTATTTATTGATACTTTAGAAACTCAAATAAATTCTGGAGAGATAAGTTCGCTCCCTGAAATGGCAATGAAGGCTTTGCTTGCTACCCCATCAGTAAAGGTACGAATGCGACATGGATTTAGTTCTATTTCCCTGGATGTTGACTATGATCAATTTGCAAATGCGCAAGAGATGCTCGAGTATTTTAAAATGGAATCGATTCAAGTTACTGTCTTGGGCGATGACCATATTAGCCAGTTGGCTCATCGGGAAATACCGACATTATCGCCTAAAGAAGAGGGTGGTCTGACAGGAGATATTATTGCACCTCAGATTGATGAAAATACTGTAGTACAGGCAGCTGAAGATGAGCTTGGTCCTGACTCCACAATAGATACGCTTTCACCAATTGCAAAAATGGAAACTTCTGAAATTCATGCAAAAGCTGAAGAACTAGGGCTTATTCCAGAACACAATTCGAATGGTAATGAATATGTCTGGGCTTCTGCAGGTCGCTTACTTATTGCTCAAGTAGCTCAAGGTGGTAAGGGTATTGTAATTGAATCTGACGGAGATGTTAATGAAGCCATACCTTATTTTATTCAAGGAATGAAGCTTCATTTTCAGAATAGAACAACAATAGAAGGTATATTCTTAAAAATCTCAATAACTCATGAAGTTACCCAGTATATGCATGAGCTTGCTGGATATACTCTTGATGAAACTCAAAAGAGTGTTTTGGGTGTACCATTTGTACCTGCGCTTTCTGATGAATTAGTATCTGTAGAATTACCGACGGTTATTCATGCGCCAGATACTTTATTAGGACAGGCTAACCATTTGCGAACAGTGTTACAGACTGTCCATACCCTAGCAACTATGTCGGATTCAATAGCAGAGAACGTTCGTCAGGACATGGTAAAAAATACTGAGATTAGAACTATTAATGAAATTTTTGAAACACGCAAGTTGGAAGGATTTATTTATGAGGGATTGAATCCTGAACACATTCCGCTCATTCTTGGTCGCTATCACGGCCGTGCAAATGAGTTATTAAATCAAGTAAAGCAGTTGATCGAACAAGGAAATTATACGGCTGAATCCTACAAAGATATAGATAATTCGTTAACAGGGATTATTGAAGGTAGAATTGCGGTGTTATCGATGTTCTCCGTGGATGGGACGGTTAATGAACAAGATGTGACCTATACGGTCGCAAATGAATTATGGACGGTATTAAAAAATGAGACATCGTTTGAAATAAAATCTAACCGATTCAATATAGCTATCTCGTTGATAAATGGTGTCTTAAGAATTGATTCGAACTTTATTGGAAAGCAAGGAGAATTGTTATCTCTCTTATCTTTATACCGACAAGATATTGTGGAACAGGCGATTGAATATTTTGCAAATCAGGATTTCATTTTTACCGTCGAAGATGGTTCTCAATTTGATCGTAGACCAGTTAGCTCAGTACGTTCTTCTGGATCACCCATTGAGAGAGAACCACTTGTTGATGCTGTTTCAAATACCGCTGTACTAATTGAGTCGAACAATTTAAGTTCTACTCCAATTGCTGGACTCGATACTGAACTTGTTAACGGTTCAATAAACATCTCAACCGAATATAGCATACGAATGTTATACAACGAACTGGCACATGATGCACCGCTTCCATTCGGAGTTACTCCTGGTGCACCAAATACATTCTTTGGAAGACTTGTGCAGTACGGAGTAAGCCGTGATGCCTTGAATCGTACTATGGCAAATAGCTCTGAATTTAGAGCTATGACTGAAGCATTAGATAAATTGTATGCTCTTCAAAGATTGATCCAGACTGAGGATTTTGCAACTCATAAAGCAATTACGGGAACTATTCGCACTTTCATTAGCAGTTATGTAACTGAGAAGTTCGCAGATCTTTCGCAACTTGAACGATTCATCCGAGGGCATCGTAAGGCAGCTGAAATTAACGAAGAAGTTCTTAACGGTCGAGCTATTGATTTAGAAGCTGAGAAAAATAGGCGTCGAGCTATTCCAGAATGGGGTAATGCACTTGATGAAGTAGATTCAGTTCTTGATAAAATGGAACGTCGTTTTAAATTGCTTTCGGCAAAAAATATCGTAACTTCGGTGTTATATACTGATGCTCAAAAGAATCGTGTAATGGAAGTAAGAGTAAGTGGCGATGTCGCAGCACGAATTGAGGTTCGCCTTCCAGAAAAGACTACTTCACAGATTGCAATCACGATTGATGATGCAGCTAAGGCGTTTGATCCAACTATTACTGGAAAATTAATTGGTTCATATTTACGTGCGCTTAAAGTTCCGGTTGCGAATGCTCACATTATGCTTGATGCAGGAGTTACTGAGTTGCCGATTATAGATGTGATTGCAATCCGCAATGAACACGCAGAACAGTTAATGTCTGACTTTATGCATTCAAAACGAATTATTGATTTGGCAAATGAAAAAGTAGCAGCTGGTGAATTGCGTCGTTCAGAAGTCAATTTCTTTACGATGACTACTGAGTCTGAACGAGATGCATTAAAGCAAGCAACGACTGCGTATGTGGAAGCTCAGGTACATACTCAACAGATCAATCAAGCAAATAATGGACAGATCGCACAGATGCTTGGCGCGATGAAAGTATCGCCAACTCAAACTACGCTTTGTATAGCTCTTCTCTCAGTGACACCTGAGGAGCAGGGACTTGAGGTAATGCCTATTGCATTATTTGGAAAATTTGGCGCTGAAGCGGAAATTATTGCAGTCCAATTTAGAGATTTTATTGATAAAAATAATGCAGAGCAAGAGATATTCCGTGAAGTGTTTGAATCAGTTCCAAGTTTAAGTGAGATGGATCTTGAAGATTTCTTCTTAACATATACTGCAGCAGATACGGCATTGTTACTCGCGCATATATCTCCGATGCTCCCAATTGATTTAATCCTTACGTTCCAAGAGTCGTTAATTGTTAAGGAAGCTGATCCTGTTGTCTTGCCTACTGAGGTCAGTACGGACTCTGCAGTTTTCCAGGAAAACATCCAAGAGTTGCATACATCGCTAGATACTACTACACGTGTTTTTGGTGCTAATCTGTTTGAATCTGAGTTGACGAGTTCTGAGCGAATCGATCGTCTTAACGTTGCTCGAGGATATTTGTTGAATCGATTAATTGAGACTACCACAAGATTTACCGTACCTAAACAACTCTCAGTAATTGACTTTATTCGCTTATATTCGAAGCAATTCACTGCAGTAGATGCTCAAGCAGCAGTAGTGGTTAACAATACTAATACATCACACTTTACTCGAGTTGACTCGGCGGTAGTGCTTATTAAAAGCATATCTGATGTTGAATTATATGATGTTATGAAAGCACATCAGGCGCATGCAGAAACGCTTGATAAGGTTGTTAATCAAGTGGAAGACGCCTATCTTGAATCGTTGGAAGCTTTTTCTCAGAGAGAAGATCTACCCGCCCTTACTAATCATCTTGATCGAAGAATTGCGCTTGTGTTACTCGATCCACTATTGGATAACGAGATAACTAGAAGCGTATATAACACTAATACTCTTGTCAGCGGGTTGGCATTTGTAGAAGAAGGAAAAGTCGCCGTTTCCCTTTTACAGGATAATTTGTCTGCAACACGCGCGATGCTTCATGAATATGGTCATGCATTTATGGAAGGTCAGACGTTTTTCGTTACGCATGCTCCTGATGGGTTGCCATGGTATTCTCATTCGCGGGCTGGAGCATATTATTATGTTCCCGTTCCTGAGTTAGAAGCTGCTATCGGTTATCCTGTGCATACAGGTGGATTTAGCACATTGCTAAATGCCTTACGCGAGGCAACGATCGAAATTAGTGCGCATATCCATGAAGATTATCTTAACGGTATCGAAACTCGATTTGATGAGGCAGGTTTTGACCGATTCCTTCACTTAAGTGAGGGTGGTAATATTGATAACCCTGAACGAATTGCCTTTGTTCGTGAATTATTTGCAAAAGGCTTATCAATAGAAACTTACTTACGATTATTTACCGAAAACTCATCTATTCACGACACAGAGTATCTTGAAAACTTTAAATCGTTAGCGCAAGAATTTAAAGTAATTGCTGGCGATGATTTGGATGTTATTATTCAAGCTCTTGATAACAAGAACTTTAATCTTGCTTGCAGGTTTATGCTTGCAAGTGGAGAGATTGAATTAGTCGAAACTGTAGAACCTACACTTAAAGATACTCTTATCGCAGAGCATGGCGTCACTATTTATCCTGCAGGCGAATATCCACATACACCTGTTGCGGCGATCCTTTCTCAAGCTGAAACTATTGGTGGTGATATAGAACTGGATATCCGTTCAATTGTCGCCATTGCAGGGCAATACTTGGCAGCAGAGGCGTATGGATATCAGGTGCCTGAGGAGGATGGTGTTCCTTACGGAGTACGGCTTGGAAAACTTCAGCATGCTCTGAAAGAGCGTTATGGCAAAGATTATGAAGTACTTGAAAATAATGATGCTTTCAGTAAATCCGCTGTTCTTGGTGCCCTAACAATGTCAATGCAAATGCTTGAAAAGCATATTGCTACCGCAAATGCATCAGATGTGATGGTGATTCGTTTGCGGAAAATGCGAGAAACTCTAAATTCTCGCCTGAAGGAATTTGGCCAACTTAATGACAATATCACACTGCGTCTAGCGTATGTTATTTACTTTAAATCATACTCGGCAGAATTATTGAATGTTGTCGCAGAGTATACCGGAGTTCCTGCGGATCAAATAGTACATATAAATCTAGTTGATGTAGAAGGTGGGCTACTTCTTACTAAGAGTAAACTTGAAACAGACGAATTATTACAGAGCCTTATTCTAAAATCTTCAGATAAAATAACTGAGAAACCTGTATGGGATACAAACACTTCTCCATCACATATCTTTGATGACCTCCGTTCCTTAGGTGTAGATAGGCTAGCTGCACGAGGATTTTTAGTACACGTGATTGAAGAGTACGGGGAGACGATTGAAGGCTTAAAACACGCGCTTAGTGAACGAGGGATGAAGACAATTCTAATTCCACAAAACGTTGCTAATGATCGAGGCAATCTTAACCCTACCTTTGTTGGCTATGACGAAAAAGCACTTACAGACTTCCTTGCACTACATTCTGAAGAATTAACGCGTGTTAATTGGCCTACCGATCCAATTGGATTTTTAATCTACGCACATGTTCTGCACCCGCCGTCAAAAACTGCTTTGTATGATATTGTGTGTGATGCGTATGGTGATAAAACTAACCCAGGTAGGACTGATGTTGTAAGCTCACTCGAAGTGCAGACTCCTTATAACTGGGATATAGATTTACCGAAATGGCAAGCTGCAGTTGCAAATCTTGAATCAGCACAATTCAGTACAGGTGAGAAATACTTCGCGAGGGGTATTCCTTTGAGTGTACTTTATCCTGGGGAGGGCGAAATAGTAACTCAGCATGGTACTGCATTGCGGTATGTCACTACTGAGACCAGCATTCGTATTGAATCAGTACTCCATCCTGAAGTTTATTATGATTTCTCAGTAAATGACGGTGTTATTGATGTTCGGTACCAAAGACTTTTTAACAACGACGATCAAACTTCATGGGTAAAGGATTTGAACAGTTCTTCAACCATAGTTTCTATGCTGATCGATGCACTCGACTCTAGAAATACTATTGAAGGACTTCGCTTTACATTTGATCCAAGTGGAACCAATGTTGATTCTGAGAACTGGAATAATTTGGCTTTTCAATTAAAACAATTCTATGGAATGAGAAAAACGGTGACGAATGCTTCTCACCATGAACTAGAGATTGCAGTACATAATGCAGAGGTACTAAGACAGGTGATTCCGCACAGTCGCTTTAGCGAAATTCATTATATCCCTTCTGATGATCGGAATAGTTTAACATTTGTATTTAAACTCGGAAAAGATTCGCTTTCTGAAGAGTATTATCAATTGTTAAGACAGTATAGTCCTCCGCCAGAGAATGTAGTGCATTACATATCGTTAGGTGCAGTTAAAGAAAATACTATTCTTGAGCATCCTTTTGTTTCCCGCTACTTATCCGGTGAATTAACTGCTTCTGAGCTTGAGGCTTTAGCTAATTTGGAACAGATAATGGGACGTGTTGGGGTTGAACAGGTGCTTGGAGATATTATCGCTAATATTCAAGATATTCCTCATCGCAACGAGCTTCAGTCTTATTTGAAAGAACTAGATGCGCGATTCCTCGGTATGACCCTTGCGAGAGAAGATCGTATATTAAAAGAAGATGGTTTACAGGATGCTGCTCAAACCATGGCTACAGTTTTTGGAATATTTAATACATTGGGTATAACAGTAGATTTTAATTCAGAACATCGGGAAGAATCTTATTCTACCGAGGGTGATCAAATTGTAATACAAGCGCGAGATTATGTAGATGTTGTTAGAATCACTAATCAGCTCCTGCAATTTGTTGTCGATCGTAAAGGGGATTCAATACAATCTTCGGTAAGCATTCAGGAACTGAACTTATATAAAAATCTCGGTACTCGGATTGCCTACTTAAATCAGCTAAACTTCTTAAGACGTCACAAAGTTACCAAAGATGTTCTTTTAAGCGAAGGCGGGATGTTTGCTCCTCGGCGTAAAGCTCGGTTAACTGCATTCTATTCAAGAAATAGAGACCTATTAGATGCAAATTATATTCTCCAAGACGATTATCTTTTGATTCGAAAGAGTATAACTGAAGATGATTCATCTATGCTTGATACTTTAGGATGGAGTGAATCCTGGAATGGGTATTATGGTCAGAAAACGTTGCAAAAGTTAGATGCATTGCCTACTAGTGCTCCAGCTGAGCGAAATGCAATCTTATACTCTTCACGAGATGAGTTATTGCTATTACTCGAGGAAGGTTCCAACACGCAACAAATGGCAATTGTTAATGCTTTCCAAGATTCACCTGTTCTTAAAAAACATAAGCAGGACGATGTACCGCAAAGGATTTATCAAACAAAAGTGTATATTTCCTCATTATCAACTGTAATGTATGAAAACTTTTTAAGAAACCGTCAAGCGAAGTTTGCATTTTTTGAAGGTGAAAAAGCAAAAGTATATCAGGATCATAAACGAATATTTGGTTTATTTAGAAGAGAATTTGGTATTCCGATAAGTAAATCAGCACTTGAATTTGACTTAAATCATTTGCGATTAGTCGATCCGATTGTCGCACCGAATGCATTATCGTATATCGAAAATGCTAAATCTCACGCGCTTGGTATGTATCATCCTGTTCACAATACGGTTTATTACAATATTGACAGTACGTTGGAGCAGAAAAGAGTTCTCTTCCATGAGTTTAACCATGTAGGAGAAGGTAGTGCAATTGATGCAAATGGAAACGTTTGGCGACATGGGTTTAACACGTTGCAAGCATATCATTTGGATGGCTTATGTGAGTTACCAGGTAGAGATATCTTATGGTTTGCAAATGCTTTACTTGAGGGAGTTACTGAACTTACTGAATCTACACAATCTCTTATTGAACAGGACTCTTCATTTAGACTCTCCTTAGGAACCTTGGATACTGCGCTTAACGGAATTGAAACTTATCACGATTATTGTGCAATTGTTGTTGCGATAGTGACACTTGATCCTACGGGTTCCTTATTAAAAGATTTAGTGAGAGTTAAGTATAGCGATTATAAGCTAAGCGCAGATGGTCATGACGAATACATGGGCCATATATTGGAAACCTTAGTGTCAATATTCGGAGCTGATCGAATTAAACTCATTAATCATCACTTGTCGTACAAGAATACTTCCGACGCTTTGGAAGTAGTACAGAATACTGCTGCATCGAAGAGAGCAAAACAGGTGGCACAATCCTATTCCTCTGCATTTGATAAAGTTTATCGGGATAATCAGCTAGAGCAGCGTAATGATGTATTGAGTGGGTTATTAGGAGAATCGCTTATTGTGATAGATGAGCCTCATCAAGTAACAGAAAACGAAGTGATTCGAGGAGCTTCAGAAGAAGAACCATTAGTTGTTCCACTTCCATATCATGCTCCGACTTTACAGTATTTTGGTGAAGATGAACTTCGGACTATTGATTCAAAACAGGGAACTCCTGATTATGAGAATACCAGAATCGTAGAACTCGATTTTGTTAAAGACATTCTGCTTACGATGGCGCAGGAGCGTCCGGGGGGTCGATCTATCAATATGTCTTACAATGTGGAGCGAGTAATTAAATTTATGCAGGCATATGCTCCCGTTCTAGGCAACAATGTTAAACGAAAGATACTTGTTAAAGCGCTTTCAAATGATCTGAGCACTCCATTAAAGCGTGACATTGCTGCAAGGGCATCGATTACGCTTATCTCTGAGCTTGATTTGAATACGCTGGAGCTCGTTCTAAGGACTCATGCGAAAGCGATGGAAGAGAAAAAATTGCTTAGCCAGGCGGTTTTTGAAAATGCTGTAATAGACTTTGATGCCTTACTTGCTTCTTACGGAATTCAAGAGAATAGAGTGCACACAGCATTTAACGCTGACCAGATTGAGATATTTAATGCACTGGCTAATCCTCAAAAGAACAACTATTCGAGCATGCAAGTTCATATTGGAAATACAGCTGATCAGGCACGAATATCTATTGATGGATTATCCCCAAATTTTGAATCTCAATTACGAAGTGGTCTCTTTATGCTGTGGACCTCGGAAGTCTCAACTCAATTTGATAGTGTTCGATCACGCGGCTTAGAAGGCGTACGTGAAGTAACCAAAGCAGGTCCTTATGCTCCTGAAGTTGTTTTAACTACCGTTCCGACACCTTACTTAATTAAAGGACTTGGTTATGCTGTGTCTGAAGCCGCTGCATATTTTGGAGGCAATTTATGTACGACCTCAATAGATGAGCTGGAAGTTTATTTCTACCAAAATGCAACTCATATATCCCATTACGGGATGATGCTGGTAGAGATGTTACATGTTCAGAATAAACAAGGTCAATTGTTACCTCTTTTGATCAAAGGTCTTTATGAAGATAGAAAATTAAACAGCCGTGGAGTTGATGTAGTAACTCAGGATATTTATAAGCAGTTAGATAGAATTCTTCCTCAGGGAGTATTGCTTGCGATTGAAACTGAACTTGCAGATCAAAGTCGTGGTGGTGAGTATAATCGTTTCGCTGGAGCTGCGACTATTTTACGTCAGTACTTACATGCGGGCGCAGAACCGGAACCAGTGCGTGGTGAAGAGCCAGACGTGGATTTCCAGACACGCATATATTGGGAACAGTTTGTTCCGCAGCTATATGACAGACGAACCGTTGCAGACTATAAGCCTGAAGTGATAGCACATCCATGGCATAACACACCTATGTATATTGGTCCGTATATTCCTGGATCTAGTATTGCGTATGATCCGAACGAATCAACAGACTGGTATATGTTTACAAAAGAGATTGAGAAACGCACCTCTAATGTAGATTTTGAATTTGGGCTTTTGTGGGTAAGAGAAGGTGCGGCAGATATCGATTTACGCGATTTCCCCGGCAGTGGACCGATTAGATACTTAATTGATAATCATGGAAATGTTGTAAGTTCGACTGAGCTTGGACTACAGTTTGGATTTAATTATCAGGAACAATCCGAAATAAGTAAAGCATTTAGAAATGATCCTAATTTTAGTGGAATAAGCGGTCATTCGGTTGATGTTGTACTGTTAACTAGTGCTGATGACGATCAGACGATTGACGATTTGACGCAGCATCCCGCAGGTAGAGTACCTCTTCAAGAGGGCTGGTACAATTTGTTGACATACGATACTCCTGAGGACCGATTACCTAAACATGGAATTGCTCTCAAAATTAAAATGTTCACCGATCGCAGTGATATCGAGCGAACGGCGGTTGAAGTAGGACCGGCTCATGGAGGCTTAAGCCAGGGAATTTTTGCTACCCAGCTTGATATTAATAAAGTTCTGGAAGACATAAGGATTGAAGGCGGAAAACTCGATACTGCAGCACGAGGCACGCGTGCAGATATCCGCCAAATGTTTAGCACGTATTCTTACCAAGGGGTAGGGTATGGTGATTGGTTTGATATCGCTGTTCGGATAGTTTCTGCTTCAACTCAAATGAGCGAAACTACCGTGTATACCGTCTGTCAGGAAATTGGATTACCTAGAGTGGTACGGGCAGTTATGGACAACATCCAGTCATATGATGATAGTGTTCATCCGGCTACATTGATGCGTGAAACGGTTCAACTTTATGTTGAATCTAAGATTGTTGAAAATGTTAAATCAGTACGAACACACAATGACTCAATAACAGGCAATTCAATGGGGGTACAAGTTTTGAAAACGTTGCCTTCAGATGTGACGTCCGGTATTAAAGCTCGTGGTCTTGTTTCCTATACAAATCGATTTGATGTAGATACGTTTGAAGAGCTTGTTCGTGGTGTTGCTCCTAACGCTTCACGAATATATGTTAACAATGTTCATCTGGATACCATACGGTCACTTTTTGAACAAGGTAAAACTGATCAGTTAAAACGAATTCTTGTTGATGGTGCGAAAATTCTGGTTCATGAACATCCAAATGGATATAGATACGAATTAAGTGAAGTAACTGAATTATATATTTCTGATGATCATACTGCTGTTGCGACACATGTAACAGGCACCGTGTTATGGAAGAATTATCTCAGGCTCAGAGGAAATCAACAGGTGACTCCACTTGTTGTAACGCCTGATTCACGAATTGTTCCTGCAAATGATGATCTATTATTGAGACTTATGCATAACGGGACATTTGCTCCGCGAGTTGGGTCAGCGCTTACACTTGAGTTTGTTCCTCAAGAGCAAGAGGCATTCGAGCCAGATGTTTACGAACCAGATCCAATTTTTGATCAACTGCGTAATTCTTTACTAGACTTTTCCACTGGAGGGGCCCGCGATGGAGATCAATATCTGGATCAAGTTTATATTTCTTCAGATGATCGCACCTTGACGATGGCAGCTGCTGATATTGATACCGGAGAAGGTCGACACATTCCTTTACAGGTAATTGGAGCTGCGTATCGCGGATTGGATACTTTAATAGGCTCGATGTCTTCTGACAGGCGTGCTCAGGTGTTTGGCACTCATATGAATGAAGTTAAAGAATTAGTAGCTGTAATAGGAGCAGTATATGCTCAAGGAAATACTTCATATGATGTCTACGCAGCGGCGTTATTCCAGTTACATGCGATCTTAAATGAACAAGTTCTTAAATGGGCATTTACGTTCCCATTCTACGATGAACAACGAGATTGGATGACATTAGGACAATTCACGATTGGTAATCAGTATCAGCGCGAGACATGGGAAGTTGCTCGATTCAGAGGACCATATGGCGACACAATTCAAATGAATGGCTGGATTACAGAGCAATATTTGGATGGAAAAACTACTCGATATACAGATCATGATAAAGGCTTTACTCGCTTTGAAGCGGAGCTAGAAAGAAGTATGACGGAAGGATATACCGTTAAAACTTTCAATAGTAAAGTTCATTCAGATAGTGTAATGAGTTATATGACGTTGAGCCCAATAGCTAAAAAGTATGTGCGTCCGCTCGATCGTGAGATGCGACCATTGGAAACAGGTACTGACTTAACTGAATTTGTGTTTCCTTGGATAAAAAAGCGGTCAGATAGTGCTGATGACTTAGTTATTGCTGGTAAGGTGACACCTGAAGTATCGCCAGCTACTAAGGCCGTCGCAAATGAATCTCCTACTGTCGATGATGTTATTGGTGCCATATATACGGCTGCTGATCGTTTTCAAGAGAATGCTATGAGCTCGCGCAACATTACAAGCAGAGCAGAAGCAAGTTTGGATCAGTGTTCTGATTTCTCAAGAGACCTAATTGGAGATATTGGTTCTCAATTCGAATTATTTGCCGGTATAGCGCGTGAACCACATGCACATATTGGCTCACATATAGATCATTATCATGAACTTGCATTATTTTTGATTGACCCTGGCGATCCTCAAACGTTCATACTTGTTGATGCCTCGAATCCTCAACATGAGGCAGATCATGTCGTATGGATAACCGTTGGAACGGCTGAAGAGGTACAAGTAGCCGCAGTAGAGCGATTTGGTGGGAAATGGGAGCAACTAAGTGAGAGCGAAATACTCCGCAGGGTTGGACCTTCGACAACGGGATACTCAGCTCCAGCTAGTGTTGCGGTCCAGAACATATCTATTGCTAATGGACAAATTGCATATACAATACCAAGTCGATTTATAACTACTAGTGAGGAAGCAGTGTCGAATGTTGCGTCATCGCAGGATTCATCCTATTTTACGCCAATTCTTGAACAAATTGCTAAAAACCTTGAAATGGGTGAGCTTGTAGTTCAAATTGAAAATGATAAGGTTTCGATTCGACTTGAAAACGATGCACAAACGTTCTTCCGCGCTCGCGTGATTAACAACACTCTCGGACTTGAAGTACATGATCCACGTAATGTATTGCAGATCGCTGAACTTGCCGCTGCAACACAGGCATATTTCACTCAAAATAATCAGATTATCAATGGAATTATTGTTCGCATTGATGAGGGTAGTGTTGATTTCCTTGCTTATGAATCAATTCGCCGCGAAGTAATTACACGGGAACTTAAGATTGAAGCCGCTAAGTTCTTACAATCTTCAATTAATCGAAGCGGAAAAACAGAAGATGAACTGCATAAGATGGATTTTGATGAGTATCGGGATTTGCCTCCGTTTGTCCGTACACGTATAAGAAATAAGGCAGAACACGAGGCACGAGAAGGATTTGCACTTGTTCATGCAATTGCTGCCTTCGATGCGAAAGTTATCAATGAAGTCCATATTGGTATTGACGGGGAAGCTATCGCTGATGAACAGAAAATAAGGTACTTATTCATCGTTGGGCAACATGAAGTTGTTGATGAGCCGGTAGTAGTTGAGCATAAGGATCCACATGATGATCAAACGAGCATCGGAGGAAGGACGCCGTTACAGGCAACGGTTGTTTCGCCGGTTTCTATGCTTACCGAAGTTGCAGAAGACACTACTGTTGAATATGGTCCAGTGTCAGTGGAGCGACCGAATACTGTAGAGCTGTTACGTCTTAGTTATGTTGCTGATTGGTGGGATGATGTCTTTGCTGTAACTAAGGAACAACACCTAAGCATGCCAGGTATTTACACTGATTCAACAATTGTTGTTCATAGGATGACTGATGGCATTGGATTATATGATGAAGCTAACGAAAATAATTATGTGTTACTACGGGAAAATGGCTCAGTACTTACTATTACAATCAATAATCCAGATCAATTTGTTAACGGTGACGATGTTCATATTATCGCAGACCTTATTCGAGATGAGTTTGCTGAAGATGTGTCAAAAATTATCTTGATTATGGATAATGCCACAAGTGAAGAAACTACCGCTGAGATGACAAGGGCGTTATCTATTGCATATCAATTTGGTTCTAAAGTCTTATCTGAAACTGAAGACTCTCAAACAATATTATTAAGAAAACCTGATGAAGAACCTCCTATAGAATATGAGATTGCCCAAAAAGAGCAGACCGATATTATTACTTCGATCAACGTATTTATTGGTCGAGGGAGGAAAGACGAAAATGACACAGATGATGGTTCGATACCAAATGTGAAACCTATCCCACCAAAATCTCCGCAAGGCGGAGCAGGTCAGATCCCAACTCCTGAAATTCCACCACTATCGATGCTTTATGGTCCGGACGGTACACTTCCTCCTGAAATAGTTAAGATTCTTAGAAATTATCGTATTAAATTACTTACCGAGCTTGGTGCAGATGATTCGGAATTGAAAAAGCTGAAAGAATACCGAGAATATATCCGCGAGTTAGAAAAACAACCAAATAAGAAAGATGACAAAAAGAAAAAGCATGACACGAAACCTGCATGGTCACAGCAGCGTGAGGATATGCTTAATCACATAGAAGAAGTCATGTCTTTTGAACCTCAAATACGCGCTGCGTTTGAGAAGATGAAGGATGACGGTGTTCATTCCAGTAATCAAGCAATGGTTAGCAGAGGTGAGTTCCTTCTCAATAAAGTTGATCAGGTGATAGGCGGAATTAACATCTTAGCCCGAGCTAAATTGGTTCGAAAGATTGTAGAAAATTTGCCTCAGGAATTATTATGGACAATGGCTTATTCGCAGGAAGGTATTCCTTCGGATGGTTCAGTCAGTACGCTTACACCAGATCAATTACTTAGTGATTTATTGAAAACTCCTTCTTCAGGAAATGATCATTCATTATTATGGATTGATGTTCCTGAACGCGAAGTTAGAAATCAGAAAGCGGTTAAGTTTGTTAAAGACTTTATTGATAACGTAACACATCGTGAAGATGGAACTACCTTAGACCGAACATTTGATGTTGGTTGGGCAGGAGTTTGGGCGAACATACAAAGAAAATATACAACACCGGAAAAAGGAGAACGTGTACCGCTGTTATTTAAGCATGGATCTAAGGAATTGTATCATCGTGACACTAATACTCATGCATACCAGCGAGTTGGAGGTTATGAGGTTTATACACATGCTGCGGCAACAAATGGTGAAGCGTATGATTATGAAGGCGCAATCAGAACGGGATATTGGCCGGCTGGTTTAATTGTTCCCGGTGTTGGACCTGTGGCACATACGGTTGCAGCGCGTCCTGACATAGGAATGACCTCAGGTGATGGGAGCATTGATCAATCTTACTTAACTGAGATGATTGGTACTGTTCGAGCTCTCCTGACTGCCGGAGTGTTAAACCATTTGAATCTCGAAGTTCCTAACCGTGACGTAGAAGGTATCGTTGAGGCAGGTTTACGAGAACTATTCCTTAATTATACTGGAGATAAAATCAATCAAAAGGGAATTGATAGACTACTTAGTGCACCAATTCGCCGGGAAAATGATGTTATTTTCCTTGAAACTAATCCGGTGTTTGATATTATTGCAACTCGAAGCATGCGTGAATCCTTCGAGAGAACTATTCAGGCCTATGAACCTTTAACTAGCTCCATGCGGTTTACTGTTCATCAATTTAATACCGGATGGAAAGCTGCAACACGAACATTTGAGACTGAATATAAAGCATTCCAGGATGAATTTGGAACAGTTCCAACGGAACTTACTCCTGCGGTCATGCAGAGAATGTATGAATGGAATGTATTCTGGCTGAATTATTTCACCCTTGGAGAATCTGAGCGAGGAGATTTTTATGCTGACTTTGCACGGAATAGTAAGAATCCGGAGATAAAACATATACTTGAGAAAACTAAAAATTACCTGGAGGAGCAGAATGTTGCACGGCATTGTGTTCTGGGGCAAACATGGAACTCTCATCATAAAGGTGTATACAAACAAGTCTGGCGGGCTTCGTGGGAAGGATTGACTGAGGAATTGCAGCTGCAAACCCGTACGAAACAAAATATGCAGTGGCGAGATGAACGAGGACAGTTACTCGATTCCAGATTACAACTTGCAAATATTATTTCGGTTAATCAGGGTGCTGCTGCTCTACAGGAAATCCTCCCGATACAATCGGTTCATGAGAATATGCTCCCAGCTATAGAGTTGATAATTGACGAGGGAACACTGGAAATAGCTGATAAACTTAATTTTTATTACCGATACCAAAATTTCAGAGATTTGCTGCAAAAATCTCCTGAACAGGACTTGGTAGATGTCTGGACAGTTAAAAATAAGCCAGAGTCACGGATTTCATATTTTGGACCACATATACGGGCTAACTCGGCACGCGAGTTAACTGTTCAGATAGAAGGACAAACATTGCTGCAAGGTATTACCCTTGAGAATATTGATGGCATGCAGTATGTGTGCGTAAATCAATCACTTATTCCTGAAGGAACATCCTTATCCATACATTCTGGTGCTTTAGATCGACTTCACCACCCAACTCTTGAATCACTTACTTTTGATACCTCTAATAGGGCATTAGTTCCAGCAGGGCCATTCGTAATTATTTCGACCGTTGAAGGCAAGGCAGACTATATAGTTATAAATCCAGTACCAGAGGGCCGGTCTAACCGAAATAATGAAGGTCACCTCATGATTAATTCTATGCAGCTTGTTTATGGTTTGCATGGAGATATTCATGGATTTCATTATGGTCACTTAGTGGTAGAAGATGGTCCAGGAGCAGAGTATGCACTGGCTATAGAGGCTGAGCGCCAAGAGATGCTTCATCTGGAAAGATTGGATGCTCTTAGCGATAAAGAACTCTACGAGCGCTTTACCCGAGGTGAAAAATTAGATATTCAACATCTGGAGAGAGCATACCGTCATGCTCATAGAGTTGAGGAAGAGCGAGCACCAGGACGGTATGTAATAGATGCTGTAGAAGTTCCACGCGCATGGGGACTTATTCCAGGATTAAAGCCTAAAATCCGAAGAGTTGTGGAACAGGTATGGATAGATCCGGAGACTGGGCGGACACATAGTCAAATTTATGCCAATCAAATGAATCGAAACGCAGGAATTCTGGAAAACGCTTTTGATGCAGTCAGCTTTGGAGGTAGACTTGCCGTTGTCGGTGCCTTCGTTGCAGGTCGCGAACTGGTAGTACGGCCAATTCGAAGAGCAATTGATACCGCGAGACTTGAACATCATGCAAGTTATGCTCGGGCGTATCAGGCGGATCTTGATGAACGATACCAGCAATTTAATACCTTAGAGGGCGGATTTGGTTTGAGAGGTATTGGGCGTCTAATTTATCGAGGTGCAAGCCATGCTTTGGGAATCCCGACTATCGCTGAATTAGGTATGCATCATTCAGCTAATAAACTTGAACATCACGCAATGAAGGTGCGAAGACTGCAGGACAATCTTGAATCTAACACCGGCACAATTGCTAAACTTGTTGTTAAAGGCGAAATGGACAATAAGGCAATTGATGCATTAATTCGTGATTCGCTCACCATGAGTATTATCGCTAAAGGACTTAGACAAAATGATTCGGTCGTTGAGTGGGGTGTAAAAACAGCAAAACTGTATGTGGATAGAGCGATTAGATTTACGACAGCAACAATAGACTTTGTTGTAGAGTCGGTACAAGCTGCTGTAAGTATGTCCATTGCTGCAGTTGGTTTTGCAATAGTTGTTGTGGAAGGAGTAAAAGGTGCTGCGTTACTTGTTGGAGCGGGACTTGATTTAGCGGGGAAAGCGGTAGTTGCAGCGGTTGAAACTACTGGGCAAATTATTGGAGCAGGCATGGATCTATTAGGAAATATGGTCTCAGCCGGTATGGAAAGTATTGGTGGAATTATTGGCGCTATATTGAGTATTGGAGATGTGGATGAGTTATCAGAAGATGTCAAGCGAGCCGGACGCGAGCAGCTGGATATTGCAGTTGGGCCGAAGGTTCCTAAAAAATCGCTCAAGGAAACTGCAGGAGAGGTACTCGGTAAAGCAAAAGAAATTGGTGGAGCCTTGTCACTACTGGCACTGGGGGGACTGCTAAAAGGAATAGATGTAGCGATGAAGCTAGGTAAGTGGGGAAAGAATACTGTTGTTGATGGTATTACCAGTGCGGTTGAGATCATGGGTATGGTTAGAGGCGAAATGGAAGCCGATAATGCACGAAGAGGAGTGCCTTCTCAGAGTATTCTGGATACGCTTGGCAATTTAGGTGTAAAGGGAGTGATGGGCATTATTGGTTTAGGGCAAGCCGCCGGAAGAGCAGGCGCAGCTTTCGCTGGAGGACTTGGCGATATCGCAAGTAGTGCAGCGAGTAAAGCCACCGATGCTGCAGGAGCTGCTAAAGGTAAGTTGGATGATTTGTATTATGTCGTAACGGGGACAATTGGAAAAATAGCAGGAAGTATTACTGAAGATCTTATTCGCCCTTCAGGCCCTAAAATTAATAGAGAGTCTTCCGGAGACGTTCTTCCAGTAGATAGGCAAAAACTAAACCCGACAGCGCTTCCTAATGAGCAGATTATTATTGAAGGTAGCGTAATTTCTTCGAGTGGAGAGGTAATCCATAATGAAAAGTTAGCGGAATTACCAATTGACATCCGTAGGGCACGAAATACCGGTATCCCTGAATTCCCTGTAACGAGCGGTTACCAGGGGCGAAATATCCCACTGTTACCGATGGATGATACTCCATACGACGAAATGACGCAGATTCGAGATGCAGCAGAGCGCTTTGCCGGTGCAAGAGAAGGTAGAGGTATGGAGCCAATTCCAATGCGACTGCGTACCACCAACAATGGTGATCAGCGTTTAGAAGCGATGCCGGATTACTCAGGATCTCATGGAGGATGGGGTATTCACTCGGCGCCGGTTGATGACCCTGATGCATGGATGGATAGATATCGAGAGAATCAAGCTCGAAATGCCGCAGAAGATGCTGCTGCAATGGCGCCAATAAATCGAAAAATTGCCGAGCTTGATTGGATGATTGAACAAGGGTATAAGACTGGCGCTGTTGATTACGACACCTTAAACATGTATGGAAAGCAACGTGAGGAATGGGTTAACTATCGTGATGCAGCTGAAAGAGATGGTGGTATACGATCCCATGATCTTAAGAACAGAGATCGTTATGACGATGTGATGGCTGGAATTGAACGAGATAAGCAAGCTCTTGATGCTTGGGTTAATCAGCATGAAGCGCAAGCGAGAGATCGTCGAGAACACCCTGAGAATTATCGAACAACCGATTGGACACAGCTGGAAAATGAGGCACGTTATCGAAGGGAATCTGACCCGCATACGGTTAATATCGATTTGTTGGTCGACATTGCACAGGCTGGAACTCATCGAGATCGTATGAGTAAGGATGATAGAGCTCAGTATGACAGTATCAGAGAGCAGTTAGGGACTGTAGATATAAACAACATAGACGTGCACGGGGATACCTTAGCGTCTTTAGTTGATCAATGGAATGACCTGAGAGGTAGAAGCTCTAAAGAGTGGAGTGCAACAGAGCGGGCAGAGTGGGATGCACGTTCTCAAGAAATCCAGCGGGAGCGAGCTGATATCGCCCGCCGAGCAGGGTATCCTGTGGGTGATGAAAGTGAAGGTATGGCGTCTACTACCTTTGATCATACGATGCCTAATCCAATGATGGGTAAGTCAACATCGCGAGTCTTTAAAGATATATGGAATGGATTTGATGGTGATTTACTGGATTCCGTTTCGACTGTAACTCAAGCTCAGATTTTGGCAGATAGGCTTATTTTGCAGTACCAATTAGATGAGAATAATACTGGCGTAAAATTTAGTGATTGGGAATTACGACAAAATTTAGTTGATCGAATTAAGCAGTCACGACATATTAAAGATGCTCCTGACGATTATGCTACTGGATCAGGTTCGCGAACGGATAGTGATCGTGCTACGGTGGTATTCCAACATAAGAAATAACTATTTCTTACCGTATTTTTCCCAACTGACTTTCAATACTTTTTCTTTGTTTTTATTCTTTAACTGCGTTGGAAGTGGCAACGTTTTGGCACTGAATGGCAGACTGGTTTGATTATCGATGTTTAGTTTGCAGACAATGTTATGATTATCTATACCGACGAGGTCCTGCTCGGTGTATATTCCACCAAACTCCCGAGACAAATATGGTGCGTCTTCGGCCCCAACGGTAAATGAGATTAGGGTACCGACGTTACCAAATATAGAGCTGCGAATACTTTCTTCTAATTGAGAGGTATATTGATTGGCCATAATTAATGCTAAGCGATATTTACGTGCCTCTGATAATATCTTAATAAACGAACCGGTTGCGAAGTTCTGGAACTCATCAACATATAAAAAGAAATCGGTTCGATCATCTTTGGTTAACCAGGCACGATTCATAGCCGCAATCTGCATTTTTGTAATAAAGATTGCACCGAGGAGTGCTGAGTTGTCCTCGCCAATCTTTCCCTGAGAGAGATTAAGAATCAAAATTTTCTTTTCATCCATAATTTGCTCTAGACTTATTGAAGATTTCGGATTGCTTATTACTGAGCGGGTATATTGTGAGCTAATAAATTGTCCTACTTTGTTTAAAATAGGTGAAATGGCTTCCGTTCGTAGTTTGTCAGTCATACCTGCAAATTCCTGCTCCCAGAAGCTACGAAGAACGGGGTCCTGAATACGTGAGGTAATCGCTGCTCGAACCCGATCGTTAGTCAACATTTCTGGTACGTATAAAAAAGTTGCATCTTTAAATTGAACTAATGTTAGAATAACGTTCCTCAAAATATACTCAAGTCGGGGTCCCCAGCTAGTGGAGTAGAGTTTTTTAAAGATTCCAACAATACCTGAAGCCACTAACTCTCTTTGTCCGGTTAAATCTGATGCGTTAACTGTACCAAGCTCAAATGGGTTTAAGTGAAAAGGATGTTCCAAATCTGAAGGGTCAAGATAGACGACATCGTTAATTCGATATGATGGCACAAAATCTAAGATTACGTCGGCGAAATCGCCGTGAGGATCGATAATACACAGTCCCTCTCTATTTCTCATATCGGAAATAATCATGTTTTGTAGCAGCGTTGATTTACCAGTTCCTGTTTTTCCAATGACATAGGTATGCTTAAACCGGTCTTCCTTCTTTATGCCGAATATCTCTTCCTGGTTCTTAAAATCGGTTCTGCCGATCCATGCCACGTCCAATTTTTGTTCGGTCGTTAAGCTTCGTGCAATTGGTAAATTCTGCGGTGGCTCACCTTTCTGGCTTTTTCCCCAGGCTATATTTTTTATTCCTGCTAATTTTTCACCTGGTAAATGCCAGATTGTTGCAAGCTCTTTATCGGAGAGAATATGATTTTTTGGAGAAAATGCGATGGTACGATGATGCATGCTTTCAAGAAATTTTTTCTTGGAAAAGTATGAGGGCAATCTTAGTACGAGTGAATTGCCTTCTCCTGTTGCAAAACCACCGTAAGCCCCTCCTAAGTTGTATAAATTTGATCGAGCTGTATTGGCATCACTAGCAAATGATGCTACTTTAATCGCAATATGAAGACCATTGCTATCGATCTTACTTTGTATGAGTGATGCTTGTGGATGTGCCGATCGAGTACCTTTCTCAGCACCAGGAATTCCCATATCAATAACTTTTCTTCCGATTCTTTGCCAAGTAGGAGGTGCTGCCGTAATAGTCATTTGTATTAGCATTCCTTCTTCGGGCTTTGTTTTTGACATTACGCCCAAAATTGATGAAAGCGGGTCAATATCTTTAAAGTCCGAGAGTGTTTTTATTGGATAATAAAATGGTGAGCTTAATTTAATCTGACCATAGGAAATATGAGGTTGAGATAAAAACCCGGGAAGAAAATCCTTAACCGGATAAATTTGAATTGTTGGATAATGGGATATGAGCTGGCTTTCAAAAAATGTTAAAAATTGCTCCGGCATATCGGCGAAAAAATGAATTGACTGGTTAATCGTTGCGATTTCCAGTGTGATCGAATGATGACGACCTCTCAAGCGTTCAAAAAATGGCGCCCTCGGTAAGGACGAAAGTGCTCCAAAAAGTGAAATTGCGGTATCCGGTGTTTCAAGCCCAAACCTATTAGGTTTTATTTCTATTATTTGATGTTCAGGTTGTGGTTGCGGTGCTTGGTCTTCATTTTTTGCCATAATGACATGATATAGCGTTTATGAGGCAGCGTAAAGCCTGTACTGGTTGTTGACGCTCGATACTAAAAGCTTTACTCTATTTCACATGGTTGGAAAATCTCCCTTCGATTACTAAGGATGATTTTAGATTGGTATAATTATGGTTGGAAAATCACATCAAATGGTTGGTTTTGCTACAGTTTATACCTATGCTGTGCTAACTCAGACCCCCTATCTAAATACGCAGACATTGGTGGCCGCTCTTCTTTGTATTACTTTAGGTAGTCTTACTCCCGATTTAGATAGTCAGGAAAATAAACTTTATACGCTTCTTCCCTTTGGTCATAAAGTCCTGGCTGAAGTAGGCGAGCGGGCATTCGGCAAGCATAGAACTATTTCACATTCACTTATCGGAGTTACGATAGCGTGGTTTTTATCCTACTGGCTGATATTTATGATTCCTGTGGAAAATGGCTTTAATTTAACAGCACTATGGTATGCATATATGTTAGCCCTTATTTCTCATTTGTTTGCAGATTTTGTTACAAAAGACGGAATTCCCTTGTTGTGGCCAATTAGTTTTAAGTTTGGATTTCCTCCTTTTAAATTTATGCGGATGAGAACAGGGGGTTGGATTGAACTTTATATTGTACGAAGTTTGGTTGTCTTCTGGGTATTTTATCTTACAATTGTTAATTGGAATGTTGTTAAAGTAATGTTGGGGTGGGGATAGCTATCATTCTTAAATAGTTTAGATACTTTAGGTTTTTAGCTGTTCTTTAAATTCCTTGATCAGTTTTTGTATTTTAGGATCTATTACTATTTGGCAATACATGTTCTTGTCTTTGTTTTGCTCATAGTAATCTTGATGGTAATCTTCTGCTTTATAAAATGCTTTAAACGGGAGTATCTCAGTAACAATAGGATCTTTATATACTCCATTTTTTTCAATCATTTGTTTAGATTTCTCTGCTGCGTGATGCTGTCTTTCATTATGATAAAAAATTACCGAGCGGTAATGAGTTCCTCTGTCAGCACCTTGCTGGTTAAGCGTTGTTGGGTCGTGCATATGCCAGAATATTTCAAGAATTGATTCATATGAGATTAGTGAAGGATCGAAAATAATTTGAATAGTTTCAGCATGCCCAGTTGCGTCGGTTATGACCTGTTGGTACGAAGGATTTTCTCTGGTCCCTCCGGCAAATCCTGATTCTACCGAGATCACACCTTTTATTCTTTTATATATGGCTTCAGTGCACCAAAAGCACCCTCCGGCAAGCGTTGCTGTTTCTGTCATTTAGATACATTATCATTTTTTGTAAGTAAGTGCTATGGACAAAAGAAATAGTTAGTGTTATAGTATATATATACTTTATATTATTAATGTAATATCTGTAATGAAGATTACAGAAGAGGAGGATTTTATGTCTTACGACAATACAAACAATAAAAAGGGAAGTGGTGTAGGTGCAGCTTTAGGTGCAGTAGTGGTTGGTGCAGCAGTAGGCGCAGCAGCTGCGTATTTATCCGATAAGGATAAGCGAGATAAATTAATGAATAAGGCAAAAAATGCTGCAGATACGGCTAAAATGAAGGCAAGCGATACGGTTTCAACCGTCGCAGATAAAACGGGCGATGCTTTGGAAAAAGCTGGTAGGTCTGTGAAGAGTAACAAAAGTAAAACCGAGACTATTACTGACGAACTTGTAGATACTACAAACGAGACAATATTCTAAATTTTAAAACACATTTAACACAGAAAGCGGTACAGAGATGTATCGCTTTTTTTATGATTATGCAATTGCATCTTGCAATTGTTTTATTAAAATGTTATAGTATTACTATAATTAATAGTTATTAAGTTAGTAGGAGGATTATATGAGTATTATAGCTTGGTTAGTGCTTGGAGCAGTAGCAGGATGGATTGCAAGTATGGTTATGGGAACTAACGGATCACAAGGTTTGCTTGGTGATATCGTATTGGGTATTATCGGGGCTTTTCTTGGAGGTTTCCTATTTAATCTTACAGGTGCACAAGGCGCATCAGGCCTTAATCTCTGGAGCCTCTTTGTTGCTGTAATTGGTGCAATAGTAGCTTTGATGGTTGGAAGAGCTATCAGCAAAACTGTTTAATTTTTAATTCTCTGCTATTTTCTTATCCCCCTCATAGAGGGGGATTTTTTTAATATATTTCTGATACTAGATTCCCTGGGTTGTATTTTCTATACTGTTATTTATGAAAGTCTTATTGGCATTTTTAGGGATTGTTTTCTTTGTTCATATATTTGCCCGAACTCCAGTATTTGCGCAAAATACTTTTCTAGCTCCAGTTCCAGAAGAAAGTGCCCCAGGACCAGCTATTTCGATTCTATCGCCTCTGAAGGATAGTGTGGTTACTTCGAGGATTAATTTGGTTTTCGCTGTTACTGCATTTGAATTAACTGCTCGTCCTATTGAATCCAGTAGTGCGGGAGTAATTTCTATATATGTGGATGGAAAATTCTTTACCAATACCGCATCCAGCAGTGCCTCTATCTCTATTCCTAAGACTGGAACGCACCTGATAGAAGCAGAGCTGACGCGTGTTGACCGAACGCCTTTCATTCCTCGTGCTTCAGATTCGATGTACATACATGTTCAGAAAAAGACGCCCTTCCTGATGATACCTTCATTCCGGCCTGATACAAAGATCTATAGTGCTACACCTACATTCAAAGTGACGCATTTACCGGCTTCTTTTGAGGATAAGTCAGGGTATTACCAGGTATTTATAGATGGCGAAGTAGACGGGAACTCAAAGGATCTCCCTGATCCATCTTCGTATATCGTTAACACGCCGCTTATTGAAGGGAAGCACTCACTTCGTCTTGCACTTTATACAGAGAATGCTAGGCCTTATCTCCCAACCGTTGAATACCAAATTCCATTTACTTACTCGGCTATAAAACCAATAATAGATGAGGTTAAAATAAGCCGTACCATTGCTGTGGAACAAGAAGTTCCTTTTGAATTGATCCTGTCACATTTTGAACCTGGTAAAGATGGGTATATTGACGTATTAGCGGAGGGGGTACATTATTACTTGTCCAGCTCCAAGGCCGTCTTTCCCCGTTTATCTGCAGGGAATCAAAAGATTTCATATACTTTACTTGATAAAAATGGATATGCTTTAATACCTCCAGTAAGTACAGAGATGGTTGTGTCTGTAATCGCAAATTCGGTTAATTCAAACTCAGTCAATTCCTTATTAGCGCCGGGAATATTCAGTATGAACGAAAATGGTTCACAGCCTCGATGGGGTTTTTTGATTTTGGGGGTCATTGAAGCCTTAGCGATTATTGTTTTTGGAATATTATTATTGAAGCACGAAAGGCACAAATAATTGGTGGCTTGACGCTTAGTCGCCTGACGGTTATAATCACAAACTATGCCTACTATAAATCAACTAGTTCGAAAAGGACGCCGCACGCCAGGCAAGAAATTGAAGGCTACTGCATTGCGTCAATCATTTAATTCACGTAACCGTAAAATGGTTACAACGTTTAACCCACAGAAGCGTGGTGTTTGTACTGTAGTCAAAACAATGACTCCAAAAAAACCAAACTCAGCTCTTCGAAAGGTTGCTCGTGTGCGTCTTTCTAACAAGAAAGAAGTTACTGCTTATATTGGTGGTATTGGCCACAGTTTAGCTGAGCATTCAATTGTTATGATCCGTGGAGGTCGTGTTAAGGATCTTCCAGGTGTGAAATATCATATTGTTCGTGGAAAGCTTGATGCTGCGGGTGTTGCAAAACGCCAACAGGGCCGATCAAAGTATGGCGCTAAAAAAGGCCAGGCTGCTGCACCAGCTAAGGGTGCTAAGAAGTAATAATTAATAGGAAAATCAACCCCAGGTAATTTATATCTGGGGTGAAAACGAAATTGATAGTAAATTAAGGAGTTTTCATGGCACGCGGTGGAAAAATTAGAAAAAAGATTTTAGTTAATGATCCTGTATACAACTCACGACTTGTGACGCGTATGATAAACCGGATCATGTTTGATGGTAAAAAATCTGTTGCAGAAAAGCTCATGTATGATGCACTCAAAAAGATTGCTGATATGGGTAAAGATCCAGTTGTTGTCTTAGAGGCTGCAATCCGTAACGTTGGCCCACGTATGGAAGTTCGTCCACGTCGTGTTGGTGGTGCTGCGTATCAGGTACCAGTCGAAGTTCGTGGAGATCGACGCGAAGCACTCGCAATCCGATGGATAATTACTGCTGCCACAGCCCGTTCAAGCCGTGAATTTCATTCATTCGCAGATAAATTAGTTGTTGAGTTACTGGATGCGACTAATAATATCGGTTCTGCTATTCAAAAGAGAGATAATACACTTAAAATGGCTGATGCTAATAAAGCTTTTGCACATTTTAGATGGTAAGTAAAAATATCTAGGGGACTAGCAATTAGGTCCTCTATTTGATATTATTTCAGTGGTATAACGAACATCGATAGGTACCCCGCCAACGGGGTGAAAATGATTTCGGCGCCAGACTTTTAGTACTATACTTGAGGTTGGCGTTTTTTCTTGCATTTAAGGACTTACGTTTTATTACTTTGTTTATTATTTAATATAAAGAATTTTTATGGCACAACTGACTACAACCAACCGTATTTATCCGTTAGACAAAATCCGCAATATCGGAATTATTGCTCATATTGATGCAGGAAAAACTACAACAACTGAGCGCATTCTTTTCTACACTGGAAAGAACTACAAGCTTGGGGATATTGATGAAGGAAATACAACAACCGACTGGATGGAGCAAGAAAAAGAGCGTGGTATTACCATCGTTTCTGCTGCTATCACGGCTTTCTGGAAAGATAATCGGATTAATATCATTGATACTCCAGGCCACGTTGATTTCACCGCTGAAGTAGAGCGATCACTTCGTGTTCTTGACGGTGGTATCACTGTTCTTGATGCAGAAGAAGGAGTTCAATCACAATCTGAAACCGTATGGCGACAGGCCGACAAATATAAAGTTCCCCGGATCTGTTTTGTTAACAAGATGGACAAGCTGGGCGCTGATTTCCATGCAACTATTAAGTCAATTCATGAGCGTTTAGGGGCTCCAGCTGTTGCATACAATCTTCCGATTGGCGCAGAAAATGATTTCAAAGGAGTGGTAGATCTTTTAACCCGTACTGCTTGGGTGTGGCAAGGAGATGAAACAGGAGCAAAGTTCTTTGAAGATGCATCTGCAATGGAGGCAATGAAAGAGGAAGTAGAGAAGCATCGTGCAGTCCTCGTTGAAAAGATTGCTGAGACTGATGATGTCCTCATGGAGAAATTTCTAAATGCTCAGGAAATGAGTGTTGAGGAATTGAAAGCCGGACTTCGTGCAGCTACTATTAGTTATAAAATAGTTCCAGTACTTGCTGGATCATCACTGCGAAATAAGGGAGTACAGCCCTTACTTGACGCTGTTATCGATTACCTTCCTTCCCCTGTAGATCTTGGTCAGGTTGTTGGAATGGATCCAGAGACAGAAGAAGAGCAAATTCGAAAAACTGTTAATGATGAAGCTTTCTCTGGTCTATCTTTTAAGATTCAGGTTGATCCTTTCGTTGGTAAGTTAACCTATATCCGCGTTTATTCAGGTATACTTAAGGCGGGAACATATGTTCTTAATTCAACTAAAGGCAATAAAGAACGTATTGGCCGTTTATACTTAATGCATGCAAATAAACAGGAACAGATAGATGAAGCATATGCAGGAGAGATTGTCGGTGTTGTTGGTTTACAGAAAACATTTACTGGTGATACCTTGTGTGATGAAGATAAGCCAATTGTACTTGAGTCTATTACTTTCCCTGAGCCAGTTATCTCGCTTGCGATTGAACCAAAAACAAAAGCCGACCAGGAAAAAATGGGTCTCGCTTTATCTAAACTTTCTGAAGAAGATCCGACTTTTAAAGTTCGAACTGACCCTGAAACTGGGCAGTCACTTATTGCTGGTATGGGTGAGCTTCATCTAGAGATTCTTGTTGATCGTATGAAGCGAGAATTTAAAGTCGAAGCAAATGTTGGTCAACCACAAGTTGCCTACCGTGAAACAATTAAGAAAATTGCAACTGGAGAGGGTAAATTTATTCGACAGTCCGGAGGACGTGGGCAGTATGGACATGCTGTTTTACGTGTAGAACCACTTGAGCGAGGTCAGGGATTTGAGTGGAAATCGGAAGTTTTCGGCGGTGCAATTCCTCGTGAATATGTTCCGGCAATTGAAAAAGGTGTTAAAGAAGCACTTGATGGCGGTATTTTAGCTGGTTACCCTATGGTTGATATCCGTGTTGTCGTTACCGATGGTTCATACCATGAAGTTGACTCAAACGAGCAGGCGTTTAAAATCGCAGGTTCTATGGGTGTAAAGAATACGGTGCAGAATGCAGAGATGTGTTTGCTAGAACCTATCATGAAGGTTGAAGTTACTTCACCAGATGATTTCATGGGTGATGTGATTGGAGATTTATCTTCACGACGCGCGCAGATTTTAGGAACAGAGAAAAGAGCCAATGCTGTGATCATCACTGCAATGGTCCCATTGTCTGAGATGTTTGGTTATACGACGAAGTTGCGATCAATGACGCAGGGACGCGCGACAAGCGTGATGCTTCCTTCACACTATGAAGAGATGCCACCGAATGTTGCGACTCAGATTATTAACAAAAATTCAAAAACAGCGTAAAATTATTAAGATTTAGTTTATTATTAATTAAAGGAGTAAAAAATGGCAACGTATCAAAGAACTAAGCCACACGTTAATATTGGTACGATGGGACATGTCGACCATGGAAAGACGACATTAACATCGGCAATCACTAAAGTTTTAGCAGATCAGGGAATGGCCGAATATCGTGCTTATGACCAGATCGATAGCGCACCTGAAGAAAAGGCACGCGGTATTACCATTAACATTTCACACCAGGAATATGAGACAAAGAAACGTCACTATGCTCATATCGATATGCCAGGTCATGCTGACTACATCAAGAACATGATCACTGGTGCTGCACAAACAGACGGAGCAATCCTCGTTGTTTCAGCTCCAGACGGTCCTATGCCACAGACTCGAGAACATATTCTTCTCGCTCGTCAGGTTGGTGTGCCCGCAATTGTTGTGTTCTTAAACAAATGCGACATGGTTGATGATCCAGAACTTCTCGACCTCGTTGAGATGGAAGTTCGTGAGCTTCTTACTAAATATAATTATCCAGGTGAAACAACACCAATCATTCGTGGATCAGCGCTTAAAGCTCTTGAAGGTGATGCAGATAATGTTGCTCAAATTCAGAAGCTTATGGATACTGTTGATGAATTCATCCCTGAGCCAGTACGTGATATCGATAAACCATTCCTGATGGCTGTTGAAGACGTATTCTCAATCAAGGGTCGCGGAACTGTTGTTACAGGACGTGTTGAACGCGGTATTGTTAAAGTAGGTGACACCATTGAAATTCTTGGTATCACAAACACTCAGACAACAACTGTGACCGGTGTTGAAATGTTCCGAAAGCAATTGGAACAGGGACAGGCTGGAGACAACGTTGGAATCTTATTGCGTGGTATTGAAAAGGATCAGGTAGAACGCGGACAGGTTCTCGTTAAGCCAGGATCAGTTAAGCCACATACAAAGTTTGAAGGTGAAGCATACATTCTTTCTAAGGAAGAAGGAGGACGACATACTCCATTCTTCTCAGGTTACCGCCCACAGTTCTATGTTCGTACAACTGACGTAACTGGTGAAGTTAAGCTTCCAGATGGTGTAGAGATGGTTATGCCAGGTGATAACACTAAGGTTAACGTAACCTTGATCACTCCAATTGCTCTTGAAGAAGGTCTTAAATTCGCTATCCGCGAAGGTGGACATACCGTTGGAGCTGGTGTTGTTACAAAAATTATTGAATAATTCAGTAATTAATAAAACGATTGTTTTAAGAGTCCCAGCAATGGGGCTCTTTTTTGTGATAGTTCATAATTGAGGTATACTAGTAATTATTTAGGAGTTGGTTATGCCTGTAAATCAGTGTGAAGGTATAAGCGTGTACATACAAAAAGAAATATCAACTCGAGAACATACCAGTCCGTACGATGCTGCTCGTGAATGGGTTAGGAGAGTTCATCGTGAAGGTATCGTTTTGGATTTAGGGTGCAGTGATTATGTAACATCACGTATTTTGCATGAAGAAGGGATTCCCGTAGTTGGAATGGATTTGGATATGTCTGCATTACGGCAAGCACAACGTAATACTGACAGCCCTTTAGTTGTTCAGTGTGATGCTCAGAATTTGCCACTCAATTATGAAAATTCTGCTGTAAGCACGGTACTTGCTTTAGACGTACTTGAACACTTTCCTCGTAACGAAGCCATTGAAATTCTAAGTTCGATTCGGAGACTTCCTAATATTCAGAATCTTATTGTTTCAATGCCTATTATCTCTCCTTGGTCCATGCGCACAATGATTGAAGGCGGTCGGGCAATTAGAAATATGAAATGGCCAGAAACAGGACTTTTTGATCGAACTCATAAAATCTTTACTGATCAACGAGGGCATAAGAAAATGTTTCAAAAAAGTGGTTTTCGAGTTGTCCAAGAAGAAAGCAGCAACTGGTTTGAAAATATTACTGGTGATTGGGAAAATGTAATTCAAACTGTACCAAGATTTCGTCGTCCTCACGCTAAATTATTTGGAAAATTCGTTTGGGATATCTTACCAAAAATGGTTCACCCTACAAATAAATCTAAGCGGCGAAGTGTTACGGATCGTATTATTGCATATCAAGGTGTGTATCTCCTTACTCCAGAGATCTAGCTTTGAAATACTAGAAAATATTATCAAATTATCGGTCAGAATGCGCTTTATGGTCTCCCCATGGCGTCGTGTTGATAATAATGCTATTCCAGTCCGAGCAAAACTGGTCGGATCATATGTAAATACCGCTTTTGCTATGGAAGAGGCACTTGGTTATGGTGAAGCAATTGTTCTAGATTCGGTTGGACATGCGGTAGAGGGGAGTGCTGAGAATTTATTCATAGTTCGTGAAGGTCAAATAATTACCCCACCCGTTACTGTCACTGAAATTGATGGATATAAGATAAAGGAAGGTCCAATTTCTTTGCAAATCTAAGATATGTATTTTTCTGTTATTAAAGGAAAAACAGGCGCTTATGCTCAGAGATGGTTGACTCCTGTTTATGTCTAAACTCATGAAATTCTAAGTTCCCTGTTGCAAAAGAAATGAGGGTGTAGTACACTCCGATGAAGTGAAATGAGCTAATCAAACGGCTTCAAATCATCGGTATAATTCGACTGCCTGAACCACTACCGCATAAGGAGTGGTTCTTAATTCGTCTTGTATCTTGATATTTTATTAGTAATAAGGTAAGCTCATTAATATGGCAAAAGGTAGAATCCGCGTCCGACTTAAGGCATACGACAATCGAGTAATTGATCAGTCATGTCAACTCATTTTAGATACAGCATTGCGCACAGGTGCAAAAGTTGTAGGACCGGTCCCTTTACCAACTAAATCTACGATGTATACGGTAAACCGCTCACCTTTTATCGATAAAAACAGCCAGGAACACTTTAAACTCAAAACACATAAACGGCTTATCGATATTATGGAGCCTACCAGTAAGACAATCGACTCCCTCATGCATTTGGAACTTCCGGCAGGTGTGGATATCGCAATTAAAATGTAGTTAATATTTTTAATATAGTCAGTTAAAAAACTGACTTTTTTGTACTTTGTATGAATACTTTACTTGGCAAGAAATCAGAAATGACAACCCGTTTCGACAAGAACGGAAAAAAGCTTACGGTTACGACAGTAACTGTTACTCCAAACTATGTAATCGAGAGAAAAGAAAACGATAAAGCTGGATATACGGGGATCGTATTGGGATCAGGTTCAAAGAAGCGAGCAGCAAAGCCTTTCCTTAAGAAAGTGGCTACTTTGGGTGTAATCCCTCACTTTATGAAGGAAGTTCGATCAGATGAAGCAATTGAAGTTGGAACAACCCTTAATCTTTCCGATGTTTTCAGTGTAGGTGATTTTGTTAAAGTAACTGGAAATAGTAAAGGTAAGGGTTTTACTGGTGTTGTTAAAAGATACAACTTCCGCGGAGGACCAAAGACTCATGGTCAAAGCGATCGGTGGAGAGCACGAGGTTCACTTGGGTCTGGTACAACTCCAGGTCGTGTATTTAAAGGAAAAAGAATGGCTGGGCGACAGGGTGGAGATAGTGCAACCGTTCGTAATCTTACCGTTGCATATATTAATGAAGAATTGAATCAACTTTTTCTTACCGGTCCAGTGCCAGGTCACAAAAATAGCATTTTAGTAATAACAAAAGTCGGCGAAAATAAACGCTTTCCAGGTATAGAAGAAATTAAGATGGACGCAATGAAAGTTGCAGAAGCTCCAGTTGAAGAAGTAAAAGAAGAGATTGTAGAAGCAATACCGGCAAATGAGGTCACTCAAGAAGATATTGTGGCTGTTGAGGAGACAAAGTAAGCATATGAAGACACGAATTGTATCTATAACCGGCGAAAATAAGGGCGATTTGGAGCTATCAAGCGCAGTGTTTGGTGTTGAGGTTAATCAGTCACTTATGGCTCAGGCTGTTCGTGTGTATCTTGCTAATCAGCGACAGGGAAATGCACATACTAAGGGGCGCGGAGATGTTACTGGTTCCACCCGAAAAATATTTAAGCAAAAAGGTACTGGTAATGCCCGTCATGGTGATATTAAGGCTCCAACTTTTGTTGGCGGCGGTATTGTTCATGGACCACAGAAACATAGCTTTACTCTCGCTATACCTGTTAAGATGAGACGTGCGGCTTTACGCAGTGCTTTAAGTGCTCGTGTGGCAGACGTAGTTGTCGTTGATGGTTTTGTTTCAGCAGAAGCAAAGACTAGCGTACTTGCTAAAGGTTTAAAAACTATTACTGCAGATAAGAAAAAACCATTGATCGTGCTTACACCTGAGATGGGATCGGCTATTAAAGCGATGAAGAATATTGATGGAATTGATTATATGCAGGCGCAGGATTTAAATACCTATGAGGTATTAAATCATGGAGTAATTGTGTTATCAAAAGAGTCATTGCCAATACTTGACGCATGGATTGGTAAGGCTGTTGCCAAGAAGGAAGACAAGTAATATGAACACCACTATTTTGAAACCATTGATTACTGAAAAGTCTACACAAAACTCCAGCAAGGGTTTATACACTTTTGCCGTAGCTAAGGCTGCGGATAAGATTGAAATTAAAAAAGAGATTGAAAGATTGTTTAATGTTCACGTTACTACTGTACGAACGGCAATAATGCATGGTAAGACACATCGAGTAGGTAAAAGACGAGTTGAAATAGCTCGGAGTGATTGGAAAAAAGCATTTGTAACGCTTGTTAAAGGTGAATCAATATCATTGTTTGATGTAAAAGGGTAATTTTATGGCAATTAAAAAACATACCGCTACTACGCCAGCACGAAGGCATCGAATGGACCTAGTCCTTGATGTGATCGCTAATAGCCCTGAAAAAGGATTGATTAAAATCCTTTCCAAGCATTCGGGTCGGAATAATTCCGGTACTATTACCGTACGCCATCATGGTGGGCGCAATAAGCGATTTTATCGTGTTATTGATTTTAAACGAAATAAATTCAATATTGATGGCAGAATAGTTTCTGTTGAATATGATCCAAATAGAACTGCTAATATCGCATTGGTTTCGTACAGCGATGGTGAAAAAAGATATATACTCGCTCCGGAAGGCTTAAAAGCTGGAGATAGAGTCGTTTCGGGTGATATAACAGATACAAAGCCAGGGAATGCCATGCCGCTTAAAAGCATTCCTGTTGGAACAATGATCCATAATTTGGAAATGCGACGTGGTGCAGGTGGTAAGCTTGTACGTAGTGCTGGAACTGCAGCAGTTGTAATGTCTCGCGGTGAAGGTACCGTCGTTATCAAGATGCCATCAGGTGAGGTTCGAGTATTTGACGAGAAATTAATGGCTTCTGTAGGTCAGTTGGGTAATTTAGATCATTCAAATACACAGCTTGGTAAGGCTGGTCGATCCCGTCATCGAGGTATTCGGCCTGCAGTTCGTGGTGTGGCAATGGATCCAGGTTCTCACCCTCACGGGGGTGGAGAAGGTCGTTCGGGTATTGGTATGAAGACGCCGAAGACTGTTTATGGTAAGAAAGCCGTTGGTAGAACTCGAGATAAGAAAAAAGCATCAAATAAATATATTCTGAGTCGCAAAAAGAAGCGTTAAGAATATTATGAGTCTGGTGTTCTGAGGTATTATTTAGTATAATCTGAAAACGTGATTTTAAGTAGATAAAGGAAATTGAAATGTCTAGATCAGCAAAAAAGGGACCATACGTTGACGAGAAGTTAATGTTCAAGGTCAGCAGAATGAATCAAACAGGTGCGAAACAGGTTATTAAAACCTGGGCTCGTAATTGTCAGATAGCTCCTGAGTTTGTCGGACACACGCTCGCAGTTCATAATGGCCGAATTCATATACCAGTATTTGTTACAGAATCAATGGTAGGTCACCGACTTGGAGAATTCGCTCCAACTAGAACCTTCCGTGGCCACGGTAAAATGACTGAGAAGAGCTCAGCTAAGACTTAAAGGATTAGGTATATAGTTTAAGTAAAGAGATTTAATTTATGGAAATTACAGCTACAGCACGAAATGTTCGAATGAGCCCACGCAAAATGCGTGTACTTGCGAATGTTTTTAAGAAAACTAAAGCTCTTGATACATTGGTTCGATTACAGCATGTTGATCGTGCAGCTGCCTTGCCGCTTATTAAGCTTATTGCAAGTGCTGTTGCTAACGCTCAGTCAGCACACCAGCTTGAACCAAATAATTTAGAGATTAAGAATATTATAGTTGATGGTGGTACTGTTTTTAAGCGATTTCGCCCTGCATCGAGAGGTTCAGCGCATTCGTATAAGAAACGCAGTAGCCATGTAACGGTAGTTTTAGAAGGATAATTACAATGGGTCAGAAAATACATCCAATTTCATTTCGTCTTGGTATCGTACATACACATATGTCGCGATGGTTCGCTGAGCCGAAAAACTATAAGACATTCTTATTGCAGGATGTACGGGTTCGTGAGCTTTTAATGAAGAAACTTCGCAGTGCGTCTATTGCACGCGTTGAGATTGAGCGGGCTGTTAATAAAATGACTCTTACACTATTTGTAGCTCGTCCTGGTGTTGTTATCGGTCGAGGGGGAAGTGGTCTGGATGAACTCAAAAAAATGTTAATGAAAGAGTTAAATATTACTGAAGGTAAGAATTTGGAAATAAGAGTAGAAGAAGTTAAACACCCTGATTTGGTCGCATATCTCGTAGCTGCATCTGCTGCAGAACAGATAGCGAAAAGAATGCCGTCAAAGAGAGTTTTGAACCAGGTAGTAGAAAGAGTTACTAAAGCAGGAGGAAAAGGCGTTAAAGTTTTGCTTTCAGGCCGTATTAATGGAGCTGAAATTGCACGACGGGAAAGTGCTAAAAAAGGAACAGTTCCTTTGCATACACTACGCGCTGATATCGATTTTGCTCATGTACCGGCTTTAACAAAATCAGGTTACGTTGGAGTTAAAGTTTGGATTAATAGAGGCGAAAAGAAGATTTAATAGTATAGATAGAGGAATAACTATATGGCACTCTTGATGCCGTCACGAACAAAATACAGAAAAGCATTTCGCGGAAAGCGCGGAGGTATAGCAACACGGGGTAATACTATAGCCTTTGGCCAATTTGGATTACAGGCACTCGCTGCAGGATGGGTTACCAGCCGACAGATTGAAGCTGCACGTAAAGCAATTGCTCATGAGACTAAGCGTGGTGGTAAAATTTATATCCGAATCTTCCCGCACAAACCAGTTGGTAAGAAGCCAGCTGAGGTAAAAATGGGAGGTGGAAAAGGTGATGTTGATCATTACGTAGCCGTAGTTAAACCAGGTACAATACTTTTTGAAATAGGTGGTGTATCTGAAGAGTTGGCACAGGAAGCAATGAGACTTGCAGGGCATAAGTTTTCAATTGGAGTTAAGTTCATTGTTAAGGAATAATAATTATGAGATCAAATGATGTAAAGCAATTACAAAATGCAACCGTAGAGGATTTGAAAAAGCAGTTAACTGATTTACGTAGTAAATTAGAAGTTGCTACTTCAGGTCATGTTATGGGAACATTAACAAATGGTCGAACACTTAGTTCGCTCAGAAAAGATATTGCCCGTGTGCTTACTGTATTGCGAGCGAAGGAGCTTATTTAATATGAATACATTAAACGGTAAAGTTGTATCGCAGAAAACAGCTCAAACAGTTGTTGTTGAAGTACACACATTTATAACTCATCCAAAGTACAAAAAACGAATGGCACGTACGAAAAGATTCCTCGTTCATGACGAACTTGGACTTCACGAGGGAGATATGGTAAAATTCGCGGAAGTGAGTCCGATATCCAAAATGAAGAGATGGAAGGCACTTGAGGTTATAAAGAGTTAAAGGATTATAGAGTATCGTTCCAGGCAATTCATGCCCGGAATGATTTCGGGATTTATAATTATATTAAGGTGAAATCAAATGGTACAACATAGATCTTATTTGAACGTTGCAGATAATAGTGGAGCTAAACAGCTTATGGTTATCCAGGTTGCCGGTAAATCTCATCAGAGATACGGTCGGATTGGTGACATGCTTACCTGCGTAGTTAAAGGTGCTGATCCAAATGGACAGATTAAAGATGCAGCAATTGTAAAAGCAGTGCTTGTAAGAGCACGAAAAGAGACACGTCGGGAAGATGGTTCCTATGTAAAATTTGATGATAATGCAGCTGTAGTTATTAATCCCGCTTCAGGTGAGCCAATCGGAAGCCGCGTTTTTGGACCAGTAGCACGCGAATTGAGAGCACGAAACTATAACAAAATCTTATCATTAGCACCGGAAGTATGGTAAGCAGAGGAAATTCAGACCAGGCAATATATGCCCGGCCCGATTTTAGATTGATAATTAGTTAAGGAAAAATCGTATGAAATTGAAAATTAAAACAGGCGATGATGTAATAGTTTTGTCAGGAAAGAACAAAGGCCAAAAGGGGCGGGTAGAAAAAGTTTATCCGAAGCTTGGAATGGTTAAAGTTAAAGATGTAAACGTAGTTAAAAGACATATGAAACCACGTAAAGCAGGAGAAAAAGGCGTTATTGTTGAAATTAACAAGCCAATCCGATCAAGCGTAGTTTCACTTTTAGCAGACGATAAGGCAACACGGGTTCGATATGAAATGAAGGATAACAGAAAAGTGCGCGTTTCCGTTAAGACAGGGAAGGAAATATAAAGAATATGAATAGAATACATGCTAAATACAATGAAGAGATAAGAAAAGAATTGGAAAAAGATTTAAATCTTGGTCCGATGGAAGTACCTGTTCTTAAGAAAATCGTTTTGAATATGGGGCTTGGACGTGAAGCAGTTGCAAATAGTGGCGTAATAGAAAAGGCTGCTGAACAACTTGGCACAATTGCAGGTCAGAAAGTAATTCAGACCAAGGCTAAGAAGGCTATTTCTACGTTCAAATTGCGTGAAGGTCAAATAATAGGTGTTGCAGTAACGCTAAGAGGTGATAAAATGTATTCGTTTCTTGATCGTTTAGTTAATGTAGTTTTACCTCGCGTTCGTGATTTTCAGGGTGTAAAATCAGATAGCTTTGATGCACAGGGTAATTACTCGCTCGGATTAACCGAGCAGACGTTGTTTCCTGAGGTTGATATTTCTAAAGTAGATAAAGTTAGAGGTATGCAAGTTACATTTACTATACGTTCAAAGGGTGCCGAACACTCATATAAATTGCTTGAGAAGTTTGGTATGCCGTTTAAAAAGGAAGAGAAGTAATTTATGGCTAAGAAATCTAATATATTACGAGAACTCGGTAAACTCAAGTATGCTACACGGTATCGGAATCGCTGCCAACTCTGCGGACGACCTCGTGGTTACATTCGAGATTTTGGGCTTTGCCGTATTTGTTTTAGACAGTTAGCACAAAAAGGTGAGTTGCCAGGAGTGGTTAAAGCGTCATTATAAGATAGTAAAGGTTAATTTTATGATTACAGATCCGATTGCAGACATGTTGACAATAATTCGAAATGGATATCTTGCCCGCTTAAAACAGGTTAAGATTCCAACTTCAAAATTAAAGGTATCTTTAGCTGAGGTATTAAAGTCTCAGGAATGGGTGACGGATTATTCAACAGAGGAGAGAACATTAACCGTCAAATTGCGCTATGTAACTGCACCTGGGTCTTTGGCTAAGGTTCCAGCTATGACGGGTATACAACGACTCTCACGGCCTAGTTTGCGTCTATATAAAGACTCAGCTAAGATACCACGCGTTCTTGGAGGTCTGGGAATGATAATACTTTCAACTAGTAAGGGATTAATGACCGGTCGGGATGCGAAGAAACAAAATATCGGTGGAGAGCTTATTTGTAAAATTTGGTAGATAAGGGTTTACTTTATGTCGAGAATTGGAAAATTACCTATAACATTGCCTAAAGAAGTTACTTTTAGTGTTGACTCCGGTCTCGCTACAGTAAAAGGACCTAGAGGTGAACTTAAACAGGCAATAATGCCTGATGTTACAATTTCTGTCGTAGAAGATAAGATTATTGTAGCGCGCGCAAATGAGAGTGCTTCAGCCCGAGCTCTACACGGTTTGACGAGAACACTTTTATATAATATGATTGTTGGCGTATCTAAAGGTTGGACTAAAGACTTGGAAATAGTAGGAACCGGTTACCGTGCAGCATTGCAGGGTACAAATTTGAATCTTTCACTCGGCTTTTCTCATCCGGTTCTTGTTACACCTCTTCCAGGAGTCAGTTTTTCAGTTGCAGGTAACAAAGTTACCGTGAGCGGTGCTGATAAGCAAGTTGTTGGAGAGATGGCTGCAATGATCCGTCAAAAGAGAAAGCCTGAACCATATAAAGGTAAGGGAGTTAGATATTTAGGCGAGATAGTACGAAGAAAAGCAGGTAAAGCTAAGAAAGCAGGAGCAAAGTAAAGGATAAAGGGAACATTTATGGCTAACAATGCAGCACGAAATAAACGACATCGAAGAGTACGCGCGAAAGTTTCAGGAACTGCTGAGCGTCCTCGTCTTGCAGTATACCGATCTAATACCGGTATCTATGCACAACTTATTGATGATATCGCACGTAAGACAATTGCAGGTGTGTCACCGAAAGAGTTAAAGGACACAAAAATTGCTAAGGTTGAATTATCTAAGCTCTTGGGTGAATTGATTGCCAAGAAAGCAAAAGAAGCTAAAGTTGAGACAATCGTTTTCGATCGAGGTGGTTATCAATATCATGGAAGAATTAAAGCGTTTGCAGAAGCGGTTCGAGAGGCAGGATTAAAGTTTTAAAGATTAGTTAAGGTGTAAATATTTATGGCATACAACAATTCATATCATTCACAGGAACCAAAGGAATTCGAGGAGAAGGTAGTTCAGGTTAACCGTGTTTCAAAGAAGACAAAAGGCGGAAATAGAATGGGATTCTCGGTTGTGATTGTTGTTGGAGATAAAAAAGGTCGAGTTGGTGTAGGACTTGGAAAAGCTCCTGATGTTTCAAGCGCTATTCGCAAGGGTGCAAACTATGCTAAGAAGCATTTATTAACTGTTCCTATGAAGGGAACAACTATTCCACATGACATTTTTATTAAGCTTGGTGCGGCTAAGATTCTTCTGAAACCTGCTCCAAAGGGTACTGGTGTTATTGCAGGTGGACCTGCTCGAGCTGTGCTCGAAGCCGCTGGTGTTCGTGATGTTGTTTCAAAAATTATGGGAACAAATAATCAGGCTTCTAATGTATATGCGACTTTGCATGCACTTGGACAGTTACGCGCTGTAAGACTTGGTTCAGATAGTGGAGCTCGTAAAGTTATTTTGAAAAAAGAAGAGAAAATTGAACTTGATGAATTGCCTGCAGTTGCAGATGATGATTCTGTTAAAGATATATTAAAGAAGGTTAAATAATATGAAGCTACATGAAATGCCATCAATCATACAGAGAACTCGTAAAAGAGTAGGTCGGGGAACATCTTCAGGTCGCGGTAAAACATCTGGTCGTGGTCATAAAGGTGATAACGCCCGTGGATCTTCTCCCTGGTATAGGGAAGGTGGAAGCCGACGAAGTCGTACACTGAAGCATTTGCCACAGGTTCGTGGTATAGGTAACTTAAATGTGTCAGAAAAACCAACAGTGGTGTCTCTTGCAGTGCTTGAATCAAAATTTAGCGCAGGGGAGACAGTAACCTTACAAACATTACACGAGAAGGGTGTTGTTGCTCCGTCACGGGTTGAAGTCAAAGTATTGGGACAGGGTAATTTAACTAAGAAATTAATCGTTTCAGTTCCTGTTTCAGCCTCCGCAAAGGAAGCAATTGAACGCGCCGGTGGGAACATTCAATAGAGTATGCAAAAATTATTAGCTCCTATGTTTCAGGCTTTTCAGATTCCTGAAGTACGTAAAAAGATTCTTTTTACTGCAATTATTCTTATTCTTTTCCGTATCCTAGGTTTTATTCCGGTAAGCGGCGTCGATACTGCGGCTTTAAAGCAGCTTTTTGATAAAAGCCAATTTCTTGGGCTTTTAGATGTCTTTTCAGGTGGAACTCTCGGACGATTTTCAATTATTGCGCTTGGTTTAAATCCTTATATCAATGCATCGATTATTCTTCAACTTATGACTATTATGTTCCCTAAGCTGGAACAATTATCTAAGGAAGGAGAACAGGGACGCGAGAAGATTAACCAGTACACCCGCTGGTTAACGATTCCTTTGGCTGCTTTACAGGCTTTTGGTGTTTTTGCATTACTTCGATCATCTCAGGTTATTGGAAATGTGAATCCCCTGACTATTATTGCAATCGTTCTTACACTTTCCGCTGGAACGATGTTCCTGATGTGGCTTGGTGAACTGATAACTCAATATGGTATCGGTAATGGCGTCAGTATGCTGATCTTTGCAGGAATTGTCGGACAGCTGCCTGAGGTTGTTGGTCAATCCGTTGCTTCTTCTGCAACTATTAACTGGTTTAATTATGGTGTGTTTGCTGTAATGGGAGCTGCGCTTATTGCAGGAGTTGTTTTTATTAGTGAGGGTGCGCGGAAAATTCCTGTTCAATATGCCCGGCGAGTTCGTGGCACTCAGGTTATCGGAGGCCAGGACAGTCACTTGCCACTTCGTGTTAACCAGGCTGGTGTTATACCTATTATCTTTGCAGTTTCGATGGTACTTATCCCAAGCATGCTCGGACAGTTCTTCGCTACGTCACGTAATCCACAGCTAGCCTCGGCGGCACAATGGATGTCTACGGCGTTCAGTCCGAATTCATGGACGTATAATATTGTGTATTTCCTGCTGGTATTCGGATTTACTTTCCTTTATACCTCCATTGCTTTTAATACTAAGGATATCTCTGAGCAGCTGATGAAGAATGGTGGATTTATTCCCGGTATTCGTCCCGGTAAACCGACACAAAGTTATCTCAACTATGTGCTAAATAGAATTACTCTTGTTGGCGGGCTATTCCTTGCTTCAGTTGCGATTTTACCGGCTATAGCTAGCTCAATTACAGGCGTAACAACGGTTCTTTTGGGTGGTACTGGACTGCTTATCGTTGTGTCAGTTATACTCGAGACGAGCAAGCAGTTGGAATCGCTGCTCGTTACACATAATTACGATCGATTCTTAGAATAATTCACCGTATGACAATAATAATAATGGGCCCCCAGGGTAGTGGAAAAACGACTCAGGCTGAGCGGCTTGCTACGGCTTTTAATATACCTCACCTTGAATCCGGTGAGGTTTTTCGTGAAATTGCTAAGCAGGACTCTGACCTTGGTCGTGAGGTGCAAGCGGCGCTTGAACAGGGACATCTTGTTGATCGTGCGACTGCGGATCTTGTTATTGAATCGATGTTTGAGCGCGCAAAATATCATGATCATGTTATTGTTGATGGCTTTCCACGAGATGTAGTCCAAGCTCAACAACATAAGGGCAAGATTGACCGTGTTTTTTACCTTGATGTTGGTGAAGAGGAGTGTATTAAGAGGCTTGCGTCGCGAGGTCGAGCTGATGATACTCCTGAAATAATTAAAGAGCGTCTTCGTCTTTATTATGAACGAACGGTGCCTGTACTTGAATATTTTGAGCGGCTGGCTATTCTTGAGAAGATTGATGGTGAACGGGATGTGAATGTTATTTATCAAGATTTGTATGGTAGAATCAAGCGGATGTTGCAAATTGGAGACGCGGAATTACTAAAATAATAGTTATGAAAATACCTTTAAAAACAAAGGCTGATATTGATATTATGCGCGAGGGTGGGAAGATCACTTCTGCTGCGTTGTGCGCTGTTAAAGCCGCTGTAAGGCCGGGAATCACTCCACTAGAGCTTGATCGGATTGCCGAGGCTGCGATTAAAGAGATGGGTGGTGAGGCGTCTTTTAAGCGGGTTCCGGGATATAAATATACTATTTGTTCCTGCCTTAATGATATTGTTGTTCATGGTATACCTCAATCGGAACCGCTTGTAGTGGGAGATCGCATGGGGATTGATGTTGGTGCGTATTATAAAGGTTTTCATACTGATGTCTCTTATTCGGTATTGGTGACTGAAAGCGGCTACTGGGAACCAAATGAAGGGGATATGAAAGCAGTGACAGGAGAAAAACAGCGAGTTTCAGATGTAGCTAATCCTACGATGGAAGAGCGCAAAATGTTTCTAACTGTAGGGAAGCGTGCCCTGATTGAATCTATTGAGCAGGCAGTTGTAGGCAACCATATTGGTGACATTTCCTATGTTCTTCAAACTTATCTTGAATGTGCTGGTTATGGTGTAGTGAAAGAACTCATTGGCCATGGTGTAGGAAAGGATCTTCATGAGCCTCCTCAAGTCCCGGGGCGTGGAAAGCCTGGAGAGGGTATTATCCTTAAGGAGGGGATGGTTCTGGCGATAGAGGCAATTTATAGTCTCGGCAAGCCTGGTGTCGCGTATAAAGATAATGATGGCTGGAGTATTGCTACTGCAGATTTTAGCTTATCAGGCCTTTATGAGGCTTCTGTGGCTATTAAAGTGGGTGGCCCTGAGGTATTGACGCTGTGGTAGGGTTTTGTTACAATCACTTGGATAGTGTGAGCTTAAAAAGCAGGAAGTACGGTTTAGAATTGCCTATTTCGACAGTGGGCAATTTTTTTAACGTTTAAATCATGGCCAAAGACGGAGTTATTGAACTCGAAGGAGTTGTTACAGAATCATTACCAAATACCTTATTCAGGGTAGAGGTGACTGATGCAACTGATCCTTCTAAGAAAATTCTCACGCTTTGCACAATTTCCGGTAAAATGCGAATGAACTATATTAAGATTTTACCGGGTGACCGTGTAAAGCTTGAAGTCACTCCATACGATACTGGTCGAGGTCGGATTACATTTAGGTATAAGTAGAGCTTGAGTTTTAGAGAATTTGTGGTAAAGTTAGGAAACATGTTTTGGAGAACACTCATATGAAAGTAAAAGCATCAGTAAAAGTTCGATGTAAGGATTGTCAAGTTATTCGCCGTATGGGTGTTGTGCGTATTATTTGTAAGAACCCGAGACACAAACAACGTCAGGGATAATTAGTTTAAGGAAATTTCAACTATGGCTCGTATAACAGGTGTAGATCTTCCTAATAATAAACGCGTAGATATTGGTCTTCGATACCTTTATGGTGTTGGGCCAACAAACGCAAAAAAAATTCTTGATGCCGCACGAGTAGATCATGCAACTCGTATCAAAGATTTAACTGAGGAAGAAATCCTGCGTATACAAAGAATGGTCGATACATATCGTGTTGAAGGTGATCTTCATCGAGAAATAATTCAAAATATCCGACATAAGCAATCAATTGGTACATATCAAGGAAATCGTCATAAGGCTGGACTCCCTGTCCGTGGACAGCGCACTCGACATAACGCACGCACCCGTCGAGGTAAACGAAAGACTGTTGGTACCGTGCGTAAAGAAGTAGTAGCAAAAACAGGAGCATCTAAATAATGGCAGCAACAGCAGCAAAAACAACACGAAAGAATATTTCGAGTGGCAGGGTCTATATAACTGCGACTTTTAACAATACTTTAGTTACAATAACTGATGGGACCGGTAATACCGTAGCATGGGGTTCCGCAGGAGCTGCCGGTTTTAAAGGCGCTCGTAAGTCTACTCCATACGCTGCTACAACAGCAGTCGATCAAACAATTCGAAAAGCTATGGATCTGGGTTTGAGAGAAGTAGATGTGTTTATTAAGGGACCGGGAGCAGGTCGGGATGGTGCAATTCGCGCCTTAAAAGCAGCTGGTATGGGTATTAGTTCAATTTCTGACGTTACACCTTTAGCACATAATGGTTGTCGCCCAAAGAAGAAGAGGAGAGTCTAATTTATGGCACGATATACAGGTCCTAAAATGCGTTTAATGCGACGAGAAGGTGTTGATCTCGGTCTTAAATCTTACCTTAAAGCATCTATCGGGAAACGCTTAACTGTTCCACCCGGAATGCATGGTCAAAAAGGTAAAAGAAAGACAAGCTCTTACGGAGTTCAACTTCGTGAGAAACAAAAGGTACGTGTAATGTATGGATTGGGAGAGCGACAGTTTGTGCGATTCTTCAATCTTGCGTCAAAAACTAAAGGTGCTACCGGCGAATTGTTTTTGCAGCTTTTAGAACGCAGATTGGATAACGTTTTATATCGTCTGGGGTTTGCCCCGACTCGAGCGGCTGCTCGACAATTTGTCAACCACGGCCATGTTAAGGTAGATGAAAAGCGAGTTTCAATTCCTTCATTCATCGTTGAACCTGGAATGATTGTTTCTTTGTATGAGCGGGCTCTCAAGATACCTTCACTCACTGCAACTGCTGAAGTTACTAAAGACGGTGATACACCCGCCTGGCTTGAGAAAAAAGGTATGGTAGGGAAAATCAAAGGTTTGCCGACACGGGAAGATATTGCTACAGAAATTGATGAATCTTTGATTGTGGAATATTATTCAAGATAATGGAGGATCCGCCATCGGTTTTGGCGAGAAACGTATGTTAGATTTAACAAAAGTTATTTTAGTATCAGAAGGAATGAATTCTGCAACTATCTCTATAGAACCTTTAGAGCGCGGATATGGTCAAACTTTAGGTAATGCTTTGCGCAGAGTACTCTTAACGAGTCTTCCCGGTGCAGCAGTTACCCGAGTTAGAATCAAGGGTGCACCACACCAGTTCATGACTATTACGGGTATGACAGAAGATGTGGTTAATCTTCTTCTTAATGTTAAAAAGATTCGAATCAATCTTCATGGAGATGATGAAGTTGTTCTTAAGCTTCATTCAAAGGGATCAGGAGCTGTTACTGCTGGAGATATTGAGAAGAATCCTGCTGTCGAAATTGTAAATCCTGATTTAGTTCTCGCAAATTTGGCTGACGATAAAAGCGGTCTCGATATGGAATTAGTAGTTGAAAGAGGTACAGGGTATGTAACTGCTGAAGAGCGGGTATCAAATGATCCTACAGCTGCGCAGAAGCTTGGAGAAATACTTCTAGATTCCCATTATTCACCAATCACCCGGGTTAATTACACAATTGAAACAACACGCGTTGGGCGAATAACCAACTTTGATAAATTAAACATGGAAATATTCACCGATGGTACCATCTCACCAATGGATGCTATGAGAATGTCTGCAGGTGTTCTAACTAAGTATTTTGCATTCCTCAGTGGAGCAGAAGCAAATGCAGTAAGCGAAACAGTACAAGAGAAACCAAAAGTAGTTGCCCATAACATTGAAAAATTAACTGTTGATGAACTGGACCTTCCTCCGAAGATTGCGAATCGATTGAAAGAGAACGGTTACGAAACAGTTGATGATGTAGTAAATGCAGGACGCGATAAGCTATTGAAGATGCCTAACTTTGGTGAAAAATCACTTAAGGAAGTTGAAGTAAAATTGAAGGAAAAGGGCTTACCTGGAATAGGTAAATAAGGAAAAATCATCCCAGTCAATTCATGTCTGGGATAAAAATAGATTGATAGTAAATTAAGGAATTTTTATGCGACACAGAGTATCCGGTACAAAATTTAATGTTGATAAAGATCATAGAATTTCTTTATTGCGCAATTTGCTTACTTCGTATATTATCCACCAGGAAATTACGACGACTGAAGCAAAGGCTAAAGCACTTAAGACGCTGTTTGATCGACTTGTTACGAGAGCTAAGAAGAATGATTTACAGGCACGAAGAATTGTCTATACCTACATTACTCAACCAGAAGCTCGGGTTAAGTTATTTGATTCCCTATTGCCTTTGATGCAGAATCGAACAAGCGGCTATTCAACGACGGAGAAACTTATTGGAGAGCGTGCTGGTGATAGTTCCAAAATGATGAAAATTAAGATGCTTGTGGAAGAGATTGTTGTTAAAGAAGAGAAGTCACCAGCTAAAAAGACAGCAGCAAAAAGAGTTAAGAAGACTAAAGTGGAGGAGAAATAAGGTATATGAATAGTTCAACAGGAATAAGACCATCACAAATACAACGAAAGTGGCATGTTATAGATGTTAGTGATCAGACACTTGGTCGCATTTCTTCACAAATTGCAAAGTTACTTATTGGTAAGCATAAACCATATTTTGTTAACCATCAGGATACGGGAGATTATGTAGTTGTTATCAATGCAGATAAAATTAAGACAACGGGTAATAAGTTGGAAACCAAGATTTATTATCGCCATAGTGGTTATCCCGGTGGTATGAAAACACGTACCCTTGGACAGCAGATGGACCGTGACTCACGTGTTGTTCTCGAAAAGGCTATAAAGGGCATGTTACCAAAGACTAAGTTAGGTGCAAAAATGTTTACTAAATTGTTTGTTTATTCTGATGATAAACATCCTCATATGGATAAAATTGAAAAAGGAGCTAAATAATGGCTGAGAATACTGAAGCAATATACAAAGGTACTGGACGTAGAAAGACTTCTACTGCCCGTGCACATATCAAGTTAGGTAAAGATGGAATGACTGTAAATGATCGACCGATCGAAACGTATTTCTCAGGGCCTGTCTCTGCTATGGTTTATACCCGTCCTTTTAAGGTTACTAATACTCTCGCTCGTTTCACTGGTTCAATTAAAGTTAGCGGAGGTGGTCTAGAGGGGCAGCTTGAGGCTGTTGCGCACGCGATTTCCCGTGCTTTGCTTAAGTTTGATCCTGAATTGAAGATACAGTTACGCAAGCATAAATTACTTACGCGAGATCCTCGTATGAAGGAAAGTCTTAAGTACGGTATGGCGCATGCTGCTCGTGCCAAGAAGAGTTCACCAAAGCGATAATTTTCTTTAATACTATTTGTCCTAAGGTATAATCAAACTATGCCTGAACTTCCCGAAGTTGAAACTATCCGCCGTGGCCTTGATGAGACGGTTATAGGCCTTGAACTAAGTAAGGTGACAGTACTGTTACAAAAGTCTTTTGTAGGCGATTACAGGACCATCCTTGCTACTTCAATTACTTCTACTAAGCGGAGAGGTAAGTTGTTGATTCTTAATACCTCAGGACCGTGCTCCATTTTAATCCACCTTAGAATGACCGGACAGTTAATTTTTTCGCCAACTGGAGATCATAGTCGTTTTCCCGATAAGAGTACTAAAGTTATTATTGATTTTAGTACCGGTGAAACGCTTTATTTTAATGATTACCGAACTTTTGGATACATTCATGTGCTCGAGACTTCTCGTATTCTGGAACATTCGTTTCTCGAAAAGATTGGTATTGAGCCATTTGATGTGAATTTTAATTCAAACTATTTTGCTCAATTGGTTAGTCGTTGTCCAGGGATGAATGTTAAATCATTTTTGTTAGATCAAACTAAGATTGCCGGGCTAGGCAATATTTACGCCGATGAATCATTATTTCTTGCCGGGGTCTTACCTACACGGTCTCTTAAATCACTTTCTGCTAAAGAACTTAATAAATTACATATAAGTATTGTAAATATTCTCACGAAAGGTATTCAACTGGGTGGATCATCCAGGACCAGCTATGTGACAGTTACTGGTGAAAAAGGAATGTTTTTACTAGAAGCGAATGTATACGGTCGGGCTAAACTGGCTTGTAGAGTTTGCATGACACCTATTCAAAAGATAAAGCATGCCGGACGTGGCACTCATTTTTGCCATGTATGTCAGACGTAGTGGCTAGAGCATTTCCTGGTTATTATTTGGGTTAATTACATGCATTTTCTTATCTGATGATTCTGTTGGCGGTATCACATAGCCAATTCCAGATCCGTCGAAGTTCTGTCCGCAAGTTGTACTTGTACCACCTACGGTAAGAATGCACATTTTAACTCCTCCAGGATCAAAAAGCTTCGTGTTTACATCATATTTAGAAGCTCTTTCTTGTACGGTGAATGCAATATTTCCATATCTATCTAAGCCTTCATCGTGGATTCTTGTCTGCCAGTCGAGATTTAATTTGTCAGATACTGGTAGCGGCGGGTTCCATGTTCCCGTTGAACCAAGTGAGCCAACTCTCTCACTAGTGTACATTTGCGTATACTGAACGGTACTGTCGCCACTGCTTGAAATCTTATTGTTCTCGTATGTGGAATAGATTACATAAGTGCGAACTATGCCCAATGCGTCCTGAAATGCTGCAATTTTTGGCATTGCGTTAGTGGAAAATGATTGGAATTCTGTGCTATCGTCAGGGTTTAAGTTGCGGATTTTTCCAGTGATCAATTCTTCCCCTGACCATTGCCCTGAAGGACTTCTGGAAAGGAACACTAATTTATTATTATCATTGCTACCTAAGCGGGCTGCGATTAATGCGTTACCAACGGAATCGGTTTGTATTGTAAATGGTACGGAGTTAATAAGCCCTACCACTCCTGAGGATAATGGGACTGGCTCTTCATCGACAAGGGTAACTAAATTGTTGGTTGAGTCAAATTTCAGCTTGCTGTAAATTACGCTTGGGCATACTTCTTCCCCACAAAATTTCCGCCATAAAATGTGAACATTATCCTGCCGATCCATTGTAAACCGAACATCGGCTCTAAGTTCTTCATCCTGATCGGGTAGTGTTCTTGTATTGGCTTGAATGCTGTCATTTAATACCGGACGTGGTGCTGTTAATGGACTAAACACACCGTTGATAGAGGGGATGTACTTATATGATTCGCCGATATGCGCGAATAGCGCCTTCTCGCCGTTACTTCGGATAAAAACTGCGGGGGGAGCAAAGAATGATCCTTCTGCGACTTTAATTAGTGGTCCTAAAGGACCGTTTGGTGCGCCGGTTGTTGTTACGAAGACTCCTTTTTTGTCGTCAGGGTTTTTTGCAACTACCGTTGCTACTGCGATCTGATCATAGGCTGCATCGATGGCTGGTCTGGACTGCGGTACATCAATATTGTGTCCATAGGGCTTTCCGTTTACGAAGAGGGCACCATTGTATCCATTTCCTGCTCGGAAGTATGCTCTATGCGCACCGGCAGTAACAACTTGAGCGCCGGCAGGTAAAAGTGCCGCGTTCATATACCGGGCATCATTTGCGATTTCTGCATATCCACCTAACTTCTCAGTATATTTATCTGAACTATACGGACTCTTTGTCATGGTCGTTCCAGATCCTACGCTAATAGAAAATATATCTTTTGCTGGTAAAGACTTTATCCATGCCGCATCTGTTTTTGAATAATGGCCCAACACATCTAAAAAGGCATTGCCGAAATAAACTTCTGCTGCTTCAGTGTCATATTGTAACTGATCGGTAGGGGCATCAATGGATGCTGTCTTTAAGAAAGGCAGCACGGCTGGATCTGATAATACCGGAACGTCCGGGTCGGCGTAGCCTCTTTGGGTGTATGTGGGGTTAGTAGATGGTTGAGAATAGCATACCTTGCCGGGCAATATAGTCTGTGGCAAAGCGGACTCTTCATCTGTACATAGTAGATTTGCGGGGAAAGGTAGCTTTGCATTGGCAAGACGATCAGGCGGTATTGTACATAGACCAGTATCGGTGCCAATATTACGATAGAAGAGCCTTCGTTCTTCTGGTATCTCGACACACTCATATCCAGTGCTACAAGTAATAGTAGCGGAAGCGCCGGGAGTACAATATTGTATCTCCTGAGAGAGAATTGAGGGGATTCTTCGTGCGATGTCACGAATGTTTGGATAGGCATACTCATAATCGTTGGTATCTGAGGCTCTAATGCTTCCAGAATCGACATCTCTATCGACTTCCGCTTCACATGATTCGCCTGGGTCAATATCCCCATCTCCATTTGTATTGCACAAGTCATCAGGACCGACATCGGTTGATCCAACAGGCAAATCCTCAGTAAAAGTCTTTGTATATCGGATTACACCGGTTTCATTGATTGTAATTGTCCCTTTTCCTATTGCATTAGGATTAATACAAAACGTTTTCCATCGTTCAAAGTATTCGGGGTCGGTAACGCGAGCTGCGTTCAATGCACCAATAATGTTATAGTAATTCAGGAAAATTTGTGAAAATACATTAGTGCGCTGGGATACTTTCGAACTAATACTTACACTCGCATCATCTGCTGAAAAGGTATGAGTGAACCCGATTCGTGCATCAGGACGGGAAGCAATATCACTGGTAAATGTATTTGCAAAGCCTGGACGGGGGAATTGACCGCCGAAACTTGAATAGACGGGGCATGCGTCTGCCGCAGAAGCCACAGTTGGTGAAATTGAAATTACAGAGCAAAATATCACCGCCATGCTTAAAATGACGTACCCTATCTTGCTATTTCTAATTCTCCTATTGAACATGACCCCTCTTTTCGTACATAATATATGTTATGAAACCTATCAACAAATTGCAACTGTATTCTCAATCTACTAAAAAAATTGCATATGTTTTCTACTTTGCTATTGCCGGGTTAATTATATTTTTTATTATACAATATTTCATGAACAGTGGCGAGACACTGACTGGTGAAAATAACCTTCCTGATGGGAATATTCCTGCGGTAACACCTGGAGCAACTAGTACTCCTATTGCTGCGGTAAATCGCGAATTGAAGTCCTACTCTATCAATTCTTCTGATGTCACCGTTTTCGCCCCCTCAGAATATATTCCCGATCCAGCGAGTGTTAAATCTCAATCTCTTGTTTCTCTTCATAACCCTAATACTGGAGGACGAGTCTTGGTTCGTGTCTTAAATACTAATCCTGATATTTCTGCTGAGAGTTACGCTAGAGCAAATGTTTATATATATGGTAAGGAAGTGCAAAATGCCAGATCCTTTAGAAAGTCTGTTTTTAGCGGGTTCCGGTACGTCGTCGTATCTGAAAATCGATCTGTACTCTATGCTGTTGCTTTTATTAAGACTTTTGAGATGATACACGTATTGCAAGTTAGTTCACCAGTTACAGATCAGACAATTGGTGAAGTTCAGAAGAAAATTGCGACTGACTTAGACCAAGTACTCTCAGTGTATAATCTCACTACATATGAAGAAAGGGAGTTTACAGATAATGGGTACTCGTCCTACTAACTTTCCCTCTGATCCGCAAATCACAATCATTACGCCTTGTTTGAATGAAGAGCATTATATTGGAAAATTATTATATACATTGTCACTTCAGACAAATCAAAATTTCGAATTTATTATTGTAGATGGGGGGTCGACGGATAAAACGATCGAGGTAATTGGAAAGTTTGAAAAAATTCTACCCCAAGTACAACTAATAAAAGCTGACAAAAAAGGAGTGTCTCATCAACGTAATTTAGGAGCCCGTCACGCTACCACAGCTAAGTTACTTTTTCTCGATGCCGACAGTAGGTTGGATGAAAGTTATATTGCTGACTTTGCTGATGAAGTAGAGAAGGCAGACGCTGATATTGCAACTGCTTATATCTGGCCAGACAGTCGGAATCCCATGGATTGGTTTTTTTGGCTAGGTGGTAATGTTGTCACTGATCTCTCGCGTTACGTATGGCCCCTGGGATATGGAATGAACTTATATATAAGTAAAGCTTTATTCGATTCGATTAATGGATTTAACGAAGAGCTGCGTGTGGCTGAGGATGTCGATCTTGTTAAACGGGCGATTGCTGCAGGAGGAAAGTATTCTGTTTTGAAGAAACCTAAATATTATACTGATGTTCGACGTTTACGAAGTGAAGGTCACGCTCAATTTATGGTAAAGACAATGTTAATTGCTTGGCAAGCTTATAAACATGGCTCTTTTTCAAAAGTAGATGTTGAGTATAAGATGGGTGATTGGAGCGAAGTAGATAAGGAGAAGGAGCTGGAACATAAGAGTCTTTTTGAAAAAGTAAAAGACACGATGCTGTTCTGGAGAGAGTAAATGCATAAGCCAGTCGATCTCACATTCCAGGATTTACTTAAGAACAAGCCTTTTTTGTTATTATGGGCAAATCAGTTTTGTCTTCAAATGTCGTATAGTATGACGAATTTTGCCCTGATATTGTGGGTATATGAACTTACAAAGAGAAACACGATAGTTTCTTTGCTCATTCTGACAATCAGTATTCCCTCGATTCTCTTTGGAACCTTTGCAGGAGTTATCGCTGACAGGGTAAACCGAAAGCATATTATTCAGATTACTGATGTTCTTCTTGCACTATTATTCTTCGCGTTTTGGTTTGTCGGAAATTCCATTGCTCTTATTTTTCTGCTTGCCTTTATCATAAGTATTGTTAGTCAGTTTTTTCTACCTGCAGAGGCCGCTACGATCCCTACCATTGTTCCTAAGGAATTGCTCGTGAAAGCTAATTCGTTATTCTCTCTTACGATTTACGCTTCCCTTATTGTAGGCTACTCATTGGCAGGTCCAGCGATAAGTCTCAGCGGAAATTATATTACGCCATTCGTGCTTGCAGGGTTGTTGACTGGATTTGCGAGCATTATCTTTTTACGGTTTCCGTCGCTTCACAAGAAAAGTGATTTACCTAAAAGTGACAGAAAGTTGTCCCTTGCCATTGCCTTAGCGTTTGAAGAGATCCGGGAAGGATTACACTATGTCATTAATAAAAAAATAATCCTTGTTTCATTGTTGCTTCTCACTGCGGTGCAGGCTTTTGTCAGTACTCTTAGCGTACTCATTCCTGAATATATTAATAATATTCTGCAAATTCCGGCAACTAACGCGAGTTATATTATTATGCTGCCTCTTGGCTTGGGACTGATAACCGGAGCTTTTTTTAATGGTGCTTATGCTAAATTATTTTCAAGACGAAGACTGGTGGAAATATCTATTATAGGTGTGAGTACGATGCTACTTCTCCTTGCGTCTGCGCCCGTTATTTCCGATTATTTAATAATTCATTCTGTCTCGCTTTCTTTAAATTTTCGTAGACCACTCGAGCATATTATTGGGTTGTCAGGATTACTGGCAATATTCTCGTACTTCCTTGGCTTTTTTAATGTATCTATTGTTATACCTGCTCAAACAGTTTTGCAGGAATATACTCCGGAAGCGCTCCGTGGGCGTGTGTTCGGTGTACTGAATATGTTAATGTCTTCTCTGGCGACGTTGCCCGTTATTCTCGTCGGATCGCTTGCTGACTGGTTTGGAACGGTAACACTTATAAGTACGATAGCATTGTGTATAATGTTCATCGGCTTGTTTATTCAGTCTAAACGGTTTGTGACTGAGCGGTTGTTGTTTAGAAAAGAGTAGCACACCTACTGTTCCCCTTTGGCTAATTTTTCGCTATTTTTATGAATATAATTTCGTTACGCTTACAGCATTTCAGAAATCTAGAAGAAATTTCACTCGATCTTAATTATAAAAGAGTCGGGTTTTTAGGAGAAAACGCGCAGGGGAAAACTAATATTCTCGAGGGGCTGTATGTATTATCCCGAGGAGAAAGTTGGCGTGCAACATTTGAAAGTGATCTCATATCGCATGATTCACCGTTCGCGCGAGTAGACGGTACTTTAATTACGGATACAGATCCTACTGATTTAGCGATACTTATAGAGAGAAATGTAGAGAGGTCTGGAGTTAAGAAAACGTATCTTGTCAATGATATCAAAAGGAAGAAAGAGACTTTTACCCGACATTTTCCTGTAATTTTATTTTCGCCTGAGGACATATCGCTTGTAGCCGGCACTCCTGCTGCTAGAAGAAAAGCACTTGATCTCTGTTTGTGTGAGTCTTTTCCTCATTATAGTCACCTTATTTCACAGTATGGCAAAATAGTTGTTTCACGGAATAGATTGCTGGAGCGAATTCGTGAAGGGCAAGCGCATGTGAATCAGCTTGAGTATTGGACTCAATCAATGATTCAGCTAGGGAGTCAGATTTACCACTATCGGTATTTGTTTTTTAATTTTCTTATAAATAATCAACAGGATTATCTAATTTCTTATGCACCTAAAATTTGGTGCGTTGATCTACCCAGCAGTGATTTATTTATTCAGAATATCGCGATGCTCTATGCTGAACGAGTTCAAGCTAATATCGAAAAGGAGATTATGAGTGCCACATCGCAATATGGTCCCCATAAGGATGATTATACATTTTTTCTTGATAAGAAAGATTTATCGTTGTTTGGTTCAAGAGGTGAACAACGAGCAGCACTATTCTTTTATAAAAAAATGCAGTTATTATATATTGAAAGTGCACGCTTAATGAAGCCGGTTCTTTTACTTGATGATATATTTTCAGAATTTGATAAAACGCATAGGCACGAGCTTGCCCTTATGACTCAAGGATATCAGACATTCGTTACGGGTACTGAAGAGGAATTTTTCATGAATGAGGGATTTGGTTTTGATCGGGTATTTGAGATCAAAAAAGGTGAAGCTTTTGTAAAATAACCTGAATTTTTGTATAATGTCTCTCTACTATGAAAGTTCTGCAAGAGTTCGCAACTATGTTTTTTGTACATGAAGATAGACATCGCTATCGAAAGATTTTTTTGATTCGAACTATCGGCAACACGCTCATAATTGGTTCACTCGTATTTGTGCTTTCTCAATTTTATCCGGTTCTAGCGGCTGAGGTAGGATATCGATGGGAGCGAGCAACTACTGACAGAAATGTTGAGGAAGCGCAGATACCAGAAAACATCCGCATCCCTGCTACTGCTACTAACTCGGCTGAAGTTACGCCTAAACCATTGCCTGCGCTTACTGATGAGCCGGTGAATCAGGATTTTGGTATCGTTATTGATAAAATTCATGCAAACTCAGCTATTATTTCAGATGTCGATCCTTTTAATGCAAATGAATATGATGCGGCTTTAAAGAGAGGGGTCGCACACGCTAAAGAAACCCGTTATCCGGGAGAAACTGGCAATGTGTACTTATTTGCACATAATACACTTAATGCTTGGGATATTAGAAATTATAATGCGGTTTTCTACCTGTTACATAATTTAGACGCAGGTGACCGTATCTCTACTTTTTATAAGAAGGAACGATTTGACTATATTGTTTTTGATAAGCAGATTCATAGTGCGAAAAACCTGGCGCCTCTTGAAACTCAATATTCTGAGCCGGTACTGAGCTTACAAACTTGTTGGCCACCAGGGACTACCTGGCAACGATTGATCGTGCGGGCTAAACTCGATAGATAATAGAATTATCGCAAGTTGATTGTATAAATGTTAGGTTCTGATCCTGCTTTAAAATTGAAATTGGTTAGGATTACCAGCCTACCACCGTCCGGCCAGGGGAATGCAATGTTATTCTCGAACGGTCCGGAATAAATAGTGGATTTATTTTTTCCATCGGTTTCAATGATAGATATGCTTCCATCGTCGACCATTACCAAATGTTGAATTTCGCGGTCTGCCTTTTCTTCAGCCGGGTACCAGGCATAATACTGAGCTTTGGGTAAATCAAAACTTTTCTTTTGCATCACATGGTAGACCTTGATATTCATATCGCCAGAATAACTTGCTGTTTGAGACTCAATCTGGCGTACGTATTCCGCAGCGGCTGTTGCAACCGGGGCGTCAGGGACCGTGGCAGAGATAGTTGCGACTTTAGTTGTTTTTGTAAATGAGGGGATAACTACAACTTTAGGCTTTTCTGTAACACTTGAGCTGGATGGATCACGTGTAGCATATAAAAACATTGTTTCATCATAGGACCATTTTAGTGGAATAGCTGATTCAGAGGCTATTCGCGTTCCCTCAGGATCCCCCGCCATTTTTGTCATACGTACGTTTTGTATTTTTCCTAACTCATCATTCCATGTTTTTAACTGGCTGTCCTTTGTTAGTGTAACGTCAGATGGTGTTGTGTTAAGTCGGCTTATATCGAGAAGAAAATTGCGCGTGAATCGTGGTTCAGGTTTATTCCCTTCCTGGAGTGTAGCAAGAATCTGTTTGCTGTCAGGAGACCAAAGTAGTTCGGCGCTGCTGAAATCGAGTGAAGAAGTGTTGCGTGCTATTTGTGTATAATCCGTTGAGGTACCGGAGAATACTGTTCTTTTGGCCATATCCATAATCCAGAGTCCTGCTTTATCCTGCTCATTGAAGCGGATAGCATACGCAGCTTTTTGCATATCCGGTGACAGCTTAACGCCAATTGCTCCGGTATTTGTGATGGGATTTACGCTGGGGGTTGCTGGCCACATGATCGCCTCGATCTCGGAGATAATCTGATTATTTATTGTGATCTCTTTTTCCCACGGAATATAGCCTTCTTTGGTAATACGGATCTTATAATTTTTTGCAGGAAGAAACGAAATACTTGTATTTGTTACGTTTTGATAGTGGTCATCGATGTATATCTGGGCGCCATTTGGTACTGAGTTTACGACGAGCACCCCTGTTTGAACTACTCTTTTGTTCTTGGTATCATAGGTGTATCCCTGAACGAGCAGAACGCCTATTAAGGTTCCAAGGCCGAGAATAACTACTGATGCGATCGACACGAGAATACGGGTTTTTTTGTCCATAGCTTTATTATTACATGATATTATACCAAAGTAGCAAGTGGGGAGTATTTCTGTTATATTTGCTTAGATGAATTTTAGTAAACGTATTGGAATTGATTTAGGCACTGCTAATTCTCTTGTATATCTTGCCGGAGAGGGAATTGTCTTAAACGAACCTACTGTTGTCGCTGTTTCTGTTGATGATAATAAAGTGGTCGCAGTGGGAAGTGAGGCGCGTGAAATGCTTGGACGTACTCCAACCAATATTGTTGCTTCACGACCTATGCGCGATGGTGTGATTGCAGATTATATAATCACAGAAGCAATGCTTCGGTACTTTATTGATAAAGTATGTGGAACCTCCCGATTCTTTAAACCTGAAGTTATGATCTGCGTTCCTTCCGGGGTTACTTCAGTCGAGCGCCGTGCGGTCCTCGATGCAACTATGTCAGCAGGAGCTAAAACAGCGTATTTGATTGATGAACCACTGGCCGCTTCGATCGGCGCTAAGATTCCCATAGCAAATCCATCGGGAAATATGATTATCGATATTGGAGGAGGTTCAGCGGAGTCTGCCGTAATTTCTTTAGGCGGTGTTGTCGTGCATGGCTCGGTACGAATTGCCGGAAATAAAATCGATGAAGCAATTTCGACATATATCCGTCGAAAATACAACCTTATTATTGGTGAAAGAATGTCAGAAGAGATTAAAATTAAGATTGCTTCAGCTATTCCCCTTGATCCTGTTTTAGTCATGGAAATAAAAGGACGGGATGCTATTGATGGATTACCTAAAATTATAGAAGTTACGTCCGATGATATTACTGAAGCTATTTCGCCGAGTCTTCATTCCATTGTTACTATGGCACGTCATGTGCTTGAGCAGACTCCTCCGGAATTAGCCGCAGATATAATCGATAAGGGAATTGTCCTGTCGGGTGGCACTTCTCAACTCAAAAATCTTGATAAACTATTGAGCATGTCGACAGGAGTTCCGGTATATGTGGCTGAAAACCCTTTAATGTGTGTTGCGATTGGAACAGGGGTAGCCATCGAAAATATAGACCTTTATAAAAGAGGTATTAGCAGAAGATAGGCAATACTATATAATGCCTTTATGATTATTGGCTTTGATGCTTCCCGTGCCTTTGTTGTAGAGCGAACTGGAACAGAAAATTACTCATACAATATTCTTGTCAATTTACTTCAATTGGACCGGCGGAATGCCTATAAAATTTACTTGCGCCTTCCAGAGGATTTGGTTCGAAAAAAGGAACCTATATCCGGATGGCTTGAGTCTGTTCGTAAACAGCTACCAACCAGCCAAAATTATCGTCTCGTGGTTATTCGTCACAAGCGGTTTTGGACTCAGTTAGGATTGGCGCGTGAAATTTGGAAGCACCCTCCGGATGTTCTTTTTGTTCCGGCACATACGCTACCTGTAATCCGGCGAAGAAAGATTAAGACCGTAGTTACTATCCACGATCTTGGATATGAATATTTACCTCAATATCATCAATTTCCTCAAAAGCTCTGGCTTAATCGTTCGACTGAATATGCAGTTTCACATGCCCACAAACTGATTGCTGTTTCTGAAGCGACAAAAGACGATTTGATACACAAACTGCATGCAATCCCTGATAGGATTTCAGTGATATACGAGGGATTTGGTTGGGATAATTTATATAAGCAACAGATTTCAAAACCGGGAGATGCTTTACTTACCCATTATGCACTTTCTTCTCAGTATCTATTCTTTTTAGGAACAGTACAGCCGAGGAAAAATTTGATCCGCGTAATACAGGCGTTTTCGTTACTTCTCAAAAATCCCCATATCAAAGATCATTATCCTGATCTGAAACTTGCACTTGCTGGTAAAAAAGGTTGGCTGTCAGATGATATTTATTGCGAACCAAAGAGGTTGGAGATTGAAGATAGAGTTCTATTTCTAGGGCATATATCCGATTTAGATGCAATGTCCCTGTTAAAAGGTGCTCTTTGTTTTGTTTTTCCCTCTTTATTTGAAGGATTTGGACTTCCAATAATTGAAGCGCAGGCACTAGGAACTCCAGTAGTTACTTCAAATAAAAAACCGATGACTGAAATTGGAGCAGATGCCTGCGAATATGTTAACCCTGAAGATGTGCAAAATATAGCAGATGGCATTCTGAAAGTTATAAAAGATTCGCAATACTCAAGCTTGTTAAGAAAAAAAGGTTTATTGAATGTTCAACGATTTAGTTGGAGAAAGGCTGCTGAAGAAACGCTCCATGTACTTACTTAGTGTAAAACTTTCGCCAATGAAAAAATCTGAACTATTAAACAGCATGATGCTGTTTCTGGAAGATGGGAAAAAGCATCATATTGTTACAACTAATCCTGAATTTATAATGGAAGCCCAAGTAAATGAACAGTTTAAATCTGTAATTAACTCGGCAGATATTTCACTTATAGATGGAGCGGGGATACTTGCTGCGGTAGACTATGCTCAGCGCAGGAATCGTTCGAAGAGTTATTTTGTATCTGTCCTACAATTTATTGGTCGCTTTATCCGTACTGGAATACAAAAACAGCCTGTTGAGTATCAAGGAAGATTGCTTGAGCGAATTACCGGCGTTGATCTTGTGCTACTGTTAGTTCAACAGGAGTGGTTAAAAGGGCGGAGGGTTTACCTGTTGGGCGGGAAAGATAATGTTTCTGCTCTTGCATTGCGGCGGCTTCAGCAAATTAACCCGGATGTTCAGTTTCGATCCTCAAACGGAGTAAAAAATATTAAAAATCCGGATTCCCGCGAAGAGGCAACAATTCTTGCAGACATTAATAATTTTTACCCTGACGTATTATTGGTTGCGTATGGTCATCCCTGGCAGGATTTATGGATTGCGTCAAATCGTGATACTGCTCAATTTCGAATCGCTGTTGGTGTAGGCGGTACTTTTGATTATCTTGCAGGAAGGATTCCGCGTGCACCACTTTTTGTTCGAAAAATGGCCTTAGAGTGGCTTTTTCGTCTTCTTTATCAGCCACTCAGATTTAAGCGTATCTGGACCGCTACCTGGTCGTTTGTACGAAAAGTTGTTACAAATGATACAATCCTTTCGTAATCGGCGTGTTTACCTCTTGCAATGATTTTATCGTGGGAGAATACTATTATCAGTACTATTTTTATGAGGTATTATGGAAAATTCTAATTCGTTAACTTCTCCTACATTTCTTGGCCCTTCTAAACTTTTTGATCGCGCATGGATGATTTTTGAAAAAAAATGGAAGATGGCCCTTATTCTTGCATTGCCTATTTTCGGCATTATGGCTGCATGGCTACTTATTATTGGATTGTTTATTGGAGGCATCGGTATAACTTCGGCAATGTCAGGAAGAAATACAATGGCTTTAGCCGGCGCTGGAATGGTCGCTGTTATTGTAGGTATTATTGCTTACGTGGGGTTTATCGGAACGATGCTTTGGGTTCAGCTTGCCGAAATTTATTTAATCATCAATCATGAAAAGGAAGTAACTTTTAAGGAAGCTTATGGCAGCACAAAAAAATATATCGGTTCCGTGTTGTGGATCGGAATACTGACCGGTCTTTTCACTGCTGCCGGATTTGTCGCGTTTATAATTCCAGGCATACTTATAGCTGTCTGGTTTAGCCTCTCCCAGTTTGTATTGGTTGATCAGGGAGTAAAAGGACTCAATTCACTTCTTACCAGTAGGGAATATGTTCGCGGTCGATGGTGGGCAGTGTTTGGTCGATTTGCGATATTCTTTCTTGTTTTCTTTATAATATTGATATTGCTTGGAGCCCTACAGGGGGTAGTGGAAGAAGGTGGATATACCTTAGCGTCGGTGATACTGAGTATTGTTTCATTTGTTGTTCAGCTAATATTTAATTTTCTGACAATTCTCTATATCTATGTTATCTATGAAAATCTTAAGGTATTAAAAGGCACCAATATCCCAATCGCTTCAAGTACCCGCAAAAAATTTACCATACTTGGGTTTTTCGGGATTGTCGCTTTTGTTTTGCTACTTACGATACCACTCGCGCTTATTGCGGCTAATCCGGCAGGATGGCTTACGTTGGGAAGAGACGGAACGCGGCTTGCACAGATGGCACAAACTCAGGCTGCTCTTTCAACTTATTATAAAGAAAATAATGCATATCCAAAATCACTATCGACTTTAGAAGAAAAAGGTCTATTAGACAAAGTACCGGTTGATCCAAAAACTTCAACGCCATTCCGTTATTCACTTGCTGCTGATGGGAAAGATTATCTTCTCTGTACAAACCTAGAGAGCCCTAAGGGTTCTGATAAGCGATCAGAGATCAAGGTTGATAAAGAAGGGTATTATTGTATCAATTCGAAAGCTGAAACTCAAAGTGATTCTATGATGCAGTACGCTCCTGGGACTGAAGGTGCAATGTTGGAAGGTCAAGATTCTTCAGATAGTGGACTGATGATGCCACCTCCTGGTACACGATTTATGGCGCCGGAGGATGGTGGTGAATATCCATCTGAGGCAACTGGCTCGGATTTAATGAGGTACTAGAGCTATATCTCTACTACTTTGCCGCCCATTTTCTTTATGAAGTAGTTGTCGTGGGAGATGTATAAAATACCTCCCTGAAAGCCCTGAAGTGCATTCTCAAGCTCTTCAATTGAGGGAAGGTCCAAATGGTTCGTTGGCTCGTCGAGAATTAAGAGATTTGGGTTATTCGCGAGCATTTTAATAATTTGGAAGCGAGCTTTTTGTCCACCCGAGAGCGTGTCAAGTGTTTGCTTTTCATCAAGTGTTGGGTCGAAAAGATATTGTGCCAACAATCTCTTTACATTTTTGTCCTCAAGCGGGAGGTCGTGAATTCGGTATGCTTCTTTAATTGCTTGGCCCAATCCTAATGAAAGGTACTTCGTATTTATTTCCTGTTCGTATTCTCCAATGCGTAGATCTACGCCAAGTTTAATAACTCCTTCAAATAGTTTCGCTTGTGGAGTTTCCTTATGATAATTAGCAAGAATGGTCCTGACCAGGGTACTTTTTCCTGCACCGTTTCTTCCTTTAATGAAAACTCTGTCGTTGTTTCCCATCGAAAAATTAATGTCTTTAAATAGGGGAATTTCGTATCCCAGAGATACGTTTTTCATAGATAGCAGTTCACTTATACGTTCCTTGCTTTCCTTAACATTAATTGAAATATTTTTTTCTTTGTATTTGTGGTATGAATCAGCAACATCTTTATCTAGCGTATCTTTGGAATCCTGATCTATCCAGAATGAAGGTTTTACAGTTTCTGCTTTAATCTTTTCATAATCGCGAAGCCAATGGTCATAGCGAATTTTCCATGCTTTGCTTTTTGCGCGCATTCTGTTTCCCCATTCGACTTTCTTCGCTGCTTCGTCGAGACGCTTTAACTGATTCTCGTATTCCACCACTGAACTTGTAGTTTGCATGGTATTTTGCTTTAAATAATGATCATAATTGCCGTTAAAAATAATTAATTTTTTATCCTTGATTTCAATAATCTTGTTAACATATTTTAATACGTCACGATCGTGGGATACGAGGACAATACTCTCTGTGGCGTCTTTGAGCCAGGTAATAAACTGTTCCTTGCCGACATAGTCCATGTGGTTTGTCGGCTCATCTATAAGTAGCAAGTCGGATTGTGAATACATCACACGGACGAGCTCTACGAAGCGTTTTTCACCACCGGAGAGCGTTGTGAGCTGGTGGTGTACTTTATCCGGATCCAACTGAAAATCCTTAAGTGTTTCAAGGATTAGATCCTTAATATAGTAATATCCATTGTCTGAAAAATATCCAACTGCTTCTGTATACGTATGTAGATCCTGGTTTACTCCGTTTTCGTAGTCCTGAATTGCTTTTTCGTATGTTCTATAGTGAGGTACGGTATCGAGAATATATTCGAGCGCGGACATTTCGTTGTTTGACAGGTGCTCTTGACGGGTAAGAACAACTCGAAGGTTCTTTTTACGCTCCATCTGACCCTGAAATTCGGTGTCTTCGCCCGAAAGAATTCTAAGTAGTGTTGATTTGCCATGACCATTCCTCCCTATGAGAGCGATTTTTTCTCTAGGATTAATAGCGAAATCAAGCTCATGGATGAGCTCTTTTGCACCCATGTGCTTGGATAGTCCGGTTACTTTTACTAACATATATTTAAGTGATTAACCTATCTATTGTATATTTTCTTGCGTTTCTGAGCAAGGATACAGTATAATTCATAGATGAATACCCAAGATTTTACTCAATTTGAACCTGTTCCATATTTACTCGAAAAGGCAAAAGAAACAGATATTCCGCTAATATACCTTAATAAAATTCCAAATATTGATCCAAATCTCCCCACCGTGTTTCTTTTAATAGGTCCATCGGGAAGTGGAAAAGATGCAATTAGTGACTCGCTGTATAAATCTGATCATATAATCCGTGCGACTACCGCAACCAGTAGGGCTCGCCGCATGGACGAGAACGAACCTGAAGAACGTCATATATGGATGCGAGTACAGCGCAAGGATGAGACGCTTGAAGAATATGATGCACATCTGATTAGCGAATATGGACTTGTTGAGCATGATCGTCATTTTGGCGGTTTGTATGGCTTGCCATATTCCAGCCTTGAGAGTGCTCTTTCACGGGGGATTCCTCTTGTCCGTACGGAAGTAAAAGGAGTTAAGACCATTGTTAATTTTCTGAAGGGGAAAATGAATTGTGTCGTGGTTTTCATTGTAGCTGAAAGTTTTTCTCAAATATGGGACAGAATATCGACCAGAAATAATATTGAAGAACGAAAAGAAACAGCTTTATCAGAGGTGAAAGAAGCCCCTCACACTTCTAACTATTATCTATTTAATCCTGAATTATATAATGGTAAGCCAGGTTTGCCTCAGGCACAAGAAGCATTGCGACAATTAATCATGTTATACTCTGAACATGGCGACAAAAAAACAACTAATTCTTATTGATGGTAATGCACTTTTGCATCGAGCGTTTCATGCGTATCCTTTTTTATCTACTTCCAAAGGTGAACAGGTAAATGCTGTGTTTGGGTTTGCCATGATGCTTGTGCATGTGCTTGAAAAATTTAGACCACACTACATTGCGGTAACGTTTGACATGAAGGGTCCGACTTTCAGGCATCAGGAATTTACGCAATATAAAGCTCAACGTAAGCCAATGGATGAAGGGCTTTCTTCGCAAATCGAACGCACTCATGAAGTAGTACGGGCATTTAATATTCCTATCTTTGAAATTGCAGGCTATGAAGCGGATGATTTGATCGGGACAATTGCGACCTGGGGTAAATCGATGAGTGATGTAGACGAAGTAATCATCGTTACTGGTGATCGCGACTTGCTACAGCTTCTGGATGATAAGGTCAAAGCTTTCATGCCTGGAAAATCGTTTGGAGAAGGAATAATTATTGATTCAGCCGCATTTACTGAAAAATATAAGCTTATTGAACCCCGTCAGCTGATTGATTTTAAAGCTTTGCGGGGGGATGCCTCAGATAATATTCCCGGAGTTCACGGCATCGGAGAGGTAGGAGCAACTAAATTAATTCAAAAATATGGTTCTCTTGAGGGAATTTATTCTCATCTGGATGAGATTGATGCAAAGACTAAGCAGAAATTAGAAGCTAGCGCCGATATGGCAGCGTTATCTAAAAAGCTGGCAACGATAGATATTGATGTGCCGATGCAGTTTGAGCTTGAAGCATGCGAAACAGAAAAATATGATAAGGAAAAAGTACGAGCTTTGTTTGAAGAACTTGAATTTAAATCTCTATTAAAGAAGTTTACGCCTGAGGTAGAGAAGACTGTAAAGAAAGATACCCAGCTTAGTCTTGATGTTGAAGCAACAACGGAGGAAGTAGTTCTTGATGAAAAACAGAAGATTGAGAAATTCCTTAAAGATCAGCCAGAACATGTTGTTACGTTAGACTTATCGATGATGGATGTTTTAAACCGGATGCGGGAAAAAGGTATTCTTGTAGACAAGGGAGTCTTAGCAAAATTGAGTATAGACTTTGGAGTGAAGCTTGAGAAATTAACTAAAGATATTTATGAGAATGCAGGGCATGAATTTAATATAAATTCTCCTAAGCAGCTCGCAGAGGTGCTCTTTGACCATTTGAAGTTGCCTGTTGTGAAGCATACTAAAACAGGTCGGTCAACGGATGAAGAAGTATTAAAAGAATTGGCGATTAGTAGCCCGTTAGCAGAGAAAGTTCTGGAGTATCGTGAATTATATAAACTAAAGTCAACCTATGTTGATGCATTGCCGAAATATATAAAAGAGGATGGAAGGATTCATTCAACACTGTCTTTGGATGTTGCGGCTACTGGTAGGCTATCGTCATCGGATCCGAACCTGCAAAATATTCCGATACGAAGCCAATGGGGAAGTGCTATTCGTAAGGCTTTTGTTGCAGCTGAAGGATTTACATTATTATCGGCGGACTACTCTCAGATTGAACTGCGTATTCTGGCCCATCTTTCTGGAGATGAAAATATGCGTGCGATTTTTGTAGATGATAGGGATATTCATGCGAGTACAGCTGCACTGATTTTTAATGTTCCACTTGATCAGGTTTCCAAAGATCAGCGTCGAAGTGCAAAAACTATTAATTTCGGTCTTATGTACGGTATGGGAGCTCATGCTTTATCCCGGGATCTGAAAATTACTTTTAGTCAGGCGCAGTTATTTATCAAAGCTTATTTTGAAGCTTTCCCTAAAGTAAAAAAATGGGTGGATAAAGTTTTAACTGACGGGAAAGAAAAAGGCTATGTTGAAACTATTCTGGGACGTAGGCGCTACTTGCCTGAATTGCAGTCGCCAGATAAAAGACTTCAATCGGCAGGGCAGCGGATGGCGATAAATATGCCGGCGCAAGGTACTCAGGCTGAGATGATTAAGCTCGCAATGGTACATATTGATGAACAGATCCAATCACTCGATGGAAAAGGCAGAGAAGAGATAGGGATGTTGTTACAAATTCATGACGAATTAGTATTTGAAGTGAAAGAGAACTCAGTCAAGAAATGGATTCCGGTTATTAAGGAAAAAATGCTTACTGCATTGCCTCTTGAAGTGCCGATCGAGGTTGGAATGAATAAAGGGTGTAGTTGGGGCGAGATGGAAGAAATTTCGATTTAGACCGAAACTAATTTAACTCAGAAGGTATTTTTCCGCTAGCGTTTGCGCGAGTTTACCGGTTTCCTGAGGATCTGAGATAAAATAGATATTCGATCTGTTTGAATTTTGCATTAGCCAGGTAGATATTATCATCAAATCATCAATATTCTCCTTGGATACTTTTATTTCAGGCTCGTTGTTGTTATATATTGCGCTGAGAGAATCCTTCCAGATTGCTCTATTTTCCTCATCCTTCCTGACCTGATATTGTGAATATTCTTTTGGAGAGAGTGTTGTTTCAGGATATTCGTCGTCAGGTAAAAAATATGGCGTGCTTTTCTGTAAATAAGAGTAGCGGTATGATGATAAATTGTCTTTAAGCAGATCATTTTCAAAAGATAAGAATTGTTTTCGTGATGCGCTTAGCTGTGAATGTACTATTCCATTTTTAATACAGAATATTTCCTTGGTCTTTTTATCCAGTCCGTCCTCAATGATAATAACATTGTTCTCTTTTACCGACTTGGTAATTTTCTGTTGCTTGGCAAGAATACGTTCCAAAGAAATCATGTTGTCTCGTAACTCTGCCGCTTTTTCGAATTCAAGGTTTTCACTCCAGATATCGATTTGAGACTGGATCTTAGAAATAATTGCGTGCTCGTTTCCTGAGAGAAATGCTTTTGCTTTTTCAATGATTTCTGCATACTGGTCCTTCGTCATTTTTCCACCGCATACTCCTGTACATTCACCTAATTCGTAGTACAGACATAGTTTCATATTCTCCGGTTTGGCTGGATTAATTTTACCTTTACAAGGTCGGAGTTTAAATGCTTTCTGTAAATTTTGAATTGTGTTTTCAAGCGCACCAGAAGATTTGAATGGTCCATAATATGTGGCACCATCAGGTTTTAACTCCCGGACAGAATAAATCCGTGGAAAAACCTCATTAGAAATTTTCAAGAAAGGATATGCTTTATAGTCTCTGATCATTTTGTTGAAAACCGGCAGGTGTTCTTTTATCTTCTTAGACTCCAGGAGTAGCGCTGACAATTCAGATCCTGTTTGGATGTGCTCGATCTTTTCAACTGTTTGAACCAATTTTTCAAGCTTGCGCGTTTTACGACCGTTGTAAAAATATGACCGTACTCTTTTTTGCAGACATTTTGATTTTCCGATATAAATAATCTGTTCATCGGCATTTTTCATTAAATAAACGCCCGGAGAGAAGGGTAGTTCGTCGATCTGATTTTTGATTTGTTGATACTTTTTAGTTTCCGGTGGTGTCGTCAGTTCTTGGAGTGCTCCGAAAATCTTTTTGCCACCTTCGACTAGGATATCGAACATATTGAGGAGGCTTTTGCCTGTTGCGAGGGCATCATCAAGTGCACGGTGTCTATTTGGAATTTCGATATGGAAATGCCGCGCAAGATCATCCAGTGTGTGGTGTGCAAGTTGCGGAATTAATTTACGGGAAAGTTGCACGGTACATATTTTAGGCGAGGCAAATTCGAAACCAGCGAGCCGTAAATTCTTTTGTAGAAAATTATAATCAAAGGCTGCATTGTGAGCTACAAAGATCGTATCTTGCAGCATAGGCAATATTTTCGGTGCGATATCAGGAAGTAACGGAGCATATTCGACATCACTATTCCTGATTCCAGTCATTTGTGAAATAAATGGGGGAATTTCTACCCCGGGATTAAGAAACGTTTGATACGTTTCGATAATTTGACCTTGTTGAATTGTAACTATTCCGATTTCAATTATTTGGTTAACGCCCGCTTTAGTGCCTGTCGTTTCTAGGTCGACAACACTGTAAGGAAGATCACGGAGTGGTGTGTTATATAGCGTTTCTTGTGTCATTGATGAAAGTAATTGGGCAGAATTCATGACGTGATTTAATATACGAATTTCCTGATGCGAAGTCAACCCGAAGATGCTTATTTTTATCTAGAATTGTTATTTTGTTTGTGAAAACATATACTTTAATCATATGAATTCACATAGTATTCAACAGCTCCCAACATCATCAGCTGTAAATCCTATTACTGCAGCATTTCTTGGAATAATAGGCTTATTTTTTTTAGCTATTTCTTTTAGTTTTTCGATTATCGCATTTATAAGACTAATTTCTTATTTAAAAGTAAATAAACAGAATAATACTAAATTAATATTTTTGTTAGTTATTATGAGCTTTATTTGTTTTTATGTATTTAAAATCAATATTACTAGAGAAATAACTAGTGTGCTGCCTCCACCGATTGATTCTCCTTATTATTTATTACTTTATCCTTTGTTCCTTATTTTGCCTTATTTTATTTCATATTTACTTCAAAGGTTGTTTCTATTTGATAAAAAGCTGGTATTTTCTATTGCGTATTTTGGATTTATATTTCCTTCAGTTTATTATTTAGTAGTTTTATTATTTCGTTTGTAGCAAGAATCCCTAATCCACTACCCAGTAACCAGCCACCAATTACATCACTCATCCAATGTTCACCTATATATACTTTGGTAAATCCAACGAGGAAGGTAAAAGAGAATAGTATTGTGAATATTCCAATAAAAAATGTGATGCGAATAAAGTCGACGATTTCAAACGAAAGTGCGTTTTCGCGCGTTAATACAAATCCGAATGGTAACCGAAGTTTAAATTCTGAAATAACTTTTTCGGTATGACGTTTAATGTAACTGAAGAGATTTGTAAAAATATATGGTATCCAGATAGACACTAGAAATGCTGATCGGGCCGCATGACCTGATGGAAAAGAAGCTTCGTTACGGACATAATTATCTGGCAAATTTAAATGTTCGAAACGTAGTACAAACATCTCTGGTGGGGGAGGATGTTGCAACTGGTACTTTCCAAACACTTCAACCACGACTATGAAAAGATAGAGAATTCCAATTTTCCAAAAATGCTTTCTATGTATAAGCATTGAAATAAATACTGCAACAGACATTATTTGCCAACTGCCAAGTTCGACGAATTTTATTAAATACGGTTTTAATCGCTCGGGCATATGGTCCTGAATTTTGACAGTTGTGTCGAAGTCGAAAGAAGTAGTGAGGTCAGATTTTGCTGCTATGGTCAAGATAAAGAAGCAAAAGAGCAATAGCAGTGCAAGAGCTAAGATGATAAAATTCAATTGCCTACTACTTTTAAGCATAGAATAAATTATAACACTATGAAGGTTGCTTTAGTTCACGACTATTTACGCGAATATGGGGGAGGAGAGCGGGTATTAGAGGTACTTCATTCGATGTACCCTGAAGCCCCTGTGTATACTGCGTACTATTTTGCTGATTCAATGCCAGAGTCGTTTAAATCATGGGATATTCGTACTTCGTTAATGCAGAAATGGTGGGGGATAAAAAATAAGTATCTCTGGTACACCTATTCCGTCCCCTGGATGTTAGAGCAATTTGATTTACGAGGATATGATCTAATTATTTCGTCTTCTTCGTTTGCTGCGAAAGGTGTATTAACTCATCCAGGGCAGGTTCATGTCGACTATTGTCATACTCCTACCCGATTTGTCTGGGGAATAAATAGAACATCCAATCGTAAGTTTATCCATGCCCTGTTGGGCCCAGTCGATACATTTTTGAGACAATGGGATTTTGCAGCAGCGCAAAGGGTAGATTATTTTATCGCCAATTCGAAAACAGTGCAGGAACGGATTACACGATTTTATAAGCGGGATTCAATTGTAATTTACCCACCGGTAGAGTTACCTAACTCTTCTGCCGAATCTGCTGCAGGGTCGTGTTATCTTATGATAGGAAGACTCGAGCGTTTAAAAAATGTTGATGTAATAATTCGAGCCTTTAACCGACTCGGTTTACCGTTGCGCATTGCTGGAACCGGGAGTGAAGAGCTATCGCTGAAGGCGATCGCGAATAAAAATATTGAATTTTGTGGCTACGTTAGTGATGCATACCGTAAAGATTTATACCGCAATTGTTTAGCGCTAGTTGTCGCAGCTGAGAATGAAGACTTCGGGATGACTTTACCAGAGGTTCAGTCCTTTGGTCGCCCGGTTATTGCGTTGAGAAGTGGGGGTTATGTTGAATCAATCGTGGAGGATAAAACTGGAATCTTTTTTGATAAACTTGGTGAAGAGCAAGTGATCGAAGCGGTTGAGAGATTTCAGAAAAGTGTTTTCGATCCGGCTATTATTCGAGAGCATGCGAGGATATTTTCAAAGGATGAATTCGTTCTTAAGTTCAGCAGATTTATTGAAACGGTCGTTTAATTATGCCGATAACAAATAGCAAGGTTGACTTTACCTGGGAGCCGCGTTTTCTCCAAAAATCCGGAAAATAGATTATATTCAATAGTATTAGTGAGATAATAATTATTGCTTCATAGGAAATACGTGCGTAATAGTCGTCTTCCAGCTTTAACCACAATGCAAATTCGTCGAATGTTAGTCCCAGACCAATTCCATAGAAAATTGCTAGACGACGGTGAATTAATGGCTGAATATCGTAAAGAGCAATAAAACCAACTATCACCAGAATGAATATGCCCCAGTTAAGATGATGTACATGAATTCCGTTAATATATATATTATCTATGAGGTATTTATACTCAAGGATATCGTGACTGGTTATATAGACGTAAGCTCGGGAAACTATGAAAGTGATTAAAAATGATAAGAATACGATAAAAGGAATTTCTTCCAAGCGGGAAATGAATAAATGACGAACTATTCTGTTGATTCCTTCTCTCATATTTTTTCCAAATACCTTTCGAGTATTATCACTGCTGAAGCGGCATCGTCTTTTCGCCTTTTTTTACGGGAAATACCACTTTGGATCATTATCGTTAACGCTTCGTTTGTAGAGAATGTCTCATCTTCGAAGACAATTTTACATTTGAATGCTTCTTCGAGCTCCTGTGCGAATTGCCTAATTTCACTATCCAGTGGTGAATTGGGTAAGCCAAGAATAATTGTTTCAACATCTGACGATACTTTCTCTTTTAATTGTTGCAAACGGGAAGGGGAGTTGGCAATAGTGCCAATTCCTGAAGCGCTAATTCCTTCAGAAATAGCGAGGCCAATTTTTTTCTTTCCGTAGTCGATTCCGAGGTACATATGGATAAACGATATCAAATAGGTAGAGGTAGGTAAAGTGGGGAGCAGAGTCAATAGGAAATTTTTGACCCCGTTCGGAATGTCTCACGGGGTCCTCGCCCTTAATTTTTAGTAAAGCGGAAGGGCTCGGAGGTGCGGGCCGGATTCGAACCGGCGATTTTACGGTTTTGCAAACCGTTGCAATTGGCCACTCTGCCACCGCACCAATAGTAGACTACTAATATAGGAATATATCACATTCCGATGTCAGTTCAAAGCAGGTGTGCAATTCGCACTCTTTCCCGTCGACTGCAAACATGGTATACTTTTTATATTCGTGTAGTAATGATTAGATAGAATTGGGAGATACTATGGCACAGAAAAATGAATCGGTTACACCTAAGGAAAAACCTGCTGGTGGGCGTTGGAAGGGATTCCTTTTATACTCTGTTTTTGCACTTATCAGTCTTCTTATAATTTTCTCACTGGTAAACCCGATTCCAGGTGGGACTGAAGTCCCACTCTCTACTATTTTAAATGATGTTAAGTCAGATAAGGTAAAAAACCTTACTATTGAAGCTAATAAAATAACAGTTAAATACAAGGATGATTCGGAAAAAGTAACGTATAAGGATAATGAAAGCATTGTCCGTGTGTTGGAGGGATCAGGAATTGATCCTAAATCGGTGGGTATTACTGTTAAAGATTCATCTTTTGGTGATGCCTGGATTGGATTGTTAACTACAGTATTGCCAATGCTTCTGATTGTCGGTTTCTTCTTTATTATTTTCCGACAGGCAAAAGAGTCCCAGGGTTCACTTTTTTCTTTTGGTCAATCCCGCGCAAAGCTATTTAATAAAGACCAGCCTCGAACAAAGTTTTCTGATGTCGCTGGTGTTGATGAGGCGAAGGCCGAGCTTGAGGAAGTAGTTGAGTTCTTAAAAGTTCCTGAAAAGTTTCATGCACTGGGTGCTCGTACACCAAAAGGAGTTTTACTCGTCGGACCGGCCGGTGTGGGGAAAACATTGCTTGCAAAGGCAGTAGCCGGCGAAGCGAACGTTGCATTCTTTTCAGTTGCCGGATCAGAATTTATGGAAATGCTGGTGGGAGTTGGTGCATCCCGTGTTCGCGATTTGTTTGCAACTGCTAAAAAGAGTGGACCAGCAATAATTTTTATTGACGAAATTGATGCAATTGGACGCCAGCGGGGAAACGGTTTCTCAGGCGGACATGACGAGCGTGAACAAACATTAAACCAAATTCTAGTCGAAATGGATGGGTTTGCAGTTAATGATAATGTAATTGTTCTTGCTGCTACTAATCGACCGGATATGCTCGACAAAGCATTATTGCGCCCTGGTCGTTTTGACCGCATAGTTCATTTGGATTTGCCGGATATTAACGGACGCAAAGAGCTGATCAGGATTCATAGTCGCGGTAAGTCTATGGCGAAGGATATTGATTTTGACCGTATTGCGCGCCGTACAGTTGGATTTAGTGGAGCTGATGTCGAGAATATGCTTAATGAGGCAGCAATTCTTGCAGCCCGACAAAATAAAAAAGTTATCGACCTGATCGATATTGAAAATGCTGCTTTGAAGGTTAAACTTGGACCTGAGCGAAAGAGAATGCAGTCTGAAGAAGATCGAAGAATGACTGCTTATCATGAGGCAGGGCATGCGGTTGCTATGTGGTCGATGGTACATTTGGATCCAGTTAATAGAATCTCGATTGTTTCTCGTGGAATGGCTCTGGGTTTTACTACAGCAACACCGGAACAGGATAGATACAACGATACCCGTACACGACTCTTTGAACTTATCGCAGGAATGCTTGGCGGTCGCGCTGCAGAAAAACTTGTTTATAATGAATTAACTATTGGCGCTTCAAATGATTTAGAAAAAGCTAATGGTCTCGCTCGCGATATGGTCACCATCTACGGAATGAGTTCCCTTGGACCGATCTCTACAGAGAAGCGTGGATCTTTTGGATATAATGATTTTGAACAACAGTCTTATTCTAATGAATTAATGTCTCAAATCGACAAAGAAGTTCAGGCAATTCTTAGGCAATGCGAAACTATGGCAGATAACGCTCTTGCGACATATCGCAAAGGTCTTGACGCAGTAACTGACGCATTAATGAAGGAAGAAACGATTGATGCTGATCGTTTCCGCGACATTATGGCTGAAATAACTGGAATTGTACGTGGTGGTGAGATGAAACAGGTTATTCCGCCAGGACCTGCAGTTGTTGCTCAGTCCTAGTCTTGTGCTAATCATTTAAACCAGTTACCATAACACTATATGAAGGTTCTTTACATTGCAACCGAACAAACACCTTATTCCACCGTGGGTGGTTTAGGTCGTGTCGCTTATTTTTTACCAAAAGAATTACAGAAGCTTGGAATAGATGTTCGTGTGATTATGCCTAAATATGGCAAAATTGATGAAAAAAAAGCTCAAATGGAAACCGTGCTCCACGGATTGCACGTTCCTACACAAGAAGGGTTTAATGATCTTATCTGTAATGTAAAAATGAGTAAGCCTGAAGGAATGATTACCTACTTTCTTGAGAATCAGGAATACTACGAACTTCGCGCAAATGAATACGGTTATTTTGATGATCCGTTGCGCTTCACCTTATTGTGCCGCGGAGCCCTGGAGTTTCTCCGACACTCACAAAACGATTGGGTGCCTGATGTAATTCATAGTAATGATTGGCAAACCGCACTAATCTCTCAAATGATACCAGCTTTTTACTCTCAAGATGATAAACTTTCGCATATTGTTACCCTTTATTCCATTCACAATCTTGCATATCAGGGTATGTATGATTATCGTTTTGTTTCGGATTTAGATTTTGATGATGGAAAAAGTAATATCCCTGGATTTTATGATCCACGTCTTTCAAAAATAAATATGATGCGCCGGGGGATTATGTATTCAGATGTGGTAAACACTGTATCACCTACCTATGCTGCTGAGATTCTAACAGAGGAATATGGTGCAGGTTTGCAACGCCTTTTGCAGGAACTAAGAACTAAATTGTTTGGTATTTTGAACGGAATTGATTATGTTGAATTTAATCCACTTACGGATAAGCTGGTAGTTGAAAATTTTAATCAAGAATCAACTGAGAAGCGAAAAATTAATAAATGTGCGCTACAAAAAGAGTTCCAATTGCCTGAAGATGATGAGATTCCTATTCTAGCTATTTCTAATCGTCTTGATAGCCAAAAAGGGATTGATCTTGTTATACAAATAATAGAGCCGATCTTGGATGAATATGCTCCGGTGCAGCTGATTGTTAACGGAGGAGGCGATGATCGCTTTCGGGAATTCTTTGCAAAATTAGCAAAGAAATATCCTTATCAGGTGGGGGTTAACTTAAACCCTAACTTCACTTTGCCACGACATATTTTTTCGGGAGCTGATGTTATTTTGCTCCCATCCCGATTTGAACCGTGTGGCATGACACAAATGGAAGCGATGCGTTACGGATGTATTCCGTTGGTGCGTAATACTGGGGGACTTGCTGATACGGTTTCCGATTATGATCCGGTAACTCGTGAAGGGACAGGATTTGTTTTTGATCACTATGAACCGTTTGCCTTATTTGGGAGTATTGTTAGGGCACTTGAAACCTTCAAACATAAGGATGAGTGGGAGAACCTTGTTAAACGTGCTATGAATCAGGATTTTTCATGGACTAAGTCTGCTCAGGAATACAAAAAACTATATGAACGCGCAGTAGAGCTACGCCGTCAGACGGCTCAATCTAAAAGCCATTTTGGATATAAATAATTATGAATGTTCTGCTTGTAGCTTCAGAATGTACTCCTTTTGCTAAAGTCGGTGGAATGGGGGATGTTATAGGTGCGCTTCCACAGGCAATTGTTTCCGAGGGTGTGAATGCATCCGTTATCCTTCCGCTCTATGCTCCTTTACTTGCATCAATGACGGAACATATTCAAGTAAACGGATCGGATACTTTCACCATCCACTTTGAAGGAGAAGATCATCAATGTGAGCTGTATATAACTACATTTTTAACCTCTGCTGTTACTTTGTATCTTATTAAGAATGTGAAATATCTTTCCAATGGAGGTATTTATTTGTCTCCTGATGCGATGGCGGTCGGTAATGATGAGCCTCGAAGGTTTATGTTTTTTTGCAAAGCTGTATATGCATTACTTGAGCTCGGTGTAATCTCTGCGGACGTGATTCACTGTCATGACTGGCATACCTCATTTTTACTCAAGCTAATACACGACAATTCAAAACTAAAGCAGCATACTCGTACCGTCCTCTCGCTACATAATTTTGCTAATTTTGGAAAGGTTACAGATGACGCTTTGAATCGTGAAATTGATGGGACAACTGATTCTCATCTGTTAATAATAACTGGCGTCGATCATGCTGATGCGGTTGTTCCTGTTTCCAAAAATTATGCGAAAGAATTGCTTCGAGGTGAATTTTGTTTTGGCTTTGAAGATGCTATTTTGAGAAACAAGGATAAGATTCGCGGTATAACTAACGGTATTGATACCGATTATTTTAATCCACAAAAAGATCCTTTTATCGGTCGCACGTACACACCTTCTGATTGGATAGAGGGGAAAATGCATTCTAAAATGGAATTGTTTAAACAGGAGCATTGGGATGATGCTAATCCTGACGAGACGTTTGTTTTTGGTTTTGTAGGGCGTATCGTCGAACAGAAGAATATACAACTGCTTATTGATACGATTATGGGGATCCATAATACTAATATACGTTTTGTTTTTCTTGGCGTGGGGGAATCTGGCTTGACAAATAGTTTGCATAATCTCGCTTTAAAGCATAATAATCGTGTTAAATTCGTTAACCGATTCGATGAAGCTCTTGCACGAACGATATACGCGGGTACTGATGCTTTTCTTGTTCCATCTCTGTATGAACCGTGTGGTTTGACTCAAATGATTGCGATGCGCTATGGTTCGCTTCCGATTGGACGAACTGTTGGTGGCCTTGTTGATACTATTGATGATTCTGATGGATCCCAGAATGGGTTTTTGTTTGAGAAATCGACGGTAGAGGAGCTTGAGGATGTGTTGTTGTATGTATACGATGAATGGTTGAATAGTCGTGATGTATGGAAACAGATGGTGCAAAATGCATTGACTGCTGATTTTTCCTGGAAGAATGCAGCGCGGGAGTATATACAAGTATATTACTCTATCGATTGAACGCCTCTTACTTTCTGCAATCTTGAGTAAAGAAGTTGTCGTTGGTTATCCGATTCAAGTCCTACTACAAATTGAATTTTGAGTATTCCGTCGTGGGCTGGGAGTTGTTCAAGTTGTTCGATTGCAACACGGATATCTGATACTGCTTTTGTAATGTCGCGAAGCGCGCCTTCGCGGTAGGTCATTTCTACTTTCATTCGCTGTGCCCTTACCATTCCTTCAGGTAATGTCCAGGTCACGGGGATTTGTTTTTCTTTATGTATGATGTTCGTCACATTAGGGCAAACTGCGCTGTGTATAGAGACTACCTGTGTTTGTGTAACGAATCCGACGATCTCTTCACCGGGGAGTGGATTACAGCATTTTGCGAGCCGTGTCGCCACGCCTTTAAGTCCGTGCACAACTACTGCGGCTTTGTTCGTGACCGGCTTCTTGTACCATCTGTTTTTCAAGGCTGTTTGGACTTTGCCGACCAGTGACATTGGATTTAGTAAAGAACCGCTGGGCGCGACTTCGGGAAAGTTATCTATTCTTTTTCCCTGATGTTGTGTTTCGTCGCTATCTTCCAAAATATCTTTCTCCTGAGTCTGATCGTACGAGTTGGTACCTTTTTGAATGTGTTTTCTCGCGACGTTTGTGATTGCAAATTGCAGCCAATCTGATGAGGGTGCTTTTTTTTCTTTGGCGGTTAAAATCTCAACAATTTCACCGTTTCGTAACTGGTAATTAAGGGGAACGATATGGTTATCGACTTTAGCACCGACTGTTTTGTTGCCTATCTCGGAATGAATTGAGTATGCAAAATCTATTGGTGTTGCTCCGAGCGGGAGATCTTTGACATCTCCTTTCGGGGTGTATACAAATATTCGATCTTTAAAGAGATCGTGTTTCAATCCCTTCAGAAAGCCCTCGCTATCTGGTTCCTCTTTTTGCCAGCGGGTTAATTCGTGAATCCATTCCAGCTGTTCTTTTGAGGCTTTAAATCCTTCTTCTACCTGCTTATCGGTTACTCCTTTTTTAGTTTTGGATTGTTCGTAAATTATATGAGAGGCGATTCCGTATTCTGCCTGCTCGTGCATGGATCTGGTACGTATTTGTACTTCCATGATACGACCCCTCTCGACAAATACCTTAGTATGTAAACTTCGGTATCCATTTGCTTTGGGCGTGGCAATATAGTCACTTACGCGGCCGGCAAGGGGAGTCCATATTTGATGCACGAGTCCGAGTACTACGTAACAGTTTTCAATGCTTTCATTTTCAAGGACAATCCTGACTGCAATTAAATCAGGAATTTTTGTAATGTCATTGTTAAATTCCGGACGTTGTAGCTTTTTCCAAAGAGAATACAAATGTTTTGCGCGTCCTTCAATTTGTGCTGGAACATTTTCGCTTGTTAATGCGTCTTGTAACCTGCGTTTTACTACCGAGATGTATCGGTCTCCTTCTTTAAAAAGTACCCGTGTTTGTTCTCTCAACTGTTCGTACTCTTTCGGGTATACCCACTGAAATGCAAGATCTTCGAGTTCTCCCCGCATTTGCCCCATTCCGAGACGGGAAGCGAGTGGAGCGTAAATTTCTAATGTTTCTTTGGATTTACGAATGCGTTTCTCGGGAGGCATGTATTTCATGGTTCGCATATTGTGAAGCCTATCGGCGAGCTTAATCATGACGACACGGATATCCTTGGCCATTGCAAGAAACATTTTTCTTAAATTTTCGACTAGATAGTCCTGTTTATCTTCTGAAATAAACTTAAGTAAACCCAGATTAGTTTCACCTTGAACGAGTGACGCAACATCGGGGCCGAAGGCCATTTCGATTTCTTCGATCGGGACTTGTGTGTCTTCGACGACATCGTGAAGTAATGCTGCTATAACAGATGAATCGTCTAATCCCATTTCTGCGACTATAAATGAAACGGCCGCTGGGTGCATAAAGAAAGGTTCGCCTGATTTACGCTTTTGGCCTTCATGCGATTTTGCGGCGTATTCATAGGCGCGGGTGATATTTGCTTCGTCGACAACTTTGCGTTTTTTCTTTGCAACTTCGATGATTTCTTTAATGGTGACCATTAAATAATTATACTCTGGAGAGGCAAGAGGGTGCAATTATATTAAGTCCCATAGTAATTGATTTTCGGTCTAAGGTATGATATAGTTTGCCCATCGTTACAGACAACCTGAGCGGATTTTACGCTTAATGCTGCCTAGGCGATATGTTTTTTTAAACATCAGTTGTACATTTACAAAATGACTAGAAATTTCTTTCTATTGGGACTAATGAGCTCATTTATGGTGAGTTGATTCGTCCCAATAGTACATCTTGTTCACGCGTCCGAGTCGTCGGTTTATTAATCCCTATTTAGAAGGAGGCGCACAATGCGTCGCGGAATTCTGATCTCGGGGATAGCACTCCTCACCACCCTGGCAGCACAAATGCTACCAGGCTCGCCCGTGTCGTTGTTTTCGGTTGCACATGCGGCAAGTCCTCAAGCTTGTATACCCGTCCCTCCATTCACTTGCACCGTTGACCCGATTGTTCGTCCTACTTCCGGCCCGATTGTGCTCCCGACAATTCCACCGATTCGCATCGCGCCCGCGCTACCGCCGAAGCCTATTAAAAAACAAGATCGGTGTGCTGCTGAGCGCGCCAATCTAGCGAGGGCCGAAGGCGAAGCCCGACGAACTGCAAGCGAGCTATCATCAGCGAATAGTGCTGAGCAATCGGCTCGTGGAGTTTGGAACGTGGCTGCTGAGGCTACTGCTACAGCGAATGGTACAAAGGCAGCCGGGTGGCTACAAATGCAAATAAAAAAGCAAATGTAGCCTCCCGACCTCAGATATTTTTTAACTTCAAATTTTTATATCTCTCACTTTTAACTGAATATTTCTTTTTCCGTTCCATTCATTAATGTCTACATGGTAGGCGAGATCGATTGGATTTCCTGGGCGGATTTGAGCTGAGTATGACCCAAATCCAAAAGCGATTGCTTCAAATGGCTTGCTGCCGGCATCCGTATGTGTCACTTTCATTTTTAAATGTTTGTTTTCTGTGCCAAGTGTTTTTGCTTCTATGACCCGCAATTTTTCTGTCGAGAAAAGTGGTTCTTCTGCGCTTATTCCAAAAGGCTTTAATTCCTGAATGGCTTTATATAAGTTTTCTGAAATAAGCGGGAAAGGTAGTGGGCAATCAATATCCAGACTTGGATTAGTCATATCCTGTGTGATACCGGCTGAGGCTGTTTTACGAATTGCATTTGTAAAATCGTTTAGAAGGTCGGGGGATAGAGAAAGTCCTGCTGCCATTGGGTGTCCACCGAAACTTAATAAATGTTCGCTGTTTGTTGTTATTGCATCGATAATATTGAACCCGCGGACTGATCGGCCGGATGCTTTAAATATGTTTGTATGATCGGGCGATGATCCCCAGACAATTGTTGGTTTATAGAATTCCTCGACCATGCGTGAAGCAACAAGTCCGATCACTCCTGGATTCCACTGTCTGTTCCCGAGGATTAAAATTTTATGATCAAGTTGCTCTTCGGCCTGTTTTCGTGCTTGATTAATAAGTTCCATCGTGAGATCTTTACGGTCGTCATTGACTAAGTTAACTTTTTGAATTAAATCATCTGCGCGTGTCTGATTATTTGTACACAGAAGTCGCAGTGAATCCATAGCATGTTCCAGCCTTCCCATCGCATTAATCCGCGGACCAATAATGTATCCAATTTGATAACATTGGGTATCGTATAAGTTAAAGTTTGCAGATTTTGCAAGTGCAATAAGCCCAGGGCGACGGGTTTTCTTTAGTTGCTCGAGTCCATGTATGACAATTGTTCGTGATTCTCCTTGTAGTGGAATAAGATCACACACAATCCCAATGGCAGCCAATTCCAGTAATCGTAATGGAAAGGAACGAACATCTGTATCTTCGAAGTGTTTTGTTAATAGATTTTCCTGAGTTTCGCCGGTTATAGAAGATATTAATCTGGTAATGGTTTTCCAGGCAACGCCTGCGCCGGAAACCCGGGAATCGTGTACGATAAAACAGTTTTCAGGAAGCACGTCTGGTTTATGATGGTGATCTGTAACGATTACTTCAATTCCTTTAGACTGGGCATAAGTGATCTGTTTCCTGCCACTGATTCCCTGATCGACTGTGATTATGAGATCAGGTTTTTCGCTCTCAATAAGTGTATCTATACCTATGATCGACATTCCGTACCCTTCGCGCTCACGGTGAGGGATGTATGGTTTTACGTTTCCGCCTAACTTATAGAGGGCTTCCCACATAATTGCGGTTGCTGTTACCCCATCGGCATCATAATCTCCATAGACAATGATCTTTTCTTTTTTATTGAGTGCTTGTTTTAATCTTTCAATTACCTTATCCATGTCTCCGATCGCAAAGTCTATATCCAGCAGAGATGGTTTCATGAAAGCGGTAATGCTATCAGTGGAATTAAGCGCTCGATTTGAGTAAATTATTTTTAAGATATCCTGAATAGAACTTACAGTAGTAATATCTTTATTTATCAGCTTCCATATTTTTTCTTTCATCATCTCTCTATTTACATTGTTTTGAGTATAAAAGTCAACTTGATTTTCTATTCTACATTATCTATATTCATAGTGCGGTTCGTGATGCTCGGAGGACTTTTTATGAATGAATTAGACAAAAAAGAAGTGCGAAGTATTATGGGAGAGGTCCTGCAGCCGCTTTTTGAATTGATTGAGGAACAAAACGGTAAATTTGAAACATTGCAAAGTTCTGTTACCTCGCTAGAAGGCGCTGTTACATCGCTACAAGGCTCGGTTACATCCCTACAAGGCTCCGTTACATCGCTACAAGGCTCGGTTGTGCGTATAGAAAATGAGTTACAAGTCTATGGTGATATGTATAAACTTAATCGAGACGAGAATCGTCAATTAGGCAATCGAGTTGATCGGATAGAGAACCATTTGGGTGTTTCTTGATGATTGCTGACTCCATGCCTATGTTATACTCATAGCTACCATGGCTTCGGATATTTACGTTCCAAACTATATTCTCTATACTTTAAAACAGCTTACAAAGGCCGGATTTGAAGGCTTTATTGTTGGTGGTCCTGTTCGGGACGTGCTATTAAATAAAAATCCCAATGATTGGGATGTAACGACAAATGCGACGCCTGAACAAATCCAGGAACTTTTTCCCGAAAACTTTTATGATAATTCGTTTGGTACTGTAGGCGTAGTTCTGCGAATTAAGGAAGAGCCAACTATTGTCCATGTTACTACGTATCGTAGTGAGGGCGAATATTCAGATTTTAGACGACCGGATAGTGTTATCTGGGGAACAACAATCGAAGAGGATCTATTGCGACGCGATTTTACTATCAATGCTATTGCAATGAGAGTAGAGGAGGATATTTTTGCAAAAATAAGCGATTCATTAAATGAAGACTCTTCGCGATTGATTCCAGGGGATTTTGTTTTGATTGATCCGTATGGCGGTCTAGTGGATTTGCAGAAACATCTGATTCGGGCAGTTGGTACGGCATCAGATCGATTTCATGAAGATGCTCTCCGAATGCTTCGGGCAGTTCGATTTTCCTGTCAGCTGGAATTTGAAATTGAGCGAGATACTGCAGAAGCAATCAAAGGGAAATCTGAGAATTTGCAACATATTTCCGGAGAACGTATCAGGGATGAGTTTTTTAAGATATTAAAATCGGATCGGGCTTTTGAAGGGGTAACGTTTCTTGATCATCTGGGCCTGCTTCAGTTTATTTTGCCGGAGGTTGTTGCCGGGCGTGGTCTTGATCAGCGCGGCCACCATATTTTCGATGTGTTTGATCATAGCCTTAACGCGTTAAAGCATTGTCCTTCCCAGGATGTGATTGTCAGATTGGCGGCGCTTTTACATGATATTGGTAAGGTGGTTACGCATGAGGTCCGGGATGGGATAAATACGTTTTACAATCACGATATTGTAGGTGCAAAGATGATTCGTGATATTGCGTATCGTCTTCATTTGTCCAAGAGGGATCGCGAGAAGTTGTATGTTCTAGTTCGATTCCATATGTTTAGCGTTGATACGATTCAGACCGATGCTGCAATTCGACGATTTATTCATAAAGTTGGTGTGGATAACATTAGTGATATGGTCGACTTGAGGATTGGGGATCGATTGGGGAGTGGAACAAAAGACCCGGAAGGCTGGAGACTTAAAGACTTCAAAAAACGAATCGAAACCCTGCTGATGCCGACCTTTACTGTAAAAGATCTTGCGATTGATGGGCGTGATGTAATGCGAATCCTCAATATTTCACCTGGTCCAAAAATTGGTGAGGTGCTGAATCAATTGTTTGAGGAGGTTCTGGATGATCCAGGAAAGAATACTAAAGAGTACTTAGAGAAGCGAGTCAAAGAAATTGCGTAATTTAATTTTGAAAATAACTCCCGTATCTGGAATCGATGATGCTTTGTATTTGAGCAGTAGTTGCCTCTATACCAGTGTTACCATCAATAATTGCCAATCTATCTGAATGGAAGGTATGCATTCTTCTTGAAGCATCAGTATAAATATCGTAGTTACGTTTAATGGATGCAATGGCTTCTCCTCTCTGTTGTTCTGTACGGGAGGATTGTGATGTTCGTCTTATTAATTCATCGACCTCAACATCAATATAAAATGTAATAGGAATAGGCATAAACACTGTTTTTCGATGCGGGTTGCCATAGGGATTTTGTTTAACCTTTGATTTTCCTAATAATTCAAAGTCTGAGTATGCATCGGTCATAAATGGGTGCGGATATCTGGCCGAAGTTGGTGATTTAGCAAAATTAACGAGGCGAGTAATAGGTCCTCGATTAAGAATCACCGCAATTTTCCCTAGATTTTTATTATCAAGTGGTGTTCCAGTGATATGCGAGGGATCAGCGCCTTCAAGGAGGAATGTTGACTTTAGAGTGAATTGGAGGATTTCTTGAAGAATGTGCCATGCATATTCTCCCGAATGTTCGCCATTTACTTCAATGGCCTTTTTTCGTGCTAACTCGATCTCAGCTAGAATATCAGGAAAATTAGGACTACTCGCTAAATATTGGTGATACTTCGTTTTTTCTCTTTCATCTTCGTCGTCTCTTCTTTTTTGTGAAATAAGTGCCTCTTCTGTACTCGAAGGCGCTAATCTTCGAGTTAACCCATATAGTTGAGCATCATAGTGTTCCATCATTCGGTATTGAGCTTTTCTTGCTCTGAGTTCATTTATCTTAATCTGTACTGAATCCACATAGTTGGCTATTTCTTCATCACTTACATACCCAGCATTTTTAAGAGCTAAAACCGTAAATCCTTTATTTTCGAGATATTCTTTTAAGATCTGCTGTTGCGTGTCTTTTCCACATAAATGATTACCTTCTAGAGAGAAAATAAGGGCTTTATCTAGGATATTTTCTAGATCTTGTTGTGTAGTTCCATCAATAAAGTGTAAAAGGTCGCCTTTCAAGAACTTATAATAGGCGTTGTGAAAGTCGACAGCATGAGGATCAAAGGGAATTGTCTTTGCAATGACTTCGTGCTTGTTTCCCGTGGGGTAAGCTGGCATACGTAACTTTAGTTCTTGTTCTCTTTCCCATGCAGCTAAGAGTTCGGGTGGGTCGTTGGGGAAATTCAGTCCGGATGGTTGAAATTTATCAGTCATAAATCCGCCTAGTATGGAATATATCGATTATCCTCTTCCTCTCTAATTTTGCGGTGTTTTTCTTCGACCAAGATATCCTTAAATGGTTGGTCTTCACTGTCTCGCAGGGAAGAAATTCGTCGTTGCCTGTCCTCATCAGTTTCGTCACTTCTTCTTTGAATTCTTTGTAAATAAGCGTCTGAAAATAATTGTGTGAAATAATTATCTCCTAATATAACTTCTCCTGCTCTATTCTCAATAACACGTCGTTCAAGGAATCGCTTAGTTATAACATATCCTGCATGGAAATTTGGTTTTGGATCGCCTAAATCCCTTTCTCTCTGTGAATTCATAAGGGATGCAATTGAAAATACCTGAACTTCGAATTGGCTCATTGGATGTAATGAGTGTCTAGCCGATCTTGAAATTGCTTCAGTTTTTACATCATATTGTAGTACTCCGAAGCCTTCACTTTTTGCGGGGTTAGGTTGCACTTCAGGGGGTATAAATTTATACGGAGTACCATCTGATAGTGTTATAGAGAATCCTCCGGTTAAGGTAAGTGTTTGATCTTTATCTAAGGGAACCAGTTTCCATCCTGCCTTATCAAATGCATTAGTAACCAGTTGGGTAAGGACCTTAGCGAGTTCTGGGTTGTCGACTCCAAATCGTATACCCCGGACATCTTCAGGCATTTCACCATTTTTCAATAGTAACTTAGCTAATGTAGCTGCGTCTTCTTTTTTGCGACTAGTCATGAAAACTTTTATTATTTCGTCGCCATAGGTTACCTGATGATAGGGCATTTCGTAGTAACGCTGGACCCAGCCATCTCCTGAGGGAAGTATCGAACCGCGTGCCCCATGTTTTTCTTTGGTATAAGGCTCCCACCTGATGCATCCTTCAGTAAATGCGTCATGGGTCATTACAATACCTCGATCATGAATTTCGCCTATCTGTTCCTCTAACCATAGGTGGGAATCGAGTACTTTATGAACTTCTTCAATTGTGCCATTTGCAGCCTCAATTCTTAGAATTGCTGCAATTGCTTTGTCTATAAGTACAGCCTTTCTTACTGCTTCTTGTCTAACTTTTTGTGTTGCGTTTGGATTTGTTGCGAGTCTTATTAATGTATACAGATTATCTGTTTTTACCTGTTCCTGTAACTCCGTAAGTGTATAAATTGAAGAGCGAGTCCAAATTGCTTTTAATTCGTCCCGTTCTTCATTAATGAGTTCATCTGCAACTCGAGATCCTTGGAGCAGATATTGATCAAATTTTTCACGATGGCAGTCATCTTTTGGATCGAAGCCATGGCGGATCATCATTATATTTATTAGATTCTCTCGGGCGACTTCTTCTATAATGCCACTCTGTTCCTGAATAGCAGAAATTGCTGAATGTAAGTTAATAACTCTTCCAGATTCTCTTCGGGAAGGTAGTTGTAAGGCGCTAATATACTCATCCTGGTGTTTTTCTACCACGTCTCGGTGTCCATTCCCCCAATTTAGAATGTCTTGCCTAGTAGGGATCATATCTCTTAGAAATGATCTTACTGTTCTGATATCGTTTAGAGCATTATATTCTTCTCCGTCGATCCGCATTCGAGTGTAAAGTCGTGCTGCGGGCAAATTGTTTTGATTTAGCCGTCGACAAGGCATGATTCCTGTATTGCCTAAAAGCAATTGGGAATCAAATGTTCTGTATCGATTGTTTGTCTCTACTGACATATCTTTATACTTTCTACTACCGATTAACTTACTCTTGCCTTATATACCTCTAATACTTAAAAACCCCCTCTTGAGGAGGGGGTTTTTGTGATTTTTATTTAATTTTCTCTTCTGAACTCAACCCCTCCGCTTATTTTGGCTCCAAAGCGCAAAATTACGAATCGCAACGTAATTGAAATGGGAGAGGAGACAGATCGCTGAAATTGCTTTAGCTTGTTTCATAACTATAAGAATTTACCTTATTTTAGCCTTGTTGTCAATATTCTTTATAGCCTATAATGATATTTGTATGTAATGATATAAGCTAATTTGTCTATTGATATTTGTTATGGGTTATTCTATACTAATTACATCAATTAGTCCTGTTTTTTAAATTGCGATAATAAGCCTTTATTAAGGCATTTTTTGTATATGACCACAAACGAAAGAGTTTCTTCAAAAGAGTCTTTTACTGAACAATCCCGCCCGGGCCTGTGGCGGGTTTTTCGTAATATACGTACTTTGGGTGAATCTCAGACCCTCAGCCTTAAATATGATGAATCGGATTATCGTTCCAAATACGAAACACTCAGAGTTAGATATGTAGGCGAACAATATGCCTTTGTTGGCGAAATTGAAAAAAAAATTGATGCTTACTTCAAAACCGTACCTGAAAGAGACTATGTTAAATTTGCCTTAATGTACGTTATCGATAATATGAGTGTTTTAAAGCTTCGAGACGGAGGTACTCTACCTGCAGAACATTGTGTTGCGTGTGCCACGATACTTCTTGATGAAATACCCGTTATATTACCTCCTGAAATAGTTGTGGCCGCCCTCGCCCATGATCTTACTGAAGATGTAGTGAAGGGGGAGACAAGTGATGGGCGTGAAATTATACTTTCGGATATTGAGCGTGATTTAGGCTATAGGGTTGCAGTATTAGTTGATGGTGTTTCTTTGTTAAAAGGAGATAAGCTTAAATTGTTGCCCGAGAGTGAGCAGGATGCCATTGCGATTGAGCAAGTGCTTCGATCTATGAGCTATGACCCCGGCATTGTTCTTATTAAAGGTGCTGACCGATTGCATAACATGCGGAACCAGTGGGAAGTTAAAGCAAAATTGAATGACGATGATAGTATTAAGGTCACAAAAGAGAATCGTCAGCGGAATAAAGCGTTAGAAACAGAAAAATACGTTAAATTCTTTAGACGAATGGGTATCTTTTCAGATGAACTTGCACGGTTATGTTTATTATATATAGATGCTGCTTCACATAATAAAATAACTCGCTTGCTTAAGGAAAATAACTTTTCCACATCTATTGTTGAAAACGAGTTTGCTCGTGTACTGGAACGCGTAAATTATGGTAATGAGTATAGAATTATGGGCCGCAATCAACTTCGCTTTTTTCGGAGATTATGGCTAACTAATGTCGATAAGATTCCGAGATTTAGTGTTAGACGGCCTGATTATTTAGAGATACACGAACAAGTCTTGCTGGGGCAGTCTTATGAAGAAGCCGTTGGGCCCATTATTTCGATTGGATGCAAGAGTCATAGAGAGATCGATACTATTATCGAACGACTTGAGCGATATAATGCTAACGATGACGCTATCCACCCTGATTTTTCTCAGATGTTGGAAGTAAAGACAGTATCTCCCTCCGAGAAAAGAATCAGCGGATTTCAGCTTTCTGCAGGTCTTTGTGCTCGTATTAATGTATATTTAGCAAATGAAGGACTAGGTCGAATATATTTACCCGATCTTGTAAGGCGTGATCAAAATTTTTCCTCTTTAAATCATATCTATTCTTCACTAAAATTTTTTGGAAATTATATGAATAAGCGATTAGGGGAGAGCTCTGAACAACGTGTTGAATCAATAGTGTCTGAGATGTCTGAAGGATCCATTACTGTGTGGATACGCTCGACCTTGGAAGGAAGCAAAGAGAAAGATAAATATCGTGCCGTTGTACTGCCAAAAGGCGCTACCGTTTGGGATGCGGTTTGTCGATTAAATGATCCAAGGGACGTTGCACTTATACGGGCGATGTTTGTTGATAAAGAAAAATATACTGGTACTATGGATTTGTTAGAGACTCCTTATTACGAGCTTCCTATCGCGCATGGTTCCTATTTAAGTCTTTCACTGGGCACTGCAGAAAGATTTTCATTTAAACCATCAAATCATAGTTTTCAGAACCTGCAGACAGAGCCTGCGAGAGATAGTGCACGAGTTCGAATTCAATATTGGATGAATGAAGATCCGGCTTATCGTGAAAATATGCATGAATATCTTTTGAATGAAGGACGTGCTTTAATACACGAGTATTTGCTAAATAAATATAATTATCTTAGAGAAGTTGAACCTTTAATTATTACTAAATTTATTGATAGTTTAGGTCTTGTTGAAGGGCATTCAGCAGAAGCGTACTTTAAAGGCGCTGCTTTAGTTCCGAGTACTAAACGGGCTGAATACTTATTGCAGCTCGATAAAGAGCTCGAATCCCGAGCATTTTTTATTGATCGATCGGTCCCTTTAGTAGATTCTCCTCCAACTGATCGCATGTACTATTCCTTGCGAGAATTGATTTCTAGCCCAAATGTGCAGGGTACGCTTTTCGGGTTTAGACTTGATGATGGTTCACAATTATCCATAAAAGCCATAATTTTGCTTCCTTTTGGTCAGGAGGGTCATGCAAGACAGCGAGTTAAGGAATTGGTAAGTATGCTCTAAAGACGTGCATCTTGCACGAAATCGTATATTCTTGTTATAGTGCAGGCAATAGCTAAGACCCTTTGACACAGGCGAGCTGACATTCTAATGAGAACAAAGTAAGGTGGCACCACGCCCAACAAGCGTCCTTATAAGATTATCTAGTGATAATTTTGTAAGGGCTTTTTTAGTATTATCAGGAGGTTTTATGGAGAGAACATTAGTACGAGATACAGTTGTTAAAATAGGTGAAAAGATTGTCCTTAAGGGTTGGGTTGATATTAAACGCGATCATGGAAAGCTGACTTTTATCGATTTGCGGGATCGAAGTGGTAGAGTTCAGTTGGTTGGGTATCAGAAAATGTCTGATCTGAGTAAAGAAGATGTAATCCAGATTACGGGAACTGTTAAAGAGCGGTCAGGGAAGTCGATAAACGAGAATTTGGATACAGGAAAAATTGAAGTTGATGTTGAAGAATATACTATTTTGGCAAAATCAGCTACGTTACCGTTTGATATGTCTAAAGATATTCTGGACGTCGAGTTACCCACATTACTTGACCATCGGGCACTGACTCTTCGTCATCCCCGGGTGCAGGCTATTTTTAAGGTTCAGGAAGTTGTTATTGATTCATTTCGGGAGTATATGAAGCAGCACGAATTTTTTGAGTTTCAAGCTCCTTCAATTGCTCCTGCAACTGCTGAAGGTGGCGCTGAAGTGTTTCAAGTAGACTATTTTGATAAAAAAGCATATCTCTCTCAAAGCCCACAGCTGTATAAACAAATTGTTATGACTGCATTTGAACGGGTTTTTTCTGTTAATAAGGTTTTCAGGGCAGAACCATCAGTCACTACACGCCATTTGACTGAAGTTGTGTCCCTTGACGCGGAGATGGGATTTATTGATTCGTGGTTGGATGTACGCAATATGGCCGAGGGCGTGATTAAATATGTTCTGGAGCAGGTTCGAGTAAAGTGCTCAAAGGAAGTAGCACTTTTTGGTGTAGAAATTCCTGCAACTATTGATAAAACTCCCACAATTAGTTTGAGGGAAGCGCAGGAAAAGATTTTTCAGAAATTCGGTCGCGATGTTCGAGGAGATAAAGATACTAACCCCGAAGACGAACGACAGATATGCCAGATTATTAAAGAAGAGACTGGCTCTGATCTCGTATTTATTTATGGATATCCGACCAAGAAAAAACCATTCTATATTTATCCAAATCCTGAAAAACCCGAGTTTAATGAAGGTATGGATTTACTCTGCCGCGGGGTGGAGTGGCTATCTGGCGGCCGTCGTATTAATGACTATAACCAACTGTTGAAGCACGTTGAAGAATGGAATATGGACCCTGAAAAAGTTCGTATGTTCCTTGATGCATTTAAATACGGTGCTCCACCTGAAGGTGGTTTTGCATTTGGCGCAGAAAGAATCACAAAGCAGATTTTAGGTCTCGAAAATATACGCGAAGCAGCAATGTTCCCGCGAGATATGGAGAGAATAGATTTTCGGTTGTCACAGAAGAGTGAAGATGCCGTATAATCATCACAGCATGCGTGTTTTAAAAAATCTGTCACTGTATTTTCTTGTTGTACTGTTATTTGTGCTTGTCCAGGTTCCGGGATATTCGTATTACCGGTATCTGGATTATTCGCAGCTTAGGTCCTCGTACCGTGAGCTACCTTTGTGGTTTTCTAATATCCCACTTGCGCAGTATCCAGAAAAAGTTGGATCAGATGATCTTCCCTTAATAACTGCAGAAGGTGTTTTTGTTATCGATGTAGACTCTGCTGTTCCAATTTACCAGAAGAACGTGAATAAGGAACTATTTCCGGCTTCCACAACAAAGATTATGACCGCATTAATTGCTTTGGAGGAGTATCGTCTTGAGGATGTTATTGAAGTTCCGGAAGCAAGTTTTTCCGGATCACTTATGAAACTTAAGTCTCATGAGCGGATTACTGTACTCAACTTACTGTATGGTTTGTTAATTAATTCAGGGAATGATGCCGCAGATACAATAGCCATGTCATATCCTGGCGGATATTCTGCATTCATCGATCGAATGAATACGAGGGGAGTCGAGTTAGGCCTTAAATCGACTCACTTTACTAATCCTTCAGGCCTTCCTGATCAAAATCATAAAATGAGTGCGTGGGATTTGGGCCAACTTGCTGCATTTGCGCTTCGTAATGATACTTTTAAATCGATAGTGAATACTCGTGAGAAAATAGTTTATGGATTGAATGGAGAACGGCATGTGCTGATGTCTACTAATAAGTTACTTGGTGAAGTAAGAGGGCTTGATGGTATTAAAACCGGGTATACAGAAGACGCAGGGGAAGTGCTTGTCTCAACGGTCGAGCGCAACGGTCATCGGATTGTGACGGTACTTCTAAAAAGTAGTGATCGGTTTGGTGAAACTAAAAATGTAGTAGAATGGGTGTTTAGAAATTACGAATGGCGCACTATTCAATAATTATTTATCAGTTGCGAATCCGGACTGCACTGCTGGTACAATTGCCCTGAACAAATAGTTACTGTCATTAGGTTTATCTCCTTCGAAGACCCAGACTGGTTGGATATAGGGTTGGAATACCGGTGGTTCATAGTATGCTAAATAAATTGATCTAATATTGTATTCCGCATCAATATCATTCGGGCTTAAAATAATCGCTTTTCCTGTTACCAGCATTTCCCACGCTTCCTGCGGTGATCGGAAAGGGTACACCGCGTAAACGGAAGGTGCCTTATTAATAGGCCAAATCACAATTTCAGAGTTTAATAGCCGATCCTGGAAATTAGTTGCACTTGCACTTGTCGTTACACCGGTATATGTAAAGTTAATAAGACTTTTAGTGGTATAGGGCCCAATTATTGGAACGCCATTAATAGGACGTCTTGGAATATTAACTTTAGTTAAATTAGCCTGCAACTGGGTCACGACTGGATTTGATTCTTGTGTTGTTGGATCAAGATACGCATATGAACCGTCCGGTACCGTAGAGTCGGTGTCAAGAAGGCTTCTATCGTTGCGTAAGTCACGTCTTGCTGCGTTCATGAAGCTCACTGCGTTCCCGCGAGCTTTTATTAAATTGGGGGTTGCTCCACGCACTAAAGATACATATGCCGCGAGGTTTTCGTAGGTATATTTAAGGTTGTAGTAAATGAAATCAATTTCAACTTTCTTATTAGGGTCGGTAGCGTCAATGAAGAGAAATTCCCTATTAGAAATTTTTTCGGCGTTGGAATTAGGGAATCCTATTGCCCCAGCTATCTCTTCAGATCGTTCCTGATAATCCAGACCCGAGCTGCGTTTTACCACTTCATACACCGTTCCACTATCGGTGCTTTCAGGCACTCTGCCATCTATTGTTTCCAAATTGAATTTTTTGCCTACTGTTTTTAATGTACTCGCTGGTAATTCCAGTGGGGGAAGTACTCCGTAAGCAGGGTTTACATAGGGTGTTGGAGTTGGAGTTGGTCTCTGGCAACATAGTGTATACGCGGTTTTAAATGTATATCGGAGTACCACAAAAGCGATAAGCCCAATTCCGACAAAAATTGCTCCTTTTTTGGTTGCATCCGCAGTGAAAGTTAGTCGAGAGGCCATAACTGATATGAGTATAGCTATTGGTATGTTAAAATGCAATTATTATGGATAAAACAGTACGAACTAGAATAGCACCTTCACCAACAGGTTTTCCTCATCTGGGTACGATTTATCAGGTTCTTTTTGACTACGCATATGCGCATAAACACGGAGGGCAGTTTGTAGTTAGAGTGGAAGATACAGATCGTAAGCGCTATGTTGAAGGTGCTGAGGAAGTTGTATCGCGCAGCTTTCATTGGTTCGGACTTGACGGAGATGAAGACCCCTGGAAAGGTGGTCCGTACGGACCTTATCGGCAATCTGAGCGGTTGGATATTTATAAACCGTACATTGAAGACTTACTAAAAAAGGGTCGGGCTTACTATTGTTTTTGCTCAAAGGAGCGTCTTGAAGAGATGCGAAGACAACAGGATGCGAATCACCAGCCACCGATGTACGATAGACATTGTCGCGATTTACCTGAGCGCGAAGTTCGTGATCGTCTTGCTGATGGTGTACCCCATGTAGTTAGGTTACGTGTGCCAGATGGAGAAATTATTTCATTCGATGATCTGCTTGCCGGTCATATTGAGTTTCGGAGTGAGCTTATTGATGACCAGGTACTTCTCAAGGAAGATGGCTATCCAACATACCATATGGCGGTAGTCGTTGATGATCATTTAATGGAGATTTCTCATATTTTTCGTGGCAAAGAGTGGATTTCATCGACTCCAAAACATGTGTTATTGTATCGTTTTCTTGAATGGGAAATGCCTGAACATATTCATTTACCGCTGATTCTTAATAGTGAGGGACAGGGTAAATTGTCTAAACGTCATGGTCATTCTTCAGTAGATTATTACCGGAATCTGGGATATCTGCCTGAAGCCGTACTGAATTATATGACTAATATTGTCTGGAAACATCCAGAAAATAAAGAGATATATTCTTTTGTTGAGTTTATGCAATTATTCGAAATAAAAGATGTGACTTCTCAAGGGCCACGATTTGATTTAAAAAAATTAGATTGGGTAAATGGTCAGTGGGTACGCAATATAGAGGACGCTGAATTAATTAAGCGTTTAACTGAAATTGATGAAGTTGTCGAAAAATCCCATTCAAAGTATTCAGCTGAGCAGATTAGTTCCGTATTGCCTTTGGTTAAAGACCGGTTAAATTTACTCTCGGGTTTTGATGATCTGGCGTTATTTTTCTTTGAGGATGTCGAAAAAGTGATTGAATCACAGGAGCAGTGGAAAACATTACTGCTTGGTAAGCGTAATGACATTGATCTGACCCGAGAGATGCTGATGAAAGCGATCGATGTTCTTACAATTTCCGAAACGTGGACTCATGATGTTCTGGAGTCTTTAATGCGCGGGGTGCTTGAATCCGAAGGCTGGAAGATTGGCGAATTCTTTATGGTCTTACGAGTTGGGGTAACAGGACGAAGCGCGACACCTCCACTTTTTGAGACTATGGAAGTTCTCGGAAAAGATCTCTGTTTAGATCGATTGAATAAAGCGTTACAGATACTGTCTTAAGGCCTAATTTCCTACACAGGTGTGAATCTTCGTTCCGTCCTTATCGTAATCATAACAGCCATTGGAATCGAGTTCTACTTCTTTACCGTTGACTTCAGCATATCTTTTACCGTTTTTTCTGGTAATATTCACACTGGTATTATTGGAATTTACGTTGATAGTTGTGCTTGAATTTGAAGTAGAATAGGATTGAACTGAACCGTTGACGTTGTTTTTTATATCCACTTTAGTCTCCGTTTTTCCATTATTAATAACTGATTTAGTTGTCGCTTTTGGTGTTGCTGACGGTGTAGGCGAGGGGCTGGGTGAAGGACTGGATGTCTGGGTTGGCGGTGGCGTTGCGGTTTGTGTTGTTGTGGGAGAAGGTGATGTTGAGAGTGTTCCGTTTTGTGTACAGGCGCTCAACAAAACAACTGCTGCCAGGGCAATAAGCATTAGTCTTTTATTCATACATTGATACTATCACATTCTTTTAAGATTAGAAAGACAATTTAATGGTCCTTCTGGTCGATATTTTTAATGGTCTGAACTCAATTTTGGTGCTGATTGTTGCCTGCGACCGGGATTTTGTGGTACTATTGGCCTTAGTTTTTGACTGCCGGATGGTGAAATGGTATCACAAAGGACTCTGAATCCTTTTTTCTAGGTCCGAATCCTAGTCCGGCAACAAGTAATTTTAAAGCCCAAATCGACCCTACACAGACTAGGAGGTCGGAACTTCTGTTACAATTTCAATAATGATTAAAGATCAGCGTCCAGTTCCATTGGGTATATCCTCATCAAACATTCACGCGGATATAGCGAGATTCAGTACTGCCCGGCTTAAAGTTGCATTGCAAAGAGACGGGCGCTTAACAGAAATTTCTCGCCAGATATTGAGTAAAGAATTGGGAATTGAAGAAATTCCTCTTCCAAGACATCCACGAATTGTTGTTTCAAGTACAGATGATGGTGAAGTCGGTTTTCATTATGCAAAAACAAGCGCTTTATGTGGGTTAATTGCAGATTTTTCTGCTCATTTAGCGGTTGTAGGTAATTATCAGATTATAGAGGGAAATTACAAAGATAAAGTTAGAGCGATAACTTCTTATGGTGAATCCTGGCTGTGGCCACTTGTTATCGCTACCTCTTCAGAGCGACAAATTAAGTCAATTGAACAGGTTCGTCGTATTGCTACTAGATACCCCGTCATGACACGGCACTTCTTTGATTCAATTGGCATGGCTGGAGTTGAAATTATTTTTTCAGAAGGTGGTGTTGAAGTAATGCCTTATACGCTCCATAATGGGTGGAATGTTGATGCAGTTGTTGATTTAGTATCAACCGGTGAAACGCTTTCGACTTATGGACTAGTACAATGGGATCCGCCTATATCATATGTTTACCCCGTGCTTATTGGTGATATTGGATTTAGAAGACCTATTCGATAAGTGAGCTAAGAAGCATCGAAATAAACGAGTTTGATGGACGCAATTCTATTGCTTTTATTTCTTCACAATTAAACCAATCAACGCTCATTATTTCTCGAGAACTGAACTCTAATTGACCTGATTCAATTTCAGCTTGGAAAATATGATATTGATACTCTGGATTAGTATATTCATAGGTAGCCAATCTTCTGATAATTCTTATTTTATATCCTGTTTCTTCACGAGTTTCACGAATAGTTGCTTCTTCTAACTCTTCTCCAATCTCCACTTGCCCGGCGGGTAATGACCATAAGCCATGGATTTTTTGTTTAGCGTTTTGTACCAATAGTGTACGGTTGTCACTCATAATGAGAGCACCTACATATTCATTCATTTAAGGATTATACTATTGCAGCAGGATGAAATAAGTTCCAACATAGTCAACCAGCGCCAACTAGTAATTGTAAAGCCCAAATCTTCAGTACACAGCTAGGTCGTTGGAACAAGAAGAAGCAGAAAGAGTAGTTAGATTTCTATCCTCAAAACGTGCTTTTAGTCTTGAAATAACATCTTTTAGAGTCAATGCTCGAAAAGAAGCAGTTATGGATAGTCTCTCAAATCCTAAGCATAAATATTGGTATGTTTATAATTCTATTAATGAGGTTATTGCTGCTGGTGGAGTAAATGAGAATGAGAGAAATAATGGTGGGTTCTACTTAGATTATTTTGCCGTTCATGAAGATTTACTCAGACAAGGTCTTGGTAATTTAATACTTCAAGAGGCTGAGAAATTTGTTAAGTCTGTAAATGGACGTTTTATCTTGATAGGCACGGGTAGTACAGACGAATTTGCAGCTGCAAGCAAATTTTATGAGAACTGTGGTTATACTCAAGTTAGTAAAATTCCTAATTATTATGAAATAGGAGATGACCGTATAGATTATTATAAGAAACTGTAATACGTTCCAACATAGTTAACCAGCGGCAATAATGCTATGTTTGCCTTAGTAGCGCAACATTCGAGTTTTTTGATATACTACAATTATGAAGTGGATTATAAATAAAAGCTTTCAAATCGCAGCGGTCTCCCTTGTCGGGTGTATTGCAAGCGCAGTAATAGCTTCATCTGATTCGATTGTAGGCTCAGGGTGGGAAAGCTTAGGATACGCTATCTGGATAACAGTCCTTATTACTCTTCCAACATTTGCAATTTTTTGCACCTTTCTAATCCTTACTGTTGTTAAATGGATTAAAAATCATTAATTTAATATGAAAACAGCTTCTAAAAAATCAGAAATAATTAACGGTTTTACACTAAAATACCACGCTAATGGTGAGACTGTTTGGTCAAAAGGTAAAATGGTAGATGATAAACCAAATGGATATTGGGAATGGTATCGACTTGATGGAACACTCAAGCGCTCCGGCACTTTTTTCAATGGTGAACCTATTGGTACGTGGACTACGTACGATTCACAAGGTAAAGAATATAAAATTACTGAAAAGAAGATTAAGTAGTCTAACCGGAAAAAATAGGGAAATAAAGTTGTTGATTTGGAAGAAGATCTTAAGAAAATATGCGCTACTTATACTTTAATGGATGTAACTTTTGATCAACTTATGTTGAATGAAACTTCTAAAGGTACTGTTGTAATGGTGGTTGCACCACCAAACTTAGCATTGATTCAATTACAAAAAGTGATACACGAAACATTATCTATTTATGGTGAAAATATTAAAGAATCATTTGCAAAGTATGAGTCTGAATTTCTTCCACATATTACAATAGGAAGACAATTGAGTGGTGATCAATTGGTAATGGCAAAACAAGAGTTAGTTGAGCCAGTTACTTGTAAGGCTCAAATTAATGAAGTAGTTTTAACAGTTGTTTCTGAAATGATTATTGAAGAGATGAATAATAGTGATAATAGAACTGTAGTTAAATTGGGTTATAAATAACATTATGTTTTTAGTAAGCCATAAAATACGTTCCAAAATGATACTTAAAATAAATAAAGGAATACATGTATAAAGCCTTATTGCTCGACTTTGGTGGTGTTGTTTTTAAAAATAAAGCTCGATATGAAGGTCCGCAGGGATTGTTAGATATAGATAAGGACTTATGGGATCAAGGGCTTGTTGGAAAGATAAGTGATGATACTTTATTTTCTGTAACTGGAGAAAAATATAATGTAGATGCAGAAACGATAAAATCCTGGTTACTTTCCCGACGCGAAATAAACGAAGAATTGATATCTCTACTTTCTCGATTAAAACCAGGAATTAAAACTGCAGTTGTTAATAACGGAATTAAGACATTATTTCATATGCTGCTGGATAAATATGATGTGACGAGTAAATTTAATCTTGTTATAAATTCTGCTGAGGAAGGAGTAAAGAAGCCTGACCCTAATTTATATTTAATTACTTGTGATAGATTAGAAGTTACTCCTAAAGAATGCGTGTTTGTTGACGATAATGAGAGCTTTATTAACGGTGCTGAACAAGTTGGAATGCACGGATGCTATTTTTCTACGGTTGATAATTTAGCTGCTGAGCTTAGTAAACTGGATCTACTGGTTATATAGAGGAAAAATAGGTTCCAACACTCCTGGTATTACCATGGTTTCCGGCGACTAAGAGGAAGGCATGCTATTTCAGATGATCAGTGTGGTCACGTTCAACAAACTGTCGTAAAGCCTCTAAACGCCTGTCCCAACGGAGTTCAAGTTCAGTTATAAAAGCTTTACCTCTTTCAAGTGTGTCCCTGTTTAAATGTACTTCGGTATCTCTTCCCTTGGGTTCTAACGTAATGACGTTTGCGTCCGCCAAAAGTTGCAGGTGTTTTCGTGCACCCTGGCGAGTAATACCCAACCCGTTTGAAACGGTAGTAATCGTGTAAATGTCTCCGCTGGATAAGCGGAGCACCATTTCCAGACGGGTCGGATCTCCTAGTGCTCGAAAAAGATTTGCTGCTTTCATTAGTTTTGACTTAACTCTTTCTCAAGTCTGCTCATCATATGTTCCCAGCCTCCTGAGTTTTGTTTTAAACTTTCTTCAGCAATTTCAGGTGCTAATGTTGCAAAACCTGATTCTTTTAGGGTAATTTTTGTTCCATCACCTGATTCTTCGATAATGAATTCAACGAGAGTATTCGGCACCGTTAAAACGTCTCCAACCATTCCAGGGAATCCCGGAACCCAGCGATAAGCGAAATAATCATTAGGCGTAGCAGCCTCTACATAAATTGAAGTTTTGTGATTCTCGCTCGTAAACTCAAAAACTGGCCTTTGGCCTACCTCAAGCGTGCCATCTACAGTATCAGGGAACCAGGTAGTAATCTGTTTAGGATCTGAAATGGCCTGATATACGCGCTCTTTTGAAGCTTTAACGGTAATCTCTCGGATAATGGTGTCTTGCATAGCTATTCCTTTACATAAATATAATATTAAGGGAAGTATACAATGCATTTAACAATTATGCAACCTTTTAGTTGCGTTACGTTTTGTCATCGAGTTGATCGAAATTTTGGTATACTCAAATACATGAACGTACTCTATTTAATTCGCCATGGGGAGAAACAGAGAGGGCAAGGGGATCCAGGTTTGTCTGAATTAGGTCTTGAACAGGCGAAAAAGACTGCTCTATATTTATCGTCATTTCCCATTAACGCAATTTATTCCAGCCCTTCTGCTCGGACGAGAGAAACTGCGCAAATTATTGCTGAAACTTTGAGATTAAAAGTTATATTTGATGATTTATTAAAAGAGCGAATGTACTGGGATCAACCTGATCAATCATTTGAAGAGTTTTTAAAGGAATGGGAGTCAGCGTCTTCAAACCCTGATTTCGTTCCGCGGTCTGGAAATTCTGTTCGGCAAACGGCTGAAAGGTTAAACCAGTTTATTTGTGAAAGGCGATCTGATGGGAAAGATAAACAGATAGTTGCGGTTACTCACGGAGGAACTATACGGGATTTTCTTACGCTATTGTCTGAAGAACATAAAGCAATGTTTACGCATAGAAACATGGAAGGTATTCATGAGTGTTCGATTACTGAATTAAGTTTTGATAGCTCTAGTATCAAAATTACCAGTTTTGACGAGATAATCCATCTCCTGGTTAAGTAGTCTATTTATATCGCCATATAATTTTCCCTACAATTTTATCTGCGCTGACTTGTCCAAAGTAGCGGCTGTCGATGCTATTGTCACGCGAGTCACCAAGTAAGAAGTATTGATCTGATTTTAAGTTAATTGTTTGTTGCTCCTCATAACGGAGTTGAAATTCCGTTTTCCTACGATTGCCTTTTGTGTCAATTAAAGTGTAGGATACTTGATTCTCAGCTGTTCCATTTTCGATACGAATATCTTGATTTGGGGTAGCGGCAATTCTTCCTATAAATTCATAAGTATTAGTTTCAGTCGTAAAATTGTACAAAACAACATCTCCTGTTTTTGGTGTAGTGAATTTATACTGTAGTTTATAAAGTATATGGAAGCTTCCATCTGGATATTCAGGATACATAGAATCTCCTGCGATTGAGATTGGCTTTATTATTGTAGTAACACCCCAGAATATTAGTACACACAAGCCAGTGATAATAGTGAGTTTGTGTAAATTAGACATAGCTAAGTATATGCTTTTGCAATATCAAATATAACTATTGACTATCTTAAAAAATGGCTCTACGCTAGGGTATATGGAAAATAAAAAAAATCATTTGTTCGTTGTGCTTATTGCGGTTGTTCTCACCGCCCTTTGCGCCTCATCTATTAAATATTTACCTTCTAATCTTTTATCTAACTTAAGAGGTTTTGATCGATCTTTAGCTCAGTCAGTGAGCTGTACGAGTCAAACTCTGGCCGTAATCGGGAATAGAACTGTTACAGGTTCACAAACATTTCAAACTGAAGTTGGATGTGTTCAAACTGGACAGAATATTTATTTAAATGATCCACAGTATACTTTCCATCAGATGCCATCAAGTTTATCCTCTAAGGCAGTGGCATATATAAAGACACCTAACGCGCAGATAATGAATGTTGCAGGCATCAGCTGGAATGTACAGATAACTGCACCTTCAGATGTATACGTCTTTTATCGAAAAATTCCAAGTGCCCCTGCACTGCAACCGCCAACATGGATCACGAGCGCTTATACAAAGCAGACGCCAGATACTCTTTCTAGTATTGCTCCATTTTTACTCAGAAAAAATAATAATAACGGATTACTTGGTATCTATGATATATATAAATTAAATTCAGCCACTCCAGGAATTGTTAACTTCGGTAGTGCACTTCCAGCTAATAATAGTTTTGCTTATTCTATGTATATAGTGGGAGTAGTCGGAACCGCGCCAACTCCTTCTTGTAATCCTGGAATAGATTGCGGAAATGATGGTAGTCCAAATCCAACCCAAACAGCAACACCGACGCGTACTGCATCACCTACCCAAACAGCTACTCCTACAAGTGGACCTACTGCTCCTCCATCAGTGCCGCCTATATCCGGCGATTTTCCTTGTGGTAAGTTTCCAAATGCGGGTGCTGGATGTATGCCCGTATCGTATCAATCATGGTTTGATAACGTACCTGCATCAGCAACAACAATGAGTGTGAGTTATACACCACGATTACTTCACCAACACTATGAGTGTAATGTTCCTCAGACTAGAGCTAATGGGCAAGGACTTAAACAGGCTATGAAGATTCCTTGCCAGTTCGTTAAGTACAATAGCATAGTACCTTCAAATAGTGGAAATTCAGGATGGTTCCGATCACAGAACCAGGGAAGCACCTATGAGCAATTTACTATGAACCTTTCACCTTGCCAGAGCACAAAGTATGAAGGCAAGGAGTGTAAGACAGAAAATGTACACACAGTGCGGGCAAGCGATTTCTCTAAAGCAACTGAAATGAGGTATACACCGAATGCTAAATTTACCGGTATGGGTGGACAACGACACTACTTATCTTCTAATTGGCAGACAGGAATCGGATATCGAAGCTCGTCCGAATTGACAACACGTTATTGGATAGGAGAGTGCGGCAATTACCAACGATTGATTATGCCTACAGTAGATAAATTTATGAAAGGAAGCGAACCGATTCCAACAGTACGTGGAACAATCACCATTCCATTTGAATCAAACGGTGGATGCGGAACTCAATTTAAGACATTCGCATTCCTCGATCCAGGGCAACATGTTGCTACCGCAGGAAATCAAAAAGGTACCACTCTTATGGAAACAAATGGTCACTTTAAAGGAAACTTAACCTGGGATACTACTAATGCCTTGAACGGGGTGCACAGTGTCTTGTTTATTAATTTGGAAGGTACAGGTAGTTATGTTGCCGCAGCAGGTATTTCGCTTCGCTATAATGTACAAAACTAGTAGGATCAATAAAATATGAATAAATCAAAACCAGTTTTGCTTCTTTTGTTAATTGTTGTGATAGTAGTGTTTGGCTTTATGCTTTACTCTAAGAATAATACTATCGGCACTAACACTGTAGATCAATCCCTGGCATCTGGTAATCTTCCAACAAAACAGTTAAGTGGAATAGAGATATTAGAAACTCTTGACCTTAACAGATCTGTGCCGCATTTTAAACTTAATGTCCAGGCAGATGGGAGTTTTCAATCGGTGCCTCAGAAGTTATTACTAATTGATAAAGTATCCCGTAAGAGTGTAATGGAACTTCCTTTGGTTAAATCCAAGTTTGAAATCGAATGTGCACACCATAATGAATTGATTGTTGAAATGCATAAATGGGAGACAGACTGGTTTACCGCTTCCTCTATTGGTGCAATTGATACTACTTACAATCCGAAATTATCAAATAAGTATTCTGTAGAAGTAGTCTACAATGATGCATCTAGCGAAACATTTTCAAGCATAAACTCAATAAGTGGCGTTTGCTATCAGGTCTCAAAAGCAGTTCCTACTTCACCAGACCCTCGTGATGAGGCACAAGTAGAAGAATAATTATTTCTATGCAAATAATTCTTGCACTGCCCATTTTTATCTTTTTTTTTGGGCTTTATTCCTTGTGCTTTCCATTATTAAAGGGGCTCCGTTTATACGTACGCCCAGTCGGAAAATAGCTACTATTGTTACATTGGCTGATCTGCATAACGACGACGTCGTAGTTGATTTAGGCTCCGGTGATGGCTCAATAATTATTAAGATAGCCGAGGATGGTTTTGTATGCCATGGATACGAGATTAATTTATTTCTCGTAATTTATACCTGGATACGAATATATAAGCGAGGATTGCAAAGGCAAGCTTTTGTTCATTGGGGGAATATGTGGAAAGTTGATTGTAGCAAATTTACTGTGGTGATTATTTACGGATTTCCAACTATAATGAAAGACCTGGAGAAAAAACTGCAGACAGAACTTCAAGTAAATGCTCGAGTAATTTCAAACTCATTTCAATTTCCCGTGTGGAAAAATTCCCAGGCACTGGATGAAATCTTTTTGTACAAAAAATCTTCTGTGTTAAAATAATTATGCAAGTATGTCAAATAAAATTCTAATTATTGATGATGATCGGCCTATTCTTGAAGCCATTACCGTAATACTGGAAGAAGAAGGGTATGATGTTAGAGGTTCCATTCAGGGTGATACAATTTATTCTCTAACATCGCCACTACCTGATCTTATTCTTCTTGATATTTGGCTTTCGGGACACAATGGAGGAGATCTTCTCGCGTTTCTTAAATCCAAAGAGCTTCTTAAGGATATTCCGGTAGTTATAATATCTGCAAATCGTAATTTACCCGAAATAGCAAAAGATTCAGGTGCCACAACGTATATAGAGAAGCCATTTGATATTGATAAATTGCTCGCCGTTGTTAAATCTCTTTTGTAATTTTTCTATATAGAACTTGATAAAGCTGTCGTCTTAGCGCTTTACTTTTTAGGATAATCCTGATACTATTGTTATATCATTAATTGCTATTAATGATATATTATTCTTTATATTATATATATCAGAGGAGGTGCCACATGGCTAACGATGATACAAAAAAGAAGCAGAATAATACCAATAATTCAGATGATAAGCGAAGCCAAAATAACGGGCAGGGGTTTGCTTCTATGCCTACGGATGAAGTACGCGAAATAGCGAGCGATGGAGGAAAGGCAGCACATAAATCTGGAAATGCCTTTGAATTTGAAAAGGGAAGTAAGCTTGCGAGTGAAGCAGGGCGCAAAGGAGGCCAGAATTCACATAGTGGCGGTCGCCAATCAGATGATGAATAATATACATAACACATAAGCTTAGGGCGGGTGGATTTATTCACCTGCCCATTTTTATATTTTATGGTATATTCACTTTATGACAGAGCACACAGTACTTTCTTCGCGAAAATTAATTCAAAGCTTTCTTGCAGAGTTTATCGGCACGTTTTTTTTATCTCTGGTGATTCTAACGCTCGTTGGAGGAGCACGTTCTGAATGGACTCCAGTTGTTGTTGGAGCACTTATTGGATTAATGATTTATCTCGTAGGTGGTATAAGTGGTGGTCAATTTAATCCAAGTGTTACTGTGGGGCTTGTATCTGCAGGATTGCTTTCGTGGAAGCATGCCCTGGTAAATATCTGTGGGCAAGTTGTCGGAGCACTGATTGGTTTCTGGATTAGCTTTCAATTTCTTGCAATGGAGGTAGAGTTTCCAGCGCCTGTGAGTAACGAATGGCTTTACGAATTAATTGGAGCCTTTCTGCTATCATTCGCTGTGGCTGCAGTTGTACGGAAACATGTTCCCCCTGCACTATCGGGTTTTGTGGTTGGTCTTGCTCTTACTATGGGTATTTTGCTTTCCGAATCGGTTAGCGGCGGCGTGTTGAATCCGGCCATAGCCCTTGCAGGGCAAATTTATTCGTGGCATTATATTATTGCTCCACTAATTGGAGGAGTACTCGCCCAATATGCATATTTAGCATTAGTAAGAGAATAATATTAAAAGGAGTGTGATTTATATGGCAAAAGGTGATAATCGCGATAAAAGCAATAAAAACAAGAAGAAACCCAAGAAGGATAAGAAGTAATTTAAATCTTGTTTGACTATAAACCTCTAGCATTTGCTAGGGGTTTTTTATTGTTTTTCTACTTGCAATTCGGGTTATATTTGCTAGTATAGGTTAACTATGTCAGATGATTTATTATGTCCTTCCTGTGGGACCACTATTCAGGTAACTCAAGCGTTGATGAGTCAATTATCAGGGCAAATTCGTGATGAAATGAAAGCTCAGAGTGAAGCAGATAAAAAGAAATTTGCACTGCTCATCGCAGAAAAAGAGAAAGAGGCTTTACGCTTTAAGCAAATGATGGAAGAGCAAAGTAAAATGCAGCAGGAACAGCTTGATGCAGAGAAAAAAAGAATTGAAACATCACTCGTTGAGCGAATGCATGAGCAACTTTTATTACAGGAGAGTGAAATAAAAAAGAAGATAGAAGAAGAGAATGAACTAAAGCATAAGGATCTTTCAAACCGCTTAAAGGAGAATGAGGAAAAGCATAAAAAAGATCAGCATATGATGCTTGAACTAATGAAGCAGATTAGAGAGAAAGACGAAAAAGCTCAGGAGATGCAAATTGAAATGCAAAATAAATTGACTGAGGAAGTGCGACAGTCGTTTGCAAAAGCTCAGAAAATGGCGTCGGAGCAGTATGAGATGCAAATTAAAGAGCGTGACAAAATGAATGAAGATCTTCGCAAAAAAATTGAAGAGTTGCAAATGAAAGCAACAGAAAGCTCTGTTCAAATACGCGGTGAAATTCAGGAATTGGAACTCGAAGCGTTGCTTATGGAATTATTTCCGATGGATATCATTGAACCAATAGGGAAAGGTAAATTTGGTGCTGACGTAGCGCAGAAGGTGCGCGATCAATATGGTCGCACCTGTGGGGTGATTCTATGGGAATCCAAACACACAAAAACGTGGCAATCTGATTGGCTGCCAAAATTACGTGAAGATTTGCGTACCTTTAAGGGAAATATTGCTGTTTTAGCCACCCAAACAATGCCGGACGGGTTAGAATCGTTTGGTTTAAAAGATGGTATTTGGATAACAAACTCCGATAGCCTGACAGGTCTTGCGACCGCATTACGTCATCAATTGATTGCTATTGCTTATGAACGCAATGCCTCGAGCGGTAAAGGCGAAAAGATGGAAATGCTCTATAATTACCTTATTGGACATGAATTCAAACAAAAGATCGAAGCGATCGTTGAAGTATTTTCTACCATGAAAGAAGATTTGGATAAAGAGAAAAATGGTATGGAACGATTGTGGAAAAAACGCGAAATGCAACTTGCGAGATTGGCTGTAAATACTTCGCGAATGTATGGTGAAATGCAGGGGCTCGTCGGCTCTGCATTACCTGATGTTCGCGGTTTAGAGTTGGAAGCGGGCGATGATCCTCCAAGAGAAGCAAAGAGTTTACTCGACTTAATGGGTTAATTACTTTTGTCTCTTTGGTGGTGCTATAGAAACTTTAACAACTAAATCGCGGGTGTTTCCTTCGAGATCGTCAATTTCCTTCACTCTCATCGTTTCGTAGTATTCAATCAGCATGTCATTTAACGAACCCATCTGTTCCTTCATCATTTCTTTTGCTTCGTCAAATTTTCCCTGGAGGGTTTTTGCTTCGGCAGTTCCCATTATTACTGCTCTGACCTGCTTCTTTACTTTTAATGCCTCTTTAGTAACTTTATCCGCTTTATAAAACTCTTCACTATTTGCAAGGATATCTTTTAATTGCGTAGAAAGTTCAGAAACTTCCAACTGTGATTTTTCAATTATGCTAAGTCTTTGGCGAATTACATTTTCAAGTGATGAGAGAGCAAATCCGACGTCTTCTCCCGCATCGTTATCTGTAGGAACATCATATGCATCATTAAATGTTCCAGCGCTTACTGGAGCAGCATTCAGATTCGAATTTAGAGTATTATCAAGAGTTGTATCGTCAACTTTTTCCTGATTTGGTAACTGGTTTAGATCGTCGGGAAGATTGTTATTCATAACTTGGTATACTAGCGGGTATGAAGGAGCCAGTCAAGTAGATGATAGAAATTTATAAGAAAAAATATGAGACATGTCTGGATGCCCTAGAGCAACTACGCCTTGATCGCCCGGAGTTACAGAATGAAACGTTGAGTTATAACGGAATACTGGATCCAATGGCGGAAGGAGTGCTGCCGATTCTGGTTGGAAGTGATGAGAATAAAAGACGTGATGAATTTACCGGTTCGAAGAAAATGTATAAAGTCGGAGTGTTGATCGGCATCTCGACAGATAGCAGCGATTTGCTGGGAATTGTTAACACTGATAAAGAAACTCACACGATAATTGATACTCAAAAAACTATAAATACTTTTTTGTCCGGCCCCAGAAAATTTAATCAGACGGTACCGATGCATTCCAACAGGAAGGTTGATGGAAAAAGATTGTGGTGGTGGATTTTGAATGGTGTGACAATACCGAAAGAAAAACGTCCTGTTAATGCTGTCGAGATCATAGATATTCTGTATCATTCGAGTAGTACACTTTCGATAGAAGAACTATTCAAAGAAGTAAACTTAATGGAAATAAATATTGGTCAGCGGTTTAGGCTTGAAAAAGTAATTGCATCCTGGAGAACCTTTTTACTTGGAAATCATAGTGAAGAATTTGTAATCCTGAATTTTGAATTATACGTGACTAGTGGATTTTATGTTAGAACATTTGTTGAAGATATTAGTAATAGGATATCGATTCCGATGATGGTTTTTAGTTTAAAAAGAACTAAGGTAATTTTCGCAAATCCGCATACTCCTTCTGCAGTGCAATAAAACATTTGTTCCAACTAATGCGGTCTTGAATATAGAATACATAATGTGGCGAAAAATCGTGTTCATTAACAACGTTACAAAGTTCACTTACTCGTGGTGGAATTTTCCTAAGCTCTTTTATCTGCTCGTTAGTATGACCTTTTGTTATATCTACGTAATGGTTTTCTTTCACAACGATTTCAATAGAGTTAGTTCTCTCTACTTTTGAAATTGTATAAAATCCGCGATCAATTTCTGTATTCTCCTGTAATAAAAACACTACGCCTGCCCCTGTTATGAAGGCTATTCCCAGGGCTGGTGCGTAATTAAGTATTCTCCTTACTCGCCCTTGTTTGCTACGGCTTGTAATTTTATCTTTTGTACCTATTGGGGAAGTTTCCATTTTTAGTTTATGATATCATGTGAGGTGACTTATGAAGCAAAACTGGAAAAAACTGCGTGACGGCCAAATACAATTTGAATCATTTTTAATGCGGGAGAAAGTTATTGACGCGATTCGTGCTTTTTTTAAGAAACAGGATTTTCATGAGGTCGAAACACCGTTAATGGTTAAGTCGCCTGGTATGGAGCCATACCTTGAGGTATTTGAAACAGGACTTCTTGACGCCGGAAATTCACATTACCGGGCATTCCTAACTACCTCGCCTGAATACGCAATGAAAAAACTACTTGTGGCTGGGATCCCCAAAATTTTTCAGATTTGTAAGTCTTTTCGTAATGGAGAGGATTTACGTAGTTCAACTCATAATCCTGAGTTTACTATAATGGAGTGGTACCGGATTAATGCTGACTATACGACTATAATGAGTGATTGTGAGGTAATGACTGAGTGGATTTATGATGCAGTGATAGGAAAATCAGAAAAAGGCGGGCGAATTTTGAAATACCAGGGACAAGAGATCGATGTTTCAGCACCGTGGGAGCGGATATCTGTTTCCGAGGCTTTTGAAAAATATGCCGGAGTCGTTGAGACTGACTTGCAGGATGATATAGCGATGCGGAATTGGGGTAAGAAGAAAGGATATGCCGTAAGCAACTCGACAACATGGGAACAGATGTTTAATCAGATCTTTCTTAATGACATAGAGCCTCATCTAGGGTTTAATAAGCCGACGATTCTATATGACTATCCTGCGAGCATGGCGGCTCTTTCACGAAAGAAGCCGGATAATCCACTTTATGCTGAGCGCTTCGAATATTACATTCTCGGCAAAGAGTTGGGCAATGCGTTTTCGGAACTGAATGACGCACAGGAACAGGAAGATAGATTGCGAGCTGAGCGTGTCGAGCGTGAATCACTTGGCAAAAATATGTACGATGTTGATGAGGATTTTATTGATGCACTCAAAGTGGGTATGCCGGACGCTGCAGGAATAGCAGTCGGGATTGATCGCATGGTAATGCTTTTTGCTGATGTTCCGACTATTCAAGAGACGATCTGGTTCCCCGCTAATGAGATGTTTGATGAAAAATAAATGATATAATAGCCGTAATACTGTGTTTTAAAAAGGATTTTGTATGTCAGTTGTATCTACAGCCGATCTAAAAAAAGGAATGTACGTTATTTTTAAAGATGAGCCTCATCTCATCTCGAATATGGATTTTACCAACCCTGGTAAAGGATCTGCTTTTTATCGTATTAAACTAAAAAACCTTAAGAATGGACGGGTGGTCGAGAATACCTTTAAATCGGGTGAAACAATGGAAGAGTATACTGTCGACACGAGAGAGTTACAGTTTCTTTATAAAGATGCAGAAGAAGCGTTTTTCATGAATCCTCAAAATTATGATCAAATAGGGGTTAAAATTGATCTGATCGGAGATTTTGCTAAATTTCTTCAAGAGGGCGTTAATTATCAGGTCCTTTTTCATGAAAGCGATGCTATTGGTTTGCGACCGCCAAAGCGCGTTGTCTTTAAAATTGCTTCAACAGAGCGAACCACAGGCGGCAATACTGTCGGACGCGTTTTAAAACCAGCTACCCTTGAAAATGGCGTTGAGGTGCAAGTTCCTGAATTCATTAAAGAAGGTAACAAAGTGGCTTTTAATCCGGACACCGGTGAATACCTCGAACGAGTCAATGACTAAAGCTGACCATAGCTGTCTATGCTTGACAAATACCCTATAGTTCTGCTATTATTGCGCAACATATTTTCATTTCCTGCCTGGAAAGAGCTTGTATGCGCCGTTCTGCTTCTTTTTCGGTAATTATTTTTGCTGTTTTATTTTTTATTTTACCCGTGTCTGCTCAGGCAGCACCACCTGCTAACTTTCAGACAACACTAATTGCCGGTACAGGTTTTAGCGGAGCGACAACTTTTTCATTTTCTCCTGATGGACGCATTTTTATACTCGAAAGAACCGGAAAAGTTAAAATTTTTAAGAATGGACAAGTATTACCAACTCCATTTGCTGATCTTCCTTCAGCTGGGACTGGAGATCGCGGATTAATCGGTATTGCCTTTGATCCTGATTACCAGAATAATAATTGGGTTTACTTCTGGTATACATCCTCAGTAGATTTGCATAACCGTCTCGTTCGTTTTAATGCCAGCGGCGATGTTGGCACGGATGGACCTGTTGTTCTTTTTGAAACGACAACTCCTTCTCAAGAATTACATGTAGGCGGTGGAATGTCGTTTGGTCCTGACGGGAAGATTTATCTCGGTATAGGGGATAATGGATACGGTCCAAATGGTCAAGATTTATCGGTACCTTTTGGGAAAATACTCCGTATAAATAAAGATGGGTCAGCCCCAGCCGATAATCCATTTGTAAACACACCAGGAGCTCTTCCTCAGATCTATGCCATGGGTGTTCGTAATCCGTGGAGACTTCAGTTTGATTCCGCAACTAACCGAATTTTTATCGGAGATGTAGGAAACGATATCTGGGAAGAAGTTAATAAGATCGAAAGAGGGAAGAATTACGGTTGGCCGATTTTCGAAGGTAATTGTATTTTGTCTGCCACTGAATGTTCAAAATATGTTAACCCAATCTACACGTACAACCACGATGGTGAAAGTTCTGCTGTAACCGGTGGGCCTGTTTATCATGGCTCGATGTTTCCTGCTACTTATCAAGGTAAATACTTTTTCGGAGACTATGCACGTGGATTTATCCGTACTTTGAGTCTTGATGCTAATGGAAATTCAACTGGAGTACAGGATTTTGATACCAACGCAGGTAGTGTAGTCGATCTGCGCGAAGCATATGACGGTTCACTTTATTACATTACTTATTATCCTGCGCGATTATATCGAGTCAGTTATTCAACTGGATCTACTATTCCTGTAGCTAACGCAAGTGCGGATAAAACTAAAGGGCTAAATCCGCTTACAGTAAATTTCTCTTCACAGGGCAGCTATGATCCTGACGGTAGCGCTATCTTCTACGATTGGGATTTTGGTGATGGAAGTGGTTCTGTAGCCGCTAATCCGCAAAAGACTTTTAATGTTAAGGGCACATACACGGTGTCACTTCGTGTTAGTGACGGCGTAAATTCTGCTGAGGCAATACCTCTGGTTATTCAAGTTGGAACTCCTCCATCAGTTAATATCGGTGCACCGACGGAAGGGCAGACCTATAAAGCTGGCGATACCGTATTCTATACTGCATCTGGTATTGATGGTGCTGGATTTGACCTTAATGATGCTAATTTCACAACTGAAGTATTGCTTCACCACGACACTCATACTCATCCTTTTCTTGGCCCAATCCAGAGTAAAACAGGAACTTTTACAATCCCTTCAACGGGAGAAGCGTCACCTAATACCTGGCTTGAAATTCGTGTGACCGGTCGTGATACCAATGGTCTCTCTACTACAGAAGTTGTAAATATTTATCCGCAGAAGTCTAATATCAGTTTTGTTTCAGATCCTCCAGGTCTTTCGATTAATCTTGATGGAACTCCGGTTCCCAATCTCCCTGTTACATTACAAGGGGTTATTGGATTCCAGCGGGAAATTCATGCACCGGTAACGCAATATGTTAATGGTAAGGTCTATGTATTTGACCGCTGGTCGGATGGACAGAAGCCAAAGCATTTTGTCACCATGGCACAGAATGCGACTTCGTATACAGCTTATTATAAAGAGGTCCCTGCGTTTAAAGGTGAATATTTTAATAATCTTAATTTAACGGGTACTCCTGCTACGATTCAGAACGATCCAATAATTGATTTTGATTGGCAAGGAAATGCTCCGACTGTTGGAATAAATGCAGATAAATTCTCAGTTCGATGGACACGTACACAATATTTCCCGGCAGGTAAGTATACTTTCAAAACAACTTCAGATGACGGGGTGCGTTTATACATTGATAACCAGCCGGTAATTGATAAATGGTTTGATATGGGAGCAACCGATCATACTGGTGAAATTGATTTGACCTCTGGGAACCATACGGTTCGCATGGAATTCTATGACAACTTGTATGCGGCAATCGTAAAATTAGATTGGACTTTTGAAGCAGCTGTAATACCAACCCCACCTCCGACAGTAGCTCCTACGGCTACGCCGGTGGTTAGCCCAACAGCTGTTCCATCAGGAACACCAGCAGATAATGGCTTTACAGCAGCATATTATAATCTTCCTGGAACTGGTGCTTCTCCAGTGTTACCAACAGGTACACCAGCGCTTACGCGTCAGGATGCAACAGTTGACTTTAACTGGGTATACGGAACACCGGGTGCTCCGATAACTGCCGACCATTTTGGTGTCCGATGGACCAAGAATCAGTTTTTTGCCGGAGGCAATTATATTTTCAATACAGTGTCTGATGATGGCGTACGACTATTTATTGACGGCCAGGTAATTATTGATCAGTGGAACGATCACGGTGAAACAAAGCATACTGTTCAAAAAGCGCTTACTGCGGGAAATCATGATATCAAAGTTGAATTCTATGATAATGCAGAAGATGCTATTATTTCGATGTGGTGGGATCCTATTAACCAACCATCTGCGACAGCATCTCCAACAGTTGCACCGACAATTGAGCCAACAGTTGCACCAACTCCAACTCTGCCTCCTGTAGCAGGATTTAACGCCGAATATTGGAATACAGCGGGAACTGGAAGCAAACCGGTAATACCGGCTCGTGTTGCCGATCTGACGCGTAATGAAGCAACAATAAACTTTGATTGGGGACAAGGATCTCCAGCAGCTATAATTCCGGTTGATCACTTCATTGCCCGATGGACGAGAAAAGAGACATTTAATGCTGGAACATTCCGCTTTAATACTGATTCAGACGACGGCATCCGTCTTTATATTGATAATACTTTGATACTGGATCAGTGGAACGATCATGGTCCCACAACTCATACTGCTGACGTTGTTCTTAGTGCCAGTCAGCATGATATCCGCTTCGAATTCTATGAAAACACCGGTGGCGCACTTGCAAAACTTAGCTGGAATTCAATATCCGGAACTCCTGCTCCAACCGTAGCTCCAAGTCCAACGCCAGTACCTCCTGTTGGGGGCTATGTAGGGCAGTATTGGAATACACCGGGAACTGGTCGTTCCCCGCAATGGCCTGCTGGAGTACCTCAATTAACCAGAAATGATGCCATTATCAATTTTGATTTTGGAGCGGGATCGCCTGATGCGCTAATTGATACAGAGCACTTTGTAGCCCGCTGGACACGTAAGGAAACATTTACAGCAGGAACATTCAGATTTACTACTGAATCAGATGATGGTGTGCGTGTCTTTATTGATGGCCAACTCGTGGTCGACGATTGGAATAGCCATGCGGTACAAACCAACACAGTAGATAAGGCTTTAACGGCTGGTGAACATGACATTGTTGTTGAATATTATGAAGACGGTGGTGGCGCAATCGCTAAGTTCTTCTACCTGAAGATCTAGGTATCTTCGCTTGACACAGGTTAAAGGGTATATTATCTTATATATGTAGTATTACTATAAGGTAATGTGGCATGGATTATGTTACGCGCGAACATTGGAGTAAGATTTTTGCACTGACGTCTGAGGCAATAATTTTCATCAATGACAGTGGTTCAATAGAACTAATGAACCCTGCTGCTGAAAAATTGATTGGCTATTCTGGTGAAGAAGCTGTAGGAAAATCTATTCAAGAGGTTTTTCTTGTCGAAGGCCAAACTGATTTGCTTGTTCATCCTTCTTTAGGATTGGCTGCATATAGAGATTCATCGGTTGAACCAGAATACATCGAAGTGCAACTTACCAGACGCGACGGAGAGATTATTTGGATAAGCTGCTCATTTACACGCATTGCTTCAGATAGTGGGGGAGAAAAGCTAATAATATTTGCCCGAAATATAAACGAGGCAAAAAAAGCGGAACAAATGCGCTCTGATTTTATCTCAATCGCTTCGCATGAGTTGCGTACGCCACTTACGGTTATTGCAGGATATCTATCGTTACTCATTGCCGGAAAAGTAGGGAAACTACAAGAGCAACAGAGTAATTTCATTAAACAGATCTATGATGATACTCAGAGTTTATCCAGCCTTGTAGAAGATTTGCTGGATGTATCTCGATTGGATAGTGGTAAATTCCGTCTTCATAAAAGCGCAATGTCGCTTTATGATATTTCCAAAAAGACTATTGACAGTCTTACAGATAAGGCATTGGAAAGAAATATAACAATCGTGTATACTGCAGATAAGGTTGTCCCGCCTTTTCATGGAGATAAGGCAAAAATTAGACAAGTCTTGACTAATATTGTCGATAATGCTATCAAATATACCAATCCGAGTGGAAAAATTCGGGTTAGTTTAAAAGTACTGGACAACTCTTTTGTCGTTACCGTTATTGATAATGGCTACGGAATTGAGAAAAAAGATCTACCTCATATTTTTGAGCGATTTTATCGCTCGGAAAATAAATTGTTAGATCGAGTCACGGGTGCAGGTTTAGGCCTTTATATTAGTAAAACTATTATAGAGATGCATGAAGGTAGTATAGTTGTTGATAGTACGTTTGAAAAAGGTACTACATTTACGATATCATTACCGCGTGACTTAGCTTTTGAGCGGGGACAGACGATTCAGCCTGTTGAAAAAGCACCAAATGCCTTTCAACAGTTTTTAACTAACTTTTTACACGGTAAACGTCGAAAGGAATAATCTTTATGAGTGATGACAAAGTACGAGTATTATTAGTCGAGGATGATCCCCGAGTTCGCCAGCTTTATGAGCTAGTTCTAACCATGGAAGAGTACGATGTGATTTGTGCGGTGAATGGTGAAGAGGGTTTACAAAAGGCTGAAGAGGAATCGCCTGACCTTATTTTTCTCGACTTACGAATTCCGAAGATAAGCGGTTTGGATTTGCTGCAGATGTTGCGTAATAATCCAAAAACTGCAGATATTCCGGTTGTTATTCTTTCGAACTATGATGATGAAGCGACAATTTCAAAGGGCTTGGAACTGGGTGCAAAAGAGTATATTATTAAGTCAAGAATAACGCCTAAAGACCTTCCAAACAAAGTTGAAGAATACGCTCCAGAACATAAGACTAAATAGGGAATTGTGTAGACATAGAGAGCAATTTTTAATTTCATTTTTTAAATTATTGGCAAAAGGCCGAGACGAAGCGTACACGTACGAGTGTATGGTGTGCACATGCACGCTTCGTCCAAAACAGTGGTCAGTGATGAGGAGCGTTAATTGTCGCGATTGTTTGTTGAGCGAGGGGTTTTAGTCGGCACTGGTGCTGGCATGATGACGGCCGGAGGCTCGCACTGATATGTGTATGTAAACACGGGCGCCACTGAAAGCTGCGAGCCATCAACCCTCGTTAGATTTCCTTCGATAGTCACTACCGTTTTAGCTTGGGCATATATGCCCGAGCTTTCTTCTCCCTGAGTTCCTGCCCAGATTAGTGATACTAGAAAAGGCTCATTGTTACGGACTATGAAAGTGGTTGGGCCTTGGATAAGCAGGTTATCCTGGTTGGTAGCAGTCCATGTAAAGTGCGCGATGTCTATTCCCGTCAAGAAAGCTACTCCAGGCAGATTAATGGTGATAGGATCTGGATAGCATGCTGTAAACGCGAACGGTGCAGACTGCTGCCACTGGACGAATGCCAAAATGGTGGATTGAGATGCGGCCGATTGAGCAGCAGGTATGCTGATGGTTGGGATAGGAATTGGACCGGAATAAGTAACACCGTTGGTCACCCAACCCGAGGGAATTCGAAACCAGTTTGGCTTCAAAGCGCTACCTGCTTCGCAATTGAGTTCGGTTGATCCAGAAAAACAGCGCCGATCGGATACTGCATAGCTACCCTCGCCAATAGAACCGCTAGCTTCACCGCCCGGGCCAAAGTATGTTATTGTGGATGTGCCGCACGCGATGTAGTACGTTGAAAAGTCCGAGCTGCTACCCGTGAAGTTAGGGCAACTCGGTGCGGCTGGCTGTGCAGTTGGTTGAGTTGCGGGTGCGTTTATAGGGGGTAGCTGAACAGGTGTATTGATTGGCGTTGGCTGTGCGACCGTAGGCTGCCTAGGGGGTGGTTCGTCAATCGGACGTGAAGCAGGCGCAGCGAAGCTTAAGCTGAGTTGCATCATGAATGCAAACACCAGTGCAAGCGCGGACGCTCCGATAATCGTTCGTACTCTCATTACTGAGATCTCCTTTATAGTTGGATTGTCGAAAGCAAACAGCTTCGTCGGCACATTGCCTCTGATAGCTCCTTACTAAATAAGTTCATAGGGGGTCATGTGCCCTTTGAACGCGGAGTTCCGGTTGCCTTCTGCTCTTAGCTATTTAGCTAAATTCCTCTGTTTGAGGATTGAATATTGCAAGAAAGCGGGGAGATAAGGCCAGAATATAGCCTCATTTTTCCGCTTTCTTACGTGTTTTAAAATGAAAATATTATATTGCTCTCTATGTTAAAGAACATATGTAACGATTAAAATCGATACAGTCTCTTTAACCAGCAATTTCTAAATCGAGATTGAGGTGTCAGGAGATGAGTTCTAAAACGAAATGCACCACTTAGGTACAATAGGTACGTAAGAGAGGAGGTGTTTCGTTGTATGAGAAGCTTTAAGCAGTTGAGTCTCGAAGAGCGAGAGATAATATATGCAATGAGGG
>JALYQM010000018.1 GCA_030855825.1 bacterium
CCCTCATTGCATATATTATCTCTCGCTCTTCGAGACTCAACTGCTTAAAGCTTCTCATACAACGAAACACCTCCTCTCTTACGTACCTATTGTACCTAAGTGGTGCATTTCGTTTTAGAACTCATCTGCTTTAGAGTAGCGTGAGTTCATTCGAGCTTATTCCTATTTTTGAGCCTGAGTTCTTTGAACTCAGTTTGTACTTTAACAGAGAACAACAAATATGTAAGTTATTGTTAATATCTATCCTTATATCCATTAGCAGCGAACAGTGAGCTTAACTAAGTTGAGCTTAGTATTCGCTGTTAATATACAAGGAGCACCATCATGAGGAAACTCAATCCGCACGTCGTCGACTTTTTCGTATGGGCTATTACTGCTTTTCTAGGGTTTTTAGCTCTCAAGGCTCAAACGGCCTATGGCTATTTCCCCGGAACACGGTATCTGTGGATCGGACTTTTCGAACCATTTATTGGAGCATTTTGTATCGCTCTTACTATCCTGATCATTCGGGCAACTTTCATCGGTCGACAATCCTGACATTCCATTAATACGAAGGAGTTACCCTTATGCTACGATCATTCACGCACGACATCGCAGAGAACATGAAGGAAGCTATCGAATTTCCTGGATGGATGTCCGTATTGGGACTCGGAAGTTTGGCATTTTGGTTTATTGTTATTTTCAGCTATAAGCTGATTAGTGGAGGAGACCATATGATGTGGTTTCTTATACTAGGGCTTATCGCTGGAAGCGGTTCATTATTATTAGCTGCGATGCTTAACAGCATGGCTAAAAATAACATGAATCGCTATTACGAAATCCGATGTCTAGAACGGTCCCGCTACTCAAGATAAAACAACAACTTGCAAGCTCACAGCGCACGCTGCATCATTACAGATACGATTATTCGTATTTTGAGTGTTGCGCTGTGCGCTTGTAAGTTTTTTGTTGTTCTCTGTCTTGTTTTTTAATGATTACCTGTTGTATCAAAGCATAATTTGCAGGATAATGGCCGCATATGAAAAAATGGCTAAAGTATGGAATCTATGGGCTTATCATTAGTGCAGTTATCTGGGGAATAGTTGGCTATGTTCAAGCCAAAAATGCTCCTCTCAAAGTTAAAACTGCCAAAGTCCAACGTAAAAACCTCGAAACAAGCATTACCTCAAGCGGAAAAATTCAGCCACGAATCAGCTATGCGTTAAACTTTACATCCTCCGGCCGCGTATCGTATCTACCTTTTGAAGAAGGGGACGCAGTAGAGAAAGGACAGGTAGTAGCGCGACTCCAAACAGATGAATCGTATCAACAAATGAAAAAAGCCGAAGCAGACTATCGCCTTACCATTGAAAAAATACGCGAATTTGAATACAACAATAAAGATAAACCCCGGAGCGACCAATATAATCTTCAGAGATACCAACTCGAAGCAACAAGAGATAGTTCAAAAGCGCTATATGATCAAACACGCAGTACACAAGGAAATAAAATACTAACAAGCCCAATCAGTGGCATAATCACTCAAATTAGTGTTAAAGCCGGAGAGGTGTCATCTGCTGTTACGTCAGTTATGACTGTAGCACAGTTAGAAGAGCTTGAATTTGTTGCCGAAATTGATGAACAGGACGCCGGAAGACTTCAAGAAGAACAACCAGCGCAAGTCTCACTTGATGCCATAGCAGAAACTAAGATACCTGGAATAATATATTATATCTCCCAAATTGCTAAAACAAATGCAACTGGAGGAACGTATTATCCAACCAAAATAAGTCTTACCGAAGATAATCAATATATCAGATCCGGTATGAACGGTGACACTACCATCCGGACAGCTAGTGTGGAGAATGTGTTAAGTGTCCCTTCAGAGACGGTTGTCGAAGATGACAGGAGCAAATTTGTATATATTATCGAGAATGGGAAAGCAAAAAAAATCACTATCACCGTTGGACTTGAAAATGATACAGAAAGTGAAATAAAATCAGGTCTTTCTGAAGGTGCAGAAATAATAATACCCGAAGCAGAAACCCTCAAGGAAGGAACAAAGGTTGCAAAGACTCAATAGTCACCAAAGAATCTATGACACCCGTAATCGAAGTAAAGAAGATAAAAAAAGTTTACAAAATTGGTAATGAGCAGGAATTTATTGCACTTAACGACATCAGTTTTGCAATAAATCCAGGTGAGTTCGTTTCTATTATTGGACCTTCAGGGTCGGGAAAGTCTACACTTATGCACATTATAGGGCTTTTGGATTCACCCACATCAGGCGAAATTTTCATTGACGGAGAGAAGATTACTTCCTTTACTCAAACAAAATTAGCTCAATTACGAAACAAAAAAATAGGATTCGTTTTTCAAGCCTTTAATCTTTTGAAGAAAACAAAAGCTATCGATAACGTTGCACTCCCGCTGGTATATTCCGATATTTCTGCAAAGAAAAGATATGAGTTAGCGAAAGCCGAGCTTGTATCAGTAGGATTGGAAAACCGTCTGGATAACATGCCATCGCAACTTTCAGGAGGTCAACAACAGAGAGTTGCAGTAGCGAGAGCACTGGTAACCAATCCCTCACTTATCCTGGCAGATGAACCCACCGGGAATCTGGATAGTAAATCAGGTACACAGGTGATGGATTTATTTAAGGATCTTAATTCCAAAGGTAAAACAATCGTAATTGTCACTCATGATCACAATATCGCCAATCAGACAAATAGGAAAATACAACTTATGGACGGAAATGTTATAGGAGATACTATAAACTAGAATGAAATTTTTTCAATACTTCTCACTTGCGATAATTGCGCTTCGGGCCGCCAAAGTCCGCGCATTTCTCACCATGCTCGGAATTATAATTGGAACCACTTCAGTTATATTGCTCGTATCGCTTGGAACTGGATTACAGACGTATATTACAAAGCAAATTGAAGGCATTGGATCCAATCTTATAATTATATTTCCAGGAAGCACCGAGGGCGGGAGAGGCCCGGGAGGAGCGACCGTCAATCGGCTAACAACTAATGAAGCGAACTACATTCGCAGCCGCTTAAAGGAGGCACAGGCGGTAAGTGCAGTAGTAACTAATACTTCTCGGCTTAAATACGGGTCTAAAGAAGTTAAAGGCACTACAGTTTATGGAGTCGATCAGTATTATAGCCAAGTAGTTAACACTCCAGTTGTTCAAGGCCGGCAGTTCAGGACACAGGATATAACCTCAGGTGCCCGACTTGCATTAATCGGGCCGAGTGCCGCTAAAAAATTATCATCCTCTATCATTGGGAAACAGATTAACGTAGGAAACAGAAAATATACGGTTATAGGGGTTACCAAAGAAAAAGGATCCGTTTTTGGTCAGGACCAGGACAATTCTATCTATATTCCCCTGAACCAGATGTTAACACAATTCGGAATCCAGAATATAAACGGCATATATATCAAAGCTCCCACACCGGAGAAAGTAAATCGTATTCAAACTCAAGCTCGACAAATTTTAGAACGCAGATTATCGGCTGACGATTTTACCGTATCCACTCAAAAAGAGACGCTTAGTACCATTCAAGGGATACTTGGTGTTTTATCACTCGCCTTAGGAGGGATAGCCGGCATTTCATTGTTAGTAGGGGGTATTGGCATTATGAATATCATGCTTGTTTCAGTTACTGAACGTACAAAGGAAATCGGACTTCGTAAGGCCGTTGGTGCCCCGCCCGCCGCAATCTTATGGCAGTTTCTTATCGAAGCAGTAGTGTTAAGTGTTTTAGGCGGAATAATCGGAATCTTACTGGGATACCTCGGATCTTTAGCATTAAACGTATTCGTTACGACGATTGTTCCATTGTGGGCAGTTGGCCTGGCATTTGGATTCAGCGTCGCGGTTGGAGTAATTTTTGGCGTAGCGCCAGCAATACGGGCATCACGGCTCGATCCGATTGTTGCATTGCGGTACGAATAAACGCTATACTTAGTAAGTAATAGGAAATATTATGTCAGCTAAAAAAATTATTATTGCATTATCAGTAATGCTTGCCATCCTGGCTCAAGCTGCAACAGTGGCCGCGCAAACTAGATTACGCACACCTTTTCCCGATCCGTATCAAGAATATATCTTTGTGGTTAATAATTTTTATAAAGACAGACAACAATATACCTCAGCAATAAGCCAATACAAAGCGTATCAAACGGCACAATCAAAAGAAGATGCTCTGGACGCAGCCAAAAAAATGCTTGAAAGTGGTCGAGTCGCGATAAAACAATATATATTCATTCTCTCGGCCAATTTAAGCCAGCAGGAAGAATTCAATCCTCGCGTTAAGCAGGCTATTCTCACAGATCTTACGGTTCATAATGATTATTTAGACACGGCTGCTCAAATCATTATTGATGCAAAGACAACAGCTGAGGTAACAGATCTGAGTAAAGCGCTTGATTTAAGGACCTCCTATGTCAAAGCAACTGGTACTCAAGCCTTAGGGTATATTGACGCAGTAACTGCAAAAAAAAGAATTGACGAGTCTCGTACGATTGTCAACAAATTTAATTCGATTATTACAGGATACCCTCCGGAAAACAGATCTCGTGGCATTATAGATAAATGGGTCCAGGAGATGATTCCCGCACTAGCTCAAAACGAAACACATTTATCAGAATTCGTTGAATCACTTTATCCAAATACCGATAGGCCAAGGGAAAAGCCAATATTTACTAGCAATAGAAATTATGCCAATAACATTTTACTGCAAGGTGTAATTTCTAAACAACGGGCGTATGCAAACAAATTCAAAGAGATTAACCAGATAGCGCGCACAGCGTATGAGGAACTATAGCATGAACCAGGAAGAACCAACATTACCAGTTAATCCAGCAAAAAAGTTGACTAACATAAATGCGGCAGGTGTAAATGCTGACACTCCCATGGACGAATTTGAATATACCGGAAAGGGATCAAAAGCTGGTATAAAAAACATGCTAAAACTCGCAAAGATTGGTGGAATAATTTTAATAGTACTGATCGTCGTAGGAAGCGGTGCATTGTTTATTAAAAATTTATTAAATTCTAATAATACAAATATTGTCACAGCAACGGCTACACCTGGCTCAACAATATTAGCTACTGCAAAGCCTCAGATTACCTATCCAACTGAATATGACGATGTTCAAAAGGAAGTGGAAACGTACGACCAGACAGTAAATAGTGTGAGCGACACGAGAAGTAGGTTGGAAGTCCCTTCGATTACTTTTGGAGTATCTTTCTAATTTTGTTACTTCTTAAGTTCTTCTTCAATGAGCGTCTTCCACGCATCATAGGAAAGACCTCCGACAACCCGTTTGCCATTCACAAAGAATGTCGGCGTTGAACTAACTGCAAGTTCATTTCCTTTTTTTACTGAATCCAGTACTTTATCTCTAAACTTGTGACTGTCCAGCGAATTATTAAACTTTTTTTCATCTAACTTCAAATCTTTGGCATACTGTTTAAAGCTTTCTACTGCGTTTGGTTTCTCAGACCATTCATTCTGTTTGGCAAACAGAGCTTCGTGATATTCCCAGAACTTCCCTTGCTCTCCTGCAGCTTCAGCCGATTCTGCGGCATCTTGTGCCCATTTATGCATTGGCAAAGGGTAGTGATGATATTCAAAATAATATTTACCTTCATATTCTTTCAATACTCTTTGAATGATCGGTTCTGATGCATAACACGCAGGGCACTGAAAATCTGCGTACTCTACAATTTTGATTTTCGCATTTTTGTCACCTTTGTTGTACGCAGAAGAGCTTAAAGTTTCCTTCACATCAACAGTTGCCTTTGCCTCGGGAGGAGCACTCACTGTCAAATAATACGCACCACCAAATAATAGGCCAAGAGTAACGACAACAATACCAATTAATACTTTGTTTTCTGTAGATAAATGCATAGGGGTAAAATTAAAATGATAATACAAAAGCGATTATACCAGATTATTCATTAAAATACCTGAATTATTTTTTAACAAAACTCGTAAAAATCTGTGAACAAAAACGACCTGTGCAGGCAGCACACGAATACTTAGCATCGCTCTCGATAGCTTTCTTATGAATATAATCTGACAACCACCATCGAACAGCTTGTGCTTCAGTTGTATACGCAGCAATATTCTCTGTTGCCCAGTAGGGAAGTGCTAACGAATAAAAACCTGAGTGCATTTTTTTACCACCATAAAGCTCATCTGAAATTTGAGGCGCACGGTTTTGAGCGATCGAGCAAAGCGCATCATCTTTAAGCAACGCTGGTTTACCGATGCTGAGTCGATGTTTATTTATGAGATCAAAGATTACATCGCCACTAAGCGAGCCCACAACAGGAGAAACTTTCTTCACCATTGGCGCTGTACTTGGAGTAAGTTTTACCGAAGGTATTGTTGTAGGCATTATTGTTGGTTTTAAAGTCGGGCGGACAGTCGGTGTTAATGTCGGAAACTTGGTGACTACCGGAAAAATAGATATCTGTTTTTTCAATGAGGTAGCCTTAATACTTGCGCGTGAAGAAACAGTTACTTTAGGTGTCTGAAAAGGCGCCGCAGAAGGGGTAGCGATATCTGTTACTTCCGATAAGAATTCTGTCGGCATCGCAGCAATACTACGAGTATCACTTGCAACCAATTGCATAGAGTCAATTTGCCCAGCAAGTACAGCTGGAAGGGGTAAAGGTACGACACCACTGGCCGTATGTGATGCCGTAGAAGGCGCATGAGTGGCAGGAGAAAGCGAAAGAACTATTTGTCCGCTAACACCAAATGAAGTGAGAAATAACGAGGCCAGAAGAAGGCCGATTGAAGCACTTCCCCGCTGAAATAATTCATCAGCCATATGCTCATTATCATACCACAAAAGATTTGGAATATTTTACAGAAAAATAGGGGATAGTTCGTTGTTTGAAGAGTCTTCAATCAGCTGTATATTTGAGCCATTAGCATTCATCGTATAGATATCATACTTTCCGGTTCTACTATTAATAAAGGCAATTTTCTTACCGTCAGCACTCCAGGAAGGATCATCGCTATCATCAGGCAAACTACTTATTTTAGTTCTCTTCTGACCATTTTTTGAAATTGTATATAGAGAATCACTGGAAGAACCTGGCGCTCTCGATATAACGAGAATCTCTCCATTAACGGGGTTTACCGAAGGATACCAGTCCGGGACTGTATTGTGTGTAAGGGCATAAAAGGGAGCTGCATCGCCCATACGAGAATCCATTATAAGTATTTCTGAATATTGAAGCAGCCCGGATACAAAATAAATTTTAGTGCCATCTTTACTGAATGTAGGAATCCATTCTTCTGTGGATCGCAATGATTTTGTTAAATTTTTGCGTCCACTGCTATCAGCATTCATAAGCCATATATCCCCATATCCATCATCCAAATTGGATTTGAATACTATAAATTTTCCATTTGGAGAATACTGCGGGTCATATTCATGCGACTGTGTATGCGTTAACCGGGTGACACTTTTGCTAGCCAGATCCATCCTATATATCTGGTTTATCCCATCCCGATCAGAATAGAAAACAACTGATCTTTTATCAGGAGACAGCTGGGGATTCATGTTATTGTGAGCATTATTAGTTAGATTTACAACCTCACCGGTAGTGAGGATTTTTCTAAAAATATTCCAGCTACCTGTCCTATCCGAGGTGAAAAGTATACTTTCGTAAGATAAAACCGATCTTTGTACAGCGGTTACTGGACTCACTGTAAAGAGCAATAAAAGAACAATAAAAAGGCCAAACTTCATAATCTAACAGATTATACCATGTCTATGGTTCTTTCAAGATGATAAATACTACTCCAGTTCTTTAAGGTGGAAATCATCTAGGTATAGAATAAGAAGGGCTACCGATACTCCAATAAGATAACTCCAGATAGGGTTACTAAATTGAAAAAGCCAATCAAGTGTTCCCCATACACCCCACCAGAAGGTAACAATCGCAACAGACATGATAAAAATATGAATTAGTCGCTTGTTTTTATTGCGCTTTCTTAGTGCCATATATTTAGTATGGCATGCAAACTTAGGAATTGCTATGAATAAAAAACTCCGGACGTTCCAGATGAATAAGTGCCATCATGATAGAAGATTTAGTCTGTTCCTCTCGAGTATATCTTCCAGCTGTAAGAAAACCGAGAATTCCACCCTCTACATTTCCTAACTTTTCGTGGTGCGTAAATCCTAATTGCTTAAAAGCCTGACTAGCATCAGCCTTATTAGATAGAGTTAATTCTGTCACACTTAATGGCCACTCAAAGGCCGGAGAAAGCCCCAAATGTAAATTCTTCCCGTCATAAATCGCGCACACTCCAATTTCCATAAAACCACTCTTGCTCGAGGGGACTTCTAATAAACCACCTTCAAGGCCAAAACTATATGCACAATCACGAAAAGCTTTCTTAGCCCTTTCGACCGCACCATTAACGGTTTCTTCCAAACTCTTTGGGTGTCCAAATAATTCTACTTCCACTGCAACACCGACAACCTCTGCATCTACAAACAGATCAGGATATAGCTGGATGCAATCTTTTACTGCGTTTACTTTTGTAATATTTTTGGAACCTACGTTGAGTTTCATACTTATTAATAATATACCATGTTTACGTAATAAACTTACTCAAAAAATCGCTTATTTCCGAACCTCTAATGAATCAATTAACCTCCCCAATTCTTGCTCCGAAAAAGTATATCCATCGACAGTAATTAGAGTAGAACCAAGAAGAGCTACAGCATAATTTCTTGGCGCATTAGATAAAGGATTTTGCATTGTGTAAACTTGTGTACCATTCACTGTCATAAATCCTCTACATAATGCATCTAAATAGTTTGCATGAGAAGAACCATAGAACATTTCGAAACTTCCACGAGAATCATTAAAGATTGAACATCGCGGGGGTGATAACAACACTTTAGATGGTTTTGCAAATTGAGCTAGGGTAAACCATTGAGTATCTTTTCCTCTAAACATGTAAAACAAAAAGTCTTCGCGAGAACCCAAGTCGGTATCGGTAAGATTATATGGGGCAGGGACATATCTCGGTGCATAGACTTGATAGGTAAACTGACTAATGACCTTTCTCTGATACGCTACCTTCTTCGCACTTTGTAACCATCCGGATATAACGCCAAAGTATAAAAACAATCCAATGAGTATTACCAGGGGAATAGCTACTAATTTTTTATCCGACTTAACAAATTTTGCATTGGAAATCGCTGGAATGTTACTGGGTAAAGTAAGATTAATAATCTTGCAATCTATGAGATAGAAAACTATCATTCCCAAAAGATAAATGACATAGATAACTATAATATCCTGAGATAATCCTTCAGAAACAGAAAACAATAATACAGCACCTGAGATGATACTAATAAGGGCTATAACAGTCCTCGTATTATTTCTTCTAAACAACAGAAAAGATAGAACGAAGATCCCCAGGCCCGCAATTAGCAAACAAAGACTAAGTAAATTTTCCAACAAGGTATGTGGCGTACCAAATAGTCCTGCCGACCCGGAAAAGAAAAATGAACCTAAAAGAGAAAGTCCTGCAAATACTAATGACCCTAAGAACATGAGTATTCTAACGAGAATTTTGAATATACCCATATATTAATAATAGCACATTACAGGATGCCCTAAATGGTCAAGCTATCTAATATCAAAGATAGCATCCCCAAATGCAGCTCTATTGACCTTCACCCAGTCTTGTGGCTCTGGAGATAATTTAGCAACCGTGGATACTCTACCAGTTTTACTGTCATAGACTTTAATTTGCTTTGATTTAGGTTCCACAAAAGAGGAATACAAAAGTTTTGTAGAGTCATTACTCCAGCCAATTGCCCCAAATGTGTGGTGAGGTGAACTTGCCTTATCAATAGATTTTTTCGTTAATTGGACAACGTCAAATAAAACAAGCTCGCTTGGATTCCGAGATTCAGAGGCAAGTAATTTTCTGTCTGGAGATAATGAAGTTTGACTAAACTGGTCTCCAATTATATTTTCTGGTAAATTCTTTTTGATGAAAGATCCATTATTATTGAATGTGAAGATTTTTATCCCATTTTGGTCTTTTGTTAACAGCTTATTATTACCAACCCACACTGCGTTAGCACCATACCAATAAAAATCTATTTTATGGACTTTACTACCATCTTTCGAGATGACAAGTGCTGGTTCGCCTAAACCTCCGCCTCTTTGCGGTATATTTAACAGATAACTACTATCAAAAGAAGTGAAATAACTACTTGGGACGTACTTCTCGATACAAGCTGCCCTTCCTTTTGTATCTATCTCATTACCACAGTTATTCCTTTCAAGAGGTTTTTGGGTTAATACACCGACTTTTGCCGGTGAAGAACCATCAAGTTTATCTAACAAAATATCCCTACCACCAGTCGAATTCGGTTTTGTATAAGCGATTTCATACCTTGCCATTTCTTCAATAGTACGTAGGTCGATTGGAACAGGTAAAGTGGAATTGGTAGGTAATTGTTCAGCTTTCTGCAAGTCTGATTTTAATATCCATCCCGTTGTATGAAAATCCATAACAGGTATCATTTTATTTGCTGCCTTATCGTATTCTTCCTTAAATACTTCTGGTCTTTCAGTTTCAATAAACAAATCATTCTTATTTGGTAACATCCTCAGAATTATTTCTTCAAAGATGTACCAAGTTTTTGAGAGTCGTCAGGACTGGACTATAGCGAACTGCTTATGCCTACTCCTGCGGTTTTTAGTATAATATTCCTCAAGTATGACCGATAACGCAAAAACGATCCTTTGTTATGGAGATTCAAACACTTGGGGATATATCCCAGGAACAGGCGAAAGACATCCCCGTAGCAAACGATGGGTAAATATTCTCCAATCAAAACTAGGTGAGGATTATGAGGTTATATCCGAAGGGTGCAATAGTCGAACAACTACTCTAGACGATCCAGATAATGTAGACAAAAACGGCATGACTTATTTACTCCCATGTTTAGTGTCGCATAAACCAATCAATCTAGTTATTTTAATGTTAGGCACTAATGACGCAAAAGCTAAATTTAATGTATCTGCTTTCCAAATTGCGTCTCAACTAGAAGAACTGATTAACGTTATCCAAAAGAGTCAGTGCGGACTAAATAATGCCTCACCTAAAGTTCTACTTATTTCTCCTCCTATCATTAAAGTCACTCCTGGAGCACTTCAAAAAGGATACAAGGGAGCTGATATAAAATCAAAAGAGTTCGGAAAATATTATCAGGAGGTTGCTCACAAGTACGGCTGTGATTTTCTCAATTCAGCAGAGATTATCGAGTCAAGCGATACCGATGGATATCATTTCGAGCCTTCTGAGCATGCAAAATTAGCCGAGTCCATCTACAATAAAATTAATAATACATATTAAAGGAAACCCTAATCGGAATAATTTACGAATCAACTCATTTTGTAATAGAAAGCAGAAACCCTCCACACAATAGCCGACTGGATGGGGGACATATAGTCATTTCACCTAAAATCCCTTTAACAGATAGAACTCAAATGAGTTCAGAGCAAGCGAAAGAGTTTATAAAACTTTCGATGGTAGCTGGTGAAGCACTGGTAAAAGGATTAGCAGAACAAGGAACTGAAATCGGCAGAATTAATTATCAAGATAATGGAAATTTCAACACAACTTTTCATCTCCATTTATATGGAAGAGCAAAAAATGCACCAACCCAACCGTTTGGAACAACATTTATAACTCCTCGTAAACAAGACGATTGTCGGAAACATTTTCAAACTCAAGAACCCTTGAATAACGATGATATTCTTGCAATTAAGCACCATCTTGAGGAAATTTTAAATACAAACAAGTACAAGAACTTCTAGGAGATAACACTATGAAAATAGCAATAATGTCTGATAGTCACGAAAACTGGACAAAATTAACCAAAGCAATAGACATAGCAAATAAAGAAAACTGTACTCATCTTCTTTTTGCAGGCGATCTTATTGCTCCTCCTGGTATCGTTGTGCTTGAAAAATTTAATGGAAAGATTCATTTCGTTTGGGGAAATAATGAGGGTGAAAAAACAGGACTAACCCGGAAAATGAACGCATCACAAAAGATTACTCTAGAGGGAGATATATTCGAATCGGAAATTCATGGTATTAAAATATTCATGAATCACTATCCACGAATAGTAGAACTTGCAGCCAAGTCAGGAGATTTCGACTTGTGCATTCATGGACATTCACATGAATATCGAGAAGAAGCAATTGGCAGCACCATTCTAATAAACCCTGGTGAGATTCAAGGGTATTTAACAGGTAAGGTAACTTTTATTATTTTTGATTGCGAAACAAAAAAAGTAAAAAGAATTGAGCTTTAACTCATGGAAAACGAGCATTTACTAGTCAAGATAACTCAAAAGGCATTAATCATTATCGACCATAAACTCCTGCTAGTTCGTGAAGGGAAAACATGGGAATTACCAGGCGGAAGAGTAGATAAAGGCGAAATGAATTTACCTGAAGCCCTAAAACGAGAGCTTTTAGAGGAATTATCCCTTAGAATTAACATAAACGATATTTTTACAACCTACCTTTTTGCCAAATCTTCGGGTGAAGTTTCCTTAGCGATTATTTATAAATGCGAAATACTAAATCCTCTAAATACAATCAAACTCCGTGAAGGTGAAGTTGACGAGTATAAGCTTTTCTCACAAGAAGAGTTGAGTAAATTAGAAAATATTTTCCCAAACTCTATCGGGGCAATAAACAAAGTCGAACTTTAGTATCAACTTTTCTTCAAAGCTCCGACGCACTTAAGAGAAAAGGCTTTTATAGGCTTGTAAGGACTCATGGAGTATTTCGGAAGGGATACCCTTTTGAAATAGTTAATATCCTCACTCTTGCTCAATCGATGTGAGAACTCCTCTCAATATACCCTTATTTATAACTTTAACAATGCAAATTAACTCGATGATATAATCAGCGCATGTGTTGTCAACCGCCACCTCCAAATATAATTTTAGAAATCTTAAATAGTGCTTTTGCGGGAGCAGTTTTTTCGCTTATTTCTGGCTATCTGCTTTACAGATATTCTAAAAAACATGAATTATGGATGTTACATAAAAAATCAACCGTATCAACTGTGGAACTGATGCCTCGCCATTTGAATGAGATGTATGACAATTTATACTTAATGGAAGGGGATATTGTCGCACTAGAAAAAGGAGGCTTTACTTATAATGAATTACATCCTTTGCCTATGCCTGACTATAAAACAGACTTTCAGAATATTGAACTAAAAAACAAATTCTTGGATTACGAAACAGAGATAATAAAACTAAATCATGATATGGAGGCAATAAATAGAGCTATCCATGGATTATGGGATGCAATGATAAGCGGAAATCTTGATGCAAATTCTGCACTCATTAACAGAACGCATTTAATTGCACAACTACGAACTGTGCACATTTTCCTGAATATGGCGATAGAAAAAACATTTACTTTTGGATCATATCTCAGAGTATTCATGAAAAAGGATAAGTTTGATTTTTGGGGTAATTTGGAAAAAACTAATCATATTAAAGTAGAAGAAAATGAAATACTGAGAGAACGCATATTATTTGTTAGTGAAAGCGAAAATACAAAGGAAAAATCTAAAAGTAAAATAGAAAAAATTCAAGAAAACGAATATAAAAACAAAAAATGAGAAAATGCTATGATAAAGAAATTAATACAATAAATAAGTTGAATATAATTTAGAAAACACACTGTTAACGCATTCCTATTACTAGCCGAGTTTTCTCAAACACACAACGTGCAGGGGCGATAGGATTTGAACCTATAGTCAAGGTTTTGGAGACCTTTGGTTTACCATTAACCGACGCCCCTAGATTATTTAGGAATTATACCAGTAGAAGAGACAGAGATAAAGCACCTAGGCTCAAACCCTTCGTTCTCTTGACCAGACATGAGTGCGGTAGGCGCTACGAGTCTCTTCAAAAGTAGGCTGCGCAGGATAAAACCCCCTATTTTCAGGAATACCACGATAGGCAATATTATTAGTCGAAATTACCCGATATGTTTGTACTTCACCAAGGCTATTAACGGCATTCTGTTCAATCACCGTATCAGGCGATGGAACAACCTTAAAACCTTTAGCATCACGTTCAATTTGTTTGACTATGTCATCAGGAATTCTAAAAGTAACTGTACTGCCTTCAACCGTGAATGCGTCACTAGCAAACTGTGCAGGTTTTATTAACTCCAATTGTACTGACATACATCCTCCTATGAAAATTAAAAGACTATTATATCAAATCAGGGGATTTAACCTTTTGTCACTACCATCAACCACGTATCCGCAGTATCTTCATCGATCTTCTTACCGTATTTCGCAGCAAGTTTGGCAATGTCATGCACTTCCACATCAAAACCCATAGATTCTAAAATCATCTCGGCAACATAGAAGTCTTCAACCTTATATTTTCCAACCCGTCCGGTAGTATTGTAATCAGCGATAGTTAATTCAATCTTTTCGCCTTCCTTAAGTGGGTAGGTTGCGACTTCACCAATCATAAAATAGCCATTCTTCTTAATCTGTTTTTCAAACGCTTCTCTAACCCGTTCAACCAGTAACCCGGGCATCGACACACGAGCCTCGTCATATTCTCCGTACGCTTTCTTTACAAACTCGCCGTATTGAACTTTATCAAGATCAACCGGAACAGCAATTGTTTCAACAACAACATCGTCAAAGTCATCCAGTGGTAGCCCTTCCGCACAGTAACCCTGACGTAAGTACCCAATAAGTTTTTCCGGATCCTTTGCAGTCGGGGAAACTCGAACACGATACTTAATCTGATGCCATTCACCACCTTCTTTAACATACATCGCATCACCTTCATTCCATACACTATCAAAGCCATAGGTAACAAGCATTAAATCAACTTTGTCAGACTCATCGAGCTTTGCAAACGGCTTACGCATATCATACGCATCAAATCCAAACGTAATGCCGTCAAGATTGAGCGAATTGATTTTATCTTTAGGGTGAATATCCATCGTAAAATCCGAAAGAATCGCATGAATCTTCCGGTTACGGGGAAGATATTTATCAAAATGCTGCCACCTTGTATACACACCCCCACAACAAATCTCTTTAATTGTCATCTCTTTAGCTTTAATTAAATGAAGAATCTCATGGAGCATCGAATACTGAACCATCCGATTTTTAACATATAACGTAGCCAGATCAGATTTTTTATCAAACGCATGATCGCAGCTTGAATAATACAAACTATTTATCGCATTAAGGGCTGTTGCACTAAAATCTCTTTCAACCGTATAAGAGTCATCAGATAAAGCAACTTTTAGTAGTTCCTGGTGATGAACTTCCTTTTGTTCTTTCACAAGATCAACTATTTGAGGAGAGGCAAAAATTGTCTGAGGTGGAACTTTGGCATCTTTATGCCACAACGAAAGAAGAGCCGGTTTCTTTGAGGACTCAATATTTTCCAGCGATTTATGACTTATAGTATACATTATAAACACCTTGCCAACGCGTAAAAAATGACAGCTCGAAACTACTATTCAACTGCTGCCATTCTGATTACTTAATTTTAGTCTGAACAAACTCAACTCGCTTGCGTAAAGCAGGGGAGTATTTCTTTAATACTAATTTCTTTGCCTGTCCGCCGGTAGCCTGCTGATTAACAACGTTAACAGTAGTTGTATACCGTGTTTTCGGATCTTCTTTAGAAATCATTAATATTAACTGACGAGCACCTTTTTTCTTTGCCATAAAATCTCAACTTTTAAAAAATATTTAATAATGGAGCCTGGAGCGGGGATCGGACCCGCGCTCTCAGTCTTACCAAGACTGTGCTTTACCACTAAGCTATCCAGGCATTATATCACAATAGGTGTCATTTTACAAAATGCCGGCACAATTAGCAATTATTGAGTAATTTCTTCGTCAGACTCAGTATCTTCTTTCTTTTTAGGCTCAGTAGTCCGGACAATCTCATTAAGCTGCTCCAGCATATCCTTTACATCCTCATCCTCAATGCCAAATTCGGCAATTGAGTCAGCAATCGTATCGTAACTGGAGAAATGGCACGAAGCGCAAGGTATACCATACTCAATCAGCACCTCCTGAGAATCAGGATACTCAGAAATGAGCTCATATACATTAGTTGCAGTAGTTATCACTTTTTTATCCATATATTTTCAAATCAAGTTAGAAGGCTTTTCTGTGCGACTAAATAGGCATTAGTTGCCTATTTCGAGCGACAGCGGGGAGCAGAAGAAAAGCCTCCAAAGAGATTTGAAGATTAAAACACATTTCTGCTCTCCATTGCCCGTCTCAAGGTAACCTCATCAGCATACTCAATATCTCCGCCAACCGGAAGCCCTCGGGCAATTCTCGTTAATTTTACCCCAAGCGGTTCCGTCAGTCGATGGATATACATAGCCGTCGCTTCACCCTCAAGAGTCGGATTTGTTGCCAGAATCAGTTCTTTTACAACACCATCGCGAAGACGTGGGAGTAATTGGCGTATATACAGTTGATCAGGCCCGATATTATCGAGTGGAGAAATGGCCCCATGGAGCACATGATACAAACCCTTAAAATTGGTCTTTTCAAGCGCCAAGATGTCCAAAGGAGCCTCTACGACCGCAACAATCGAGTGATCGCGAGTAACATCGGTGCAGATATCACACACTTCCTGATCACTGACGTTAAAGCAGTGTTTACAAAGTCTAACATTATTCTTTACCGACATAATTGTTTCGGCAAAATGCTCCAGCTGCTCTTTAGGCGCATGTAGTAAATGGTAAGCAAGTCGTTGGGCAGATTTGGGGCCAATCCCGGGTAGTTTTTCGAAAGCTTCAATCAAATTCGTAATCGGTTTCGGAAGTTTAGCCATTATCTTTCATCATACTCTGCATCTCTTTAGCAGCCATTTCCTGAGACTTTTTAATTGCTTCATTAAATGCTGTGCGTAACCGTTTATCTTCAGAACCATCAATCATTACTGACTGCACATCCTGATCTCCGGTGATAACTATCTCAACTCCGTCTTTTTTTACGGTAGTAGTCATTTGAGCGAGAACTTTCTTAATAGCCATTGCCTGTTGAGCCATTTTGCCAAAATCCCCACCCATAGCACCTGCAAGTTTACCTTTTAAATCTTCAAACATATGAGCATCCTTTCTTATCTGTTATCCAGAGGATTATACAATATTATTAATCATTTTTTAAGTCGGAATCGGAAGCACTGAATCTTCTTTGAATAACCACAGCAGCTGCTGCAACCTGATCATTAATATCAGAGCGGGAGGTATCAAATTCATATGCGTAATCGATATTCTCGAAGTGAGATCGCTCTTTCCAATGATAATACCGGGAAACAGCATGATCTCCGTCCTTAAAAAGCCATGTCTCTTCTGGATGATCGATACTATATTGTTTCAATTTTCGAATAATAAATTCCTCCGGAGGATTAATATGTATCCATACAATAGGAATTGATAAATCTATTGCAATTTCTTCAATAGAACCTGAAGCATGTCTATTCGGTCCAGCGCAGTTTGCATCTATTCCAACTCTATAGCCCAGTTCTGCATATTTCAAAATAAAATCTTTGCTGAGCGCACGCGCGTGATTCGAATCATGATTGTCCCGTTCACGAAGTAGTTTTCGAGCATAATCATTTTCAATACGTATAGCAGACAATTCTTCACAGAGGAGACGCATCACTGTAGATTTGCCTGCTCCAATATAGCCAGCAGGACACAGAAAAAATTGGGGATATGGTTTTATGGAAGGAATATGTAATGTAGATTCGAACAAATAATTAAGATCTTTATTCATTGCACTATTATACTATTACATTCCAAAAAGCTCTTGAGCAACGCTCACTAAATCGTCATCAGACACGGATTGCACATTCTCGACATTTTTTTGAGTGAGCTTAGTATTAGCAAGCACCGTTTTAACACGCACCTGAGCTCCAAGCAGCTCGTAGATAGCCTGCTCGATTACCGGGCGGTTTTTAGATGATTCAATCATATCTTTATTAAATGAATTTTGAGTTTCAATAATCACCGATTTTCCATCCAATCTGATCGGCTTACATTTACTCATCATTATCGACATCGAAGCATGATATTTCTTAAGCAATTTGCATACTTCAGGCCAGCGTTCCTGCATAAGGTCTATCGTCAGCTCCTGATCCGTAACTGTAGCAATTGTTGAAGAGGGAAGTACCGGGGTTTCCTGCACCTCAATGACTTCATCAGATACCAAAACAACATTATCAACTGAAGCAATCTCACTTTTTTCAATTTTGATTGTAGTTTTTGTCTGCGGAATAGTCGGCGATGCGGTAGTAGCCGATGAAATAGTTACAGGGGCTGATTGCATCACAACACCACTAAGTTTAAGAAAAACTAATTCCAAAGGAAGAGAAGGGATTGGAGTAGATTTTTGCTGTCCTAATGCTTTTACGAGCCCTTCAATATATTCAGAGAGGAAGCCCATATCAAGTATTGCATTGTACGATTGCAATTCCTGCGATGATACTCCTGAAAGACATGAGACTTCGCTCACTTGCGATACGCCTGCTTTATAGAAGAGAAGATCCCGCGCATCGGCGAGCAGGGTTTTAAGAAGCTCATTAAAATGAGTGCCATGCTGTACCAGGACTTTTACCTGTGATAAAAGTTCCTTTGTATTACCTGTTCTTAAAAGTGTAATAATCAGTAAAGAATCGATGCGAGCACTCCCATGAGTCATAAGAGATACTGCATCCGCTGTAATTTCATTTGTTTGTACAGATACCATTTCCAGCAATTTCACGGCGTCACGAAACGCTCCACCTGAAGCTTTCGCAAGCGAAAGTAATGCAGCTTCATCCGCTTTAAGCTTCTCTGCCTTCACAATATAAGCAAGCAGGGAAGTAATCTCCGCAAGTCCAGGCATCTGAAATATAATTTTTGTACATCGGCTCTGAATAGTTTGAGGGACCTTATGCAGCTCTGTAGTACAAAGGATAAATAAACTATGCGCTGGAGGTTCCTCCAAGGTTTTAAGCAACGCATTAAATGCCTCTGTTGTAAGCATATGCACTTCATCAATTATGTATACTTTTTTATTCGCATGCATCGGTGCGAGGCGAATTTTGTCTTTCAATTCACGAATCTCATCGATACCTCGATTGGAAGCTGCATCCATTTCAATCACGTCAAGAAACGATCCCGATGTTATATTTTTGCAGGCATCACATTCATCACAGGGAACAATACACTCTTTGAATATATCTTCACTTTTTTTTCCGGTGTACTCTGGAAGCTTCCCGAATCTCGCACAGTTAACAGCTTTCGCAACAATTCGTGCTGTCGTTGTTTTTCCAGTACCATGAGTTCCAGTGAACAAATACGCATGCCCCAATTGCTTTTTAAGCAACGATAACACGAGTGTTTCCGCTACTTTAGCCTGGGTCAGTTTAATATCATTGAAATTTTGTGGTCGGTATTTATGGTAAAACGCCATCAGGTGTACAGTATAGCGCGCACCGCAAGATTACAGAAGAAGATGATTAGATTATCAAAAAGGCACTATTCAGTAATTTTAAATAGATGATTCTCAGAAGCCCCACCTGCGATATAGATATCATAAATCTTGAGCCCTAGTCTCCCTCGTGATGTATCCCTAATAAATGAAGGATTGAATGTTCGACTAATGTATTAATCTCATCATCAACCAGCCGATTATATGTCGAAGCATTAACAATAGCCTGAGGATAGGAGAGAACAATATCTCCAAGGTATAATACATTAGTAGGGAAGTTAAGGAAGCCACTTTCGTTACTATCAGACTCTTCAAGAGGAAATGAAAGAACATCAGTTGTGTCATCAATCTGCCTGAACTTTGAGTTAAGCTCTTTCATCTTTCGATCGCCCACAACAGTAATACTTACCTCAACATCCCCAACTACACGCATCTCGACAAGTGTTTTTTCAACTTGCTCACGGATACGTTCCTTATTTATAGGGTAGCGGGGATCGGAGGTAATCAATACCGTAATCACGAAAGAACCTCTTTAACTATTTTCTGCACAACACTGCCATCTGCTTTATCTTTGAGTTCCAGCATTACCGGCTTCATCAGTTTCCCCATCTCAGAGGCAGAGGTAACCCCGATTTCATCTTTTATTCGCAGAATAACGGTACGAATATCTTCTTCGCTCATTTGATCAGGAAGGTAATCCTGAATAATCTTTGCTTCGACATGCTCTTTATCGGCAAGTTCAGGACGGGAGGCGTCTGTATAGCTTTGTATTGCATCCCGTCGCTGCTTTATCTGTTTCACAAGTACCTGCAGTACTTCCTCGTCAGATAGTTCTTGTCCGCTCTGACCATATTTTTCAATTTTTAAGTTTTTACAAGCAGCAATAGCCATGCGAATTACGCTAAGCCGCACTTCTTCATGCGCTTTCATCGCGCTTTTCATATCCTCGTATAATCGTTCAAATAAAGTCATATAGTACTAGTTACTTTCAACTCGCAACAATTAATAGCCGAAAGAATCTTTTCGGCTTTTTGCACGGATTTTACGGGCTTTTTCTTTGTTTTTGGCCTGCTTTATCTGAGAAGGTTTAACAAAGAAACGTTTATCATTAACCTGAGTAAGAATCCCATCAGTCTGGACTTTCTTATTAAAAAGCCGGATAAAATAATCAATCGGTCGTGAATTATCTGTCTTAACGTATATCATAGAGTAAAAAAACACCCCCTCTCAAAATAAACCGCCTCAAAATGCGATTAGCTTTTCCAGCCTCCGGTAACATGAATGTGTAATTGAAACACTTCTTGTCCACCTTTTTTTCCATTATTAATAGCTATTTTAAACCCGTCACCAATATTATTCTTATCTGCCATTGCTTTGGCAACGAGCAAAAGCTTGCCGAGAAGTGCCTGATCTTCATTAGTTGCAGATTCCAAATTCTCCATATCTTTCTTTGGTATAACAAGCAAATGAACAGGAGCTTTCGGATCGATCGGATGAATTACAATACAGTCATCGTCCTCATACTCCAATTTTCTCGGAAGTTCACCTCGCATTATTTTATGAAAAACAGTATCTGCCATATTATGTAACTTTCAACACATCAATAACATCCTGTAAGCTAAGTTTAGTAAAAACATTATTCGGGTTTTTTGTATTCCCGTTCAATAACTGTTTTTTGTCCGGATGCAAAAACCATGTAGCTTCCGGATCAAGAGCAACAAGTTTGTTATATACAACAGTTAAGTCAATGTCATCCCGATCGGGTCGCCCCTTTACACGAATATAGTGCTTGGCAGGATCCCTTCTAACCACGATGGCAAATCCCATTTTCTGACCTATTTTGAGAACATCATCATTAAACGTTTGAATTGCCATTCCGTCGCCCCATTGCGTAACAAAACGCTCAGACGACTCTTCAATTCTATGTTGGGCATCAACCTTACTTTTTAAGGATTGATACACACCATCCAGGCATAATAGCCCCCATTCAACATATTCGCTATGTTTATTAGGATGAGCCACTTTCCATCCGGTCATGATATTCGTCAAATGAAAATCATACAGATCAGATAAAGGATCGGTCCAATTTACATCATCAAAATGATCTATTGCGGTAACATGCTCAATAAGCCTGATAAGCACTTCATCATCGAGCCCTAAACCTTCATATACTTTATTAGCCGCACAGGTATATTCGTTTTCTAAATGATGATCATACATGCCCAAGCCTGTATCAATATGGATAATATCAGGATCATTATCTGCTGCCTGACCATCCCAAGTTGCCCTGGCTGGAACAAACGCTACATTACTATTTTCGAAGTGTTTACCACCGAACCGTTTAAAGAGCCAAATACCACAAATACCGTCTAAATCGGGATAAAAATGAGTTACAAGAAGTTTACTCACTTTTAAAACCTTTCTAAGTTCGATATTGCAATATTAGTCGTATTATACCAAACTAGCATAAGTATAAGCAAATTGCGTATAATCAGGCAAGAAGGAAGAGTAATCATGGCTGATGGTGCTGGTGGTATCGGAAAACAAATAGGCGATAGTCTCAAAGACATTGGGAAAGATTTAACCGTTAATTTGGCTAAGGATATGTTCGATCAAATTGCTGGTGGTAAACCAGCCCCGCCAAACACCCAAACCCAATCGGGCTCATCCCCACAAATGTACCAGGCTCAAAAAAATATCCAAATGGCAAACATTTCGCGCCGCATTCAACAGTTTGCACAACGGAGAAGACAGGTCAGTCAGCAGTCTAAGCAGAAAGAAGACCAGCGAGTACAGACAATTCAGAACGAAAAGCAACAGAAAATACAGGAGGCAGAAGGAAAAGGTATGGGAAGCAAAGTTAAGGATATGTTCGCAAACTTCGGAGCAACACTGGCAAGAAGAGGAAAAGGCGAACAGCGGGGAAATAAATCTAGCGGCTAGCTACTTTTTCAAAAAGGTATCGAGATTTCGCATTAATTCCCGGCTGTTCACATAATAAGTTATATCTTCGCGCAAAAATCGTTTTTTACCCTTAAAATCTTTATAGTGAATTTCAAACCATTCCTGATGTCCACTAAGCGGGAACAGTTCACGAATCGCGCCACCCCAAATAATACGATGCCCGTCAATTGCATAAGATTTGTACGCTACAATTCGGGAAAGAGGGATGTCATAGGTACGAAACGCAGTTATAACAATCAAAGCATCAGCTGAAATCACAATTTTTGACTTTACAATTTTGAGAAGTAGATAAAGATTAAACGAAAACCACAAAACAAGTACCACGACAAGTACTGCCCATTTTTCAGCACTAATCGAAAGCAGGACAAGTAATAAGGCCCCTAACATAAAAAGTGAGGTCGGGAAGAAGAGTAGATAGACCAGATATAGCCATTTCGTATACGTATATTCGATCATAACTGTATAGTAATTGATTTATCCCGTGCTTTACAATATAATCTCACAAGGCTTTAAAGAGTTGCCATAGTATAACACACATTAAGGCCCCGTCGTCTAGCGGCCTAGGACGCCAGGTTTTCATCCTGGAGATCAGGGGTTCGATTCCCCTCGGGGCTACTCAATGCAAAAATGGATCTTTTCAACATCACAAAGATCTATATAAAGCCCGAATCGTACCAATCCTACTGAAGTACTCAGTAGGATTTTCTACATAAATCTTTCTTCATCAGCTATCTTTTGCAATATGTAAGTTTAGGTTATTCTATTATTGAGTTACCAACTAAAAATATGAATTTCCTTTCTAAGGTTAGATCTCGAATTATACCAATATTTTATTTGATTGCGCCTTATGCGTTACTGGTGTTGTTTGCTGCTATTTTTTTTGCTGAAGTACTATTTAAACAAAAAATATTTATTCATACAGGAGTTGTGCTTTCCGACCTATTCCTTTTTAATGTACCTGTAAAAAACTTACTGTATACTTCGCTGCTAAACAGGCAAGCCTTTCCTTTTTGGACTGATTTAATAGGTAATGGGTATCCAATTTTTGCGGAGGGACAGATTGGTGCATTTAACCCCGTTACTATAATCTTTTTTTTCATCCCCAGGTCTTTCTATCAATTGTTTAATGATTTAACAGTTCTATATGTTATACTCGGTGGTTTTTCGATGTATCTCTTTCTTAAGAAGAGTATTCACCTCTCAATATACGCTTCGCTTTTTGGGTCTTTAATTTTTATGTTTTGTGGTTATATGATTGCAAATTTGCATCATATAAATGTTATCCAGGTCCTCTATCTCTTTCCGTTGAATTTATTTTTTATAGAGAAATTGCTTGCCTTGAAACGCTCGTATTTGCCAACTCTTAAATTTATAGGTGGGTTGGTTGTTTTAATTATTGTTCAATTTGGGGCCGGACATATTGAAAGTCTGTACTATTCAGTATTATTTTGTGCAGTTTATGCAATCATTCGGTTGTTTTTTGAAGCTCCTATTCGAAATGATATCTTACTTAAAATATTAATCGTTTCGAGTGCCGTTGTTATATCTTTATTGTTAATGTCGATACAGATTCTTTCTACGTATGAGCTGGTATCTAATTCGGTGCGTCAGCAAGGTGTAACGTATGACTATTCAACAAGTCAAACGTGGCCTCTGGAAACATTACAAATACTATTTAATCCTAAAAAGTATCCGCTTTATATTGATGGAATGGTTTATAAAGTAGGCTCAGAATACACTCATCTTAATTGGCTTTATATTTATATTGGAATTTTACCGCTTATAGGTATTATTTTTTCCCTAGCTTCTCTTTTTTCTCCTTTCAGTAGAAATAGCAAACAAAAGCAATGGATCTTAGTTTTTCTCTCACTACTAGGTGTCTCGTATATATACGCAATTGGAGCATCCACCCAGCTTTTTACTTTGTTGTGGAAAATAATCCCAGGTATGAGCATGTTCAGGTATCAAACAAAGGTAATCTATTTTTTCCAGTTTTCTTTGGTTGTTTTATCGGCTATAGGATTCGAGGCATTCTTTGTATTCCTACGGCCAAAATTATCTCGAAAGTTTTTTGTTGAATTGTTGTTAAGTATACTAATTATCAGCACCACTTTTGTAGATTTATATCTCAATAATAAATCGATACAGCCTGTAGCCACCGCTACAGATTGGTTATCGGAACCTCCAATGGTAACTGAAATTCGAAAACAAATGTGTACTGAAAAACCAATTGACTGTTCGTTAACATATTCTTCTCGTATTTACTCTCGTGGTTCTGACGTAATTGATAAAGAAAGAGTGTTCGATTACGCGTTGCAAAAAGATCTTAGAAACAATTTATATAGTGACTATAATATTTTATACTCTATTCCACTAAATGCTGCCTATTCAGGATTACCACTTAAACAGCATCAATTAATGAATTCGTATGATACCGCTATAAACCCTGCAACGGGCGAAATGGTTATACCTGGGGTAACTCAACGAATTATGGATTTACAGTCGGTCCAGTTTTTAATTACACATTTACCCCTGGAGAGCTCTGGATATTCGTTAAAAAAGCAATTTAGGTTGCAAGCGTCGTATCCACAACGTTTACCAGTTCTTAATTCACAAGAAATTAAAACTTTTTCTAATGATTTCCTCTATACTATATGAAAGAAAGGAGTTTGTTCCTCGATTTAGATTACTTCCTCAAGATAACGCAGTGCAATCTTCATCAGATTCTGAGTCAGAAGATAATACCATTGATTCTATCTATACGGTAGGGACTAGTAGGCAAGAAAAATCAGCTTTGAATACATTGATATCCACAGATTTTGATATTGCGAATCAGGTTCTCATCGAAGGTATTACCGGGAATTCACTGCAAAATAAGGCCAGCTCGCATTCAACCTTTAGCCTGTTGTCCTATCACCCTGAAAGGATGACTTTTCGTGTTCACGCAACGGAGTCTGATTATTTCCTTACCAGTGATACGTTTTATCCGGGTTGGCATGCGCTTGTTGATACAAAGGAGGTCCCCGTACTGCGAGCAAATTTTATTTCCCGTGCGGTACCCATCCCTGAAGGCGATCATAATCTAACTTTGTATTTCGAACCTACCTATCTGAAACCGGGATTGATTCTTACTGCTATCGGTGCTTTAGTGTATGGAATTATTTTACTTCTCATTCTCCTTCAAATTCGAAAAGTCCGCTTTATGAAATAGAGCGATTAAAGTTGTACCGGCGTATAAATCGACTTTTTTGTCTATCACGAGGAGACATTTGAATAATGAACGGAGAAAGCTATTAGTACCTACTTGTGAGACCGGATATTCCTTCTTTACTATTTTACTGTAAAAAATACATATTGGAATTAATGTCCACCCAAAATAGCGAAGATGATCTATTTTGACCTCGGAAGGTATTATATTGATCAGGCTTTCGGCTGTATATCTGCGGTAATGACCTAGTACTTTGTCATGGTATCCAAATAAAACTGGTTCCGCGGGTACTGTTACGATAATTATTCCGTTCGATTTTACGAATTGAGCGAGGTTTTGGAAAGCCAGTCTATCGTCTTTTATATGTTCAAGAACATCCGTCGTTATCACACAATCAAATTTATTACGTTCTGAATATTCTTCGATACTCGAATTAATAAATGTAATATTTTGAACTGTAGAATTTTCGATATTCTTTCGTGCTAAATCAATATATTCTTGTACTGGATCTATATTTACGACCGTGTGACCTTTTTGTGCTAGCTTTACTGATAATTCGCCTGATCCGCAACCGGCGTTTAAAATTAGCAGGTTTTTTTTATTGGATAGGAAAGAGTAAATAAATTCGTATTTCGCGTTAGCATATAAATCATTTACTCTAATTTTTAAGTCGTTATATTGGAACTGATTGAAGATGTTCATATTATTAGTATAACTTTATTTTGTTTAAGCAACCTGGATTACGCAAGGTATTCACGCGTACACCGCAGTTGGCCATTAAGAGGATTCGTGCCCCCGTAGATGCCTACGGCATAATACAGTGCATCGGCCCCCAAGACCATACACGGCGACCCACTTGCACCACCGGACATAATAGAGCATCTAGTCACAATTCAAAAATATACCTATACTAATAAAAGCATGTATCCAGAACAGATAAATAAACCATTTCTTACGCCAAAACTATTAATAATATGTGGAATTTTGCTTATCGCGCTAACAGTAGGTATAAATTACGCATACAATGCGTATGTTCAAGCTCAGGTAGAGACTATTGATCCTGGATCAGATCAGGAACCTTCAGGTGAATCGATTGAAATAGTACAGGATACCTTTACTTTCGAAGCAGAAGATCAAAAATATACAATTGACTATCCAAAAACAGTCATCGTAAAAGAATTACAAAAAAAATACTATAAAAATTCAAAGAGATTATTAGAGGGAAGCACTGAATTTATTTCTAATAAAAAAACTAGTGATTCGGAATACTTTAAAATAATAATAACGACTCAACGAACATATAAAGACGACGAGGACAAAACAGAACTATTGACAAATATACTTACCTCTCAGCGCTATTGTCCAAGCTCAGAATACAAAAAAATAAAAGAGATCAATCAGGATATTAATGAAACTAAATACACCGTGCGCAAAAATGTACGAGGTTGTGGCGTAGCATACACAACGTTCTTTGACAGTTTTACTCGCGTTGGAACCTACGTCATACAAGTGCAATCAACTCAACCTTTTGAAAAAGTAAAGGCTGGAGTTGAAGAAATATTAAGTACAATATACTTGGATAGCGCTTAGCTGCATTAGCATCGGTCAAATAACTCTGTTGCTTTTTTTTATATCGTGCTAAAATAACAGCATGATCTAACATACCTTCTTTCACCATATTTTTAAAAATTCTTTAGTGAAAGGATGATCAATGCAATTACAGCAAACAGACCCCACAATCTTAGACTTGATAAATAAAGAACAGGAAAGACAAAGAGATGGACTCGAACTAATTCCATCTGAAAATTACGTTACGCGTCCGGTTCTTGAAGCGCTCGGAACAATACTCACAAATAAATACTCAGAAGGATATCCAGGGAAACGCTACTATGGTGGACAGGAAAACACCGATGCAATCGAAACCATAGCAATTGATCGTGCAAAAAAGCTTTTTAACGCTGATCATGCCAATGTCCAACCTTATTCAGGAGCTCCGGCAAATTTAGCAGCATACTTTGCATGGATGGACCCGGGAGACACTATTCTTGGAATGGAGCTCTCCCATGGAGGACATCTCACTCATGGAGATCCACGAACCGCTTCAGCCAAAGTTTTTAATTTTATACGGTACGGCATAAAGGATATCGAAACAGGGGCAATTGATTACGACAACATGCGTGACCTTGCATTGAAACATAAACCAAAGATAGTTTTAGCCGGATTTTCTGCCTATCCCCGTGAACTTGATTATGAAAAGATAGCAGCAATCGCCACGGAAGTAGGTGCCGTTGCAATGATGGATATTGCACACATAGCAGGACTAATTGCAGGTAAGAAGCTGAAGAATCCATTTGATTACGGATTTCATATTCTAACTTCAACCACGCATAAAACACTAAGAGGTCCAAGAGGTGGGCTGATTCTGACTAAGGGAATAGTTTCGAATCCATTGAAACCAGTCGATAGGAAAATTGAGAATTTGCCGACGCTGGTTGATCGCATGGTGTTCCCGGGTTTGCAGGGAGGACCACACATGAATAGTATTGCAGCTAAGGCAGTAGCATTTGGCGAAGCGTTGCAACCTGAATTCCAGGATTATGCTCAACAAGTAATGGATAATGCTAAAGAGCTGGCAGCACAATTAATGTCCAGAGGATTTAAACTGGTAACAAATGGTACTGACAATCATTTAATTCTTTCCGATGTGATGACCTCTTTTAGCGTAAGTGGCAAAATTGCAGAAGAAACATTCGATAAAATTCATCTTACTCTGAATAAAAATATGATTCCGGATGATCCACGAAAACCATTCGACCCAAGCGGTATTCGTCTGGGAACTCCGGCATTAACTTCACGGGGAATGAAGGTAGAGCATATGGACCTAATTGCCGGCTGGATGCACAAAGCAATCACACATCACACTGACGAACAGTTTCTGGATAAACTCGGAAAGGAAGTAACAGAATTTTGCCGAAAATTCCCTTTACCAAGCGATATATGAAAACAATAATTTGACATAAGATGTAAAGTATAAGTATGATAAATCTATAAGTAACTTTATAAAAAAGGATGTATATGGCACAACCAGTCAGCAGAAAAAATTATTTCTTACTCGCATGTTTAATTGCTTTCGTAGTAATTGTAATTTCTGCAGCAGCGAAAGTGATGCTGATTGGCAATGAAAGAACAAGTTCTCTCTCAAAATCATCAAGGGGATATAACAGCACAGGTATTATGTCACGGGATGGAGATATGTATGCTCAACCTGAATCTAAGATGATGTACCCGACAGAAGACATTGGCCAGGCATCCGACTTATTAGCTCCTGGCTTTCCGATTAGACCTCCAACCGATTCAACCCCGGTAGCCGGAGGCGACCGCAAAATTATAAAAAACGGTAATGTAAGTGTAGTGGTCAAAGACGTGGACCAGGCCGCCAAAAGTATCGAGTCTAAGGCCAAAGAGTTAGGTGGATATCTTTCGTCAACAAATTTAAATAGTTCAGGTAAAGTGAATAAATCAGGATACATATCAGCTCGCATCCCAGTCGAACGCGTAAACGATTTTATAGCGCATCTGAAGACATCATCTGTTAAAGTAACCAACGAAAACATAAATTCTGACGATGTAACAAGTGAATTTATTGACTTACAGGCCAAGATAACCAATTCTGAATCGACTGCGGCACAGTATCGAGAACTCTTAAAGCGCGCGGTTAAGGTAGAGGAGGTTCTGCAGGTACAGAAGGAACTGAACTCGATTCAAAGTTCAATTGACTCCTATAAAGGCCAGCTAAAGTATCTTGAGGGTAATGCTGCACTATCAAATATCACCGTAAATCTGGCTATCGACGAGGGTGAATTACCAATAGCACCTGAAAATCGTTGGGAACCTGGCAATGTATTCAAGGCATCTGTAAGAAGTCTTACAACGATGGCGCAAAATCTATCCTACACGGCAATTGCACTCGCTGTTTACGCAGTTGTCTGGGTACCAATCACAATAGGATTGGTTATCCTATATAAACTGCTAAGAAGAAAAATACGCTAGAATAGGGTTAATTGCTTAAATCGACCCAAAACGCTATAATACAGTAATGCATTATAAGAAGAAACCAAAGCGGATGATCGCTTTAAACGAGGAGTTTACGTGTGGGCATTGCGAAAAGCAGGTCGAGCCCGTGAAGTTTGGTGGATCTTATCGCAATCATTGCCCGTACTGTCTGTACTCAAAACACGTAGACACCGATACTCCAGGCGACCGCAGAAATCAATGTAAGGGGCTGATGAAACCAATCTCGTCGTATACAAAGAAATCAGGGGAATATGTGTTGTCACATAAATGCGAGCTCTGTGGATTCATCAGATACAATCGAATAGCAGGAGACGATGACTTCGATATGGTAGTAGAATTAAGTAAGAATCCTACACATCCTGCGTCAGCATAACATGTCATTCTCATTTAAAACCATCCATCAGGACAAAATATCTCATGCGCGAGCGGGGGTGATGGAGTTAAACGGAAATATAGTCGAAACTCCTGTATATATGCCGGTAGGTACTCAGGCTACTGTAAAATCTCTAACACCTCAGGACCTTGAAGAAATAGGTGCACAAATAATTCTTGCTAACACATATCATCTCTATCTTCGCCCTGGAGCAGAAACTATTGAGAAGATGGGAGGACTGCATAATTTCGTAAACTGGCATAAACCAATGCTTACCGATAGTGGTGGATTTCAGGTATTTTCGCTCGGATACGCAATCGAACATCAAGTAGGGAAAATTGCTAATATTTTTCCGGCAGAAAAGGGTGGGGTGTTATCACTTCCGGCAAGAATCAAAGAAGAATTAATGGCCACACCGGATATGCAGTTTACAGGCGAAGGTGAACATGCGTTAAAACCCAAGAATCCAAATAGTTCCGCTATAAGTGTCGATGTGAAGTTGGCAAAAATTGATGAAGATGGGGTGACATTTACCTCACATCTTGATGGATCAAAACATAAGTTTAACGCCGATATTTCAATCAAAACCCAGCATAAATTGGGAGCAGATATAATTCTTGCGTTTGATGAATGCCCATCACCATTGCACGATTACGAATACACGAAGCATTCTCTGGAACGAACAAACCGCTGGGAAAAAGATTCGCTGGATATCCATCTGAAGTTGGAAACAGAAAAGGCAATCTCTACAGATTCAACCCGCTATCTCTACCCACAGCCACAATATCTTTTTGGCATTCCACATGGTGGCGCTTGGCAAGATTTGCGAGAAGCATCAGCACGATACATTTCGTCACTAGACTTTGATGGATTTTCAATAGGTGGTTCTCTCGGAAATACTAAAGCTGACATGCATAAAGTTCTCGAATGGCAAATTCCTCTTTTGGGAACAGAACGCCCACGTCATTTATTGGGAATAGGGGACGTTGATGATTTTTTTGAATGCATTGAGCGCGGTATCGACATGTTTGACTGTGTTGCACCTACCCGCATCGCGCGTAACGGAGCGCTTTTTATATCTCCACCTGAAGGCGGACATAAACAAAACAAATTCCGCCTCCTAATCCTCAATGCAGAATTCAAAGAAGATGGACGCCCAATAGACAGCACCTGTGAATGTTACACTTGCAAGAACTTCTCCCGTGCTTATATCCGACACTTATTCGTTGCTAAGGAATTGCTGGGATATCGCCTTGCTACCATTCATAACGTTTACTTCATGATTCACCTGGTAAAAAAAATCCGTGAAGCAATAATCAATGACGAATTTCAAAGATTAAAAAAAGAGTGGTTAGGCTAACAATATATGTTACACTGGTCGCATGAAACATACATTATTTTTAATAATAGCCCTTTTATTACTCACGGCCTGCTCGCAAAAAATTGAGACAGGTATAAAAACCTCAACGTTACCTGTCTACATGTATGAAACACCTATTGCAACGGCAAATACATCTGATACTCCACTAAATATTCCTGACACCAAAAACTGGAAATTACACTCATTGCCAGTAGTTGGGCTTACCTTAAAACTTCCGCCTAAGTTAGATTCACTTGGACAAGTTAAACAGGAGATTGCAGCGGGAGAGACAGGTTCCCAACTCTGTGTCCAGTTTGATAAATCAGCCGCCTGGTATGTAAAACTTATCCCCGAGGTCGAAGCAGGTGGCGGATGCGGTACAACCCCTAATGGATTTATCTCTGCGGGAACTACCTCAACAGATTATACGGCTGGAAGAGGAGGAACCTTTATGGATATGCAGGGATTTGTAAAAAAGGACGGGAAATACTTGAACAAATTTGTAAACAGTGCAGAAAATGAATCATTTACTCAAGACCGAATTATTCCAGTCAATAATCCGAACGGAGTTGAAATAATAAAAATTAAAGGTGGAAGTTTTGCTCCTGATGACGGACCAACGATATCCAATTCGTTAGGAGATAATACCGGCGCATTAATAAATACAAAAATGAAAAAATACCCTGGATTAACAATAGTTTTCCAGCCGAGTCTAACGGATAAAGAAATTGATGGGATCTTATTTTCTATTAACTTTATAAAATAAACTGGTGATGTAACCCAAAAGCTGATAGAATACAGTAATGATCGTATCCGGAAAACCAATCGCACAAAAAATTCTCAGTGAAATCCAAAAAGAGATCACTGAAAAGAAATTGCATCCTCATTTATCAATTATTCTCGCAAGCAATAACGATGCGTCGAGAATGTATATAAAGCACAAAACAATAATAGGCGATGAAATTGGCGTAAAAGTCAGCACTTTCGAATTTGAAGAATCAGTTCCTGCGCAATGCATAGAAACAATTATCGCATTAAATAAAGATATTCTAGTAAATGGCATAATTGTGCAGCTTCCTCTGTATCCTGGATGGATATCGGACGACTACGTTACCGCGGTATCTCCGGAAAAAGACGTTGACGGGTTCCTGCCAGGCTCTCCGTTCATTCCTGCAACTGCCGAAGGAACCTGGGAAATGCTCCAAGAATTTGCACGAATTGAAGGTTTTGAATCAGCCGAATCATTCTTAAAAGATAAAACAATAGTGGTATTGGGCAAAGGTAAAACAGCAGGTAAACCAGTTAGGGATCTTCTTGAGAAGAAAGGCTTTCCCTCGCAATTAATAGATTCAAAAACAGATACACCAGACAGAATAATTAAAACGGGCGATATAGTCATTTCAGCTACAGGTAAAAAGCACATTATCAATGAAACAAACATCAAATCAGGCGCGTATGTTATTGGCATCGGAGTGGGTAGAGAAAAAATCGACGGAAAAACAAAAACATATGGGGATGTAGACGAAAAGAGTATTGAACAGATAGCCAAACTGATTTGCCCAACAGTAGGAGGCATTGGACCACTAACAATTGCCTGCCTGTTACGCAATGTATACACTGCGGCACAAAAAACAACTGCATTGGAAATACATTCTTAATTTATTTTCTTTTCTTAACTATCGGCGGAAAAAACTTAAATTTAAGCATACTGATTGAATGTTCCCAAATGGATCCTAATATTGATACTTTAGAAGCTCCATTTTTTCTTTCTTCAAAAACAATTGGCACCTCGCCAATAGAATAACCAAGTTTTTTGGCTGTATATAATAAGGCCAAATCAAAAGTCCATGACGAAATATATGAAGAATCAAGATAATTAACAATATTTCGTGGGAAAAGTTTCAATCCCGATTGCACGTCGCATCTTAACCCAAATAATAGTTGTGTAAAAAGAAAATGATGAATGAATGAAAACACTTTGCGAATAAATCGTTCTTTATATACCTTTCTCCTCGCAACTACGACCTTACTTCTAAATCGAGCTGCATACATTGTAGGGATGGCTTCTGGGGGATACTGTAAATCTCCATCAATCATGATAATATAAGGACTAGCTGCATGAGCTATTCCCTCAAGAATTGCACCTGCCTTACCTTTTGAATTCTTTTGTGAATAAACATGAACGGGATAGCGAGAAGTTAATTGAGAGGCAACTAATATCGAATTATCGGTGGAATGAGAATCCATAAAGATAATTTCATAACGAATATCTACCTTATTAAGAGTTTCATCTATTCGTCTAAATAACTCTTCTATAGAAGTGACTTCGTTACGAGCAGGAATAATAATACTGAGTTCAGACATAGAAGTAATTATATAAAATAGAATCTAAATATACACCTTTATATGCAAGCCATTATACTCGCCGAGGGAATCGGCACTCGATTGATCCCTTTAACCCTTACGACGCCTAAACCTCTAATTGTAGTTGGTGATTTTCCTATTTTAGAGCATCAAATACGATTTCTAAGCTCCTACAATATTACAGATATATACATTTCAATATATCATCTTAAAGATGAAATAAAAAACTATTTCGAAAATGGTACAAAGTGGGGAGTAAATATACAGTACTACGAGCCCGAGCAGTTAATGGGAACAGCAGGTGCTGTTAAAAAGCTGGAAAATAAAATAACAGGTGATTTTCTAGTATTATACTGCGACTATTTACATAATATTAATCTCAATAACATGATTACCTATCACAATAAAGCAACTGAAGGTACAGTTGCGACTATTATGGTTAAAAAATATTATGTTCCACTCGAATGCGATCATCTCCATATAAATAAAGAAAATTACATTCAAAATGTAATCAATCGACCATTACCCGTAGGAAAGATCATTAAAAATAGAAGTAATATCGGAATATATTTATGTAAAAAAGAAATTTGCAACTATATCCAAGATAAAGCCCAATCATTCGAAAAGGATGTGTTTCCTAATGTCCTTAAAAATAAAAAGAAATTATACTCATATTATACTGATGAATATATAATTGACATGGGAAGTCATGAGCGCCTACTTAAAGTACAAAGTGATTTTAGATCAGGGAAACATAGACTAAGAGATTCCGACAAAAGTATACCCGAATATGTCATTACCTAAAACAATATCGCTGAGTGCGCTTCTAGAAAAACGTAGCATCGCAACATCTGCTCCCTGCCGAATTGAGTTAGGTGGAACATGGGATGTTAAAGGATTTGCACTACCGTATGAATGGATTAATCCGTGTACGGTAAATATTGCTATGAATATGAGAACCCATGTTATCTTATCCTCACATACGCCGGGCAAAATTAAACTGATTCAGTCCAATGAAAGTATAGAATTCGATTTATACACTCCTGACTTGAAAGGTCCATTCAAACTACTATGCATGATAGCCTCATACTTTGGGATGGATGGCTATGTAGCGAATTTCGCTTTTGAATCACCAGTAAAATCAGGATTGGGCGGTTCAGGGGTTGTAGCAATTGTATTTATAGCCGCTTTGCAACGTGCACGCCAGCTTCTCAACAATACTAAACATACTTTTTCTAAAAACGAACAAGTATATCTTGCTCATTGTTTTGAAGAAAGCTTAAATTTTTCAATTACCGGAATACAGGATCAAGCTGCAGCGATGTTTGGAGGAGTTAACTATTGGGAATGGCACTATTCTAAACCGGTAAAATTTACAAGAAAAAGTATTTTAGAAAAACACCAGTATAAAGAACTCGAAAAAAGATTAATTATTGTCTATCTCGGACCACATAATTCATCAGATATGAACAAAAAATATGTTGATTCATTTTTCAACTCAGCTGAAAGAGTTAAATGGTTTGAACTAAATCAAAAAACCAAAGAATTTTCTCAAGCGATAACCTCCCAAAACTGGGAAAAAATTATAAAAATAATGAAGTACGAAAATAATTTTAGGCAACAGATTGCACCTGAGAGACTCATTCCTGTAGGTCACCGTCTCTGGAAAATTGCTCAGAAAAACGCAGCAGGCTTTAGTGTGTGTGGTGCTGGGGCGGGTGGATGTATCTGGACCATAGCTAAAACTGAAGAGATTAAGCAAATAATTGAACAGGAGTACGCCGCAGCTATTGGCAAAGAGAATATACTTTCTTCACAAATAGCGTTCGAGGGGCTAAAATACACTTATGAAATACTTTCTCGCTAAAACCGACCCTGAAACGTACGATATTGATGATCTCGAAAGAGACGGAACCACAACCTGGGATGGAGTAAAGGCTCCTCAGGCAGTTATATTTCTGAAACAAATGGAACCAGGAGATAGAGTGCTGATTTACCATTCTCAAGGACAGGCGACCATTGTAGGGCTTGCAGAGATAGTGGGGAAGTCTCGACCTGATCCTAAAGAACCAAGAAGCTGGCTTGTCGATTTTAAGTTCCTTAAAAAATTCAAAGAACCTCTAATAACATTGCAACAAATTAAAGCTTCAGGAAAATTTAACGATTTTCGTCTGGTAAAACAAGGGCGACTCTCAACAATGGACGTTCCAGAAGATTTTATAGACTACCTCAAAAAACAGGGAGTGGTACTATAACTATAGCTGCGTTAGTAGCCGTAATTCTTTTCGGATAGTTATAAAGGCAAGTACTGATCCAAGAATAATAGAAGGAATACCGGGGAATAGAACAATTATCAGTCCGGCTGCAATGCAAGCACGTATCATCCGTGAAAGAGTACCGTTCATTTTCAACAGTTCCGGCTGGGATTTATATAATAAGAAAAGCAATACCCCTACTTCAAAGGTAACCGTAAGTGAGTCAAAAAAAGCTAAGCCTGGTGCGCCAAACGGCTTGAGAAATACCACCGATAAAACAATAAACAATAGCATTCTTACTAAAGTAACAAAAAACGGAGTCCGGCTATCCTGTCGTGCGTAATACGCCCTCGTCACAATTTCAAGCATGCATTGACCGAATAAGCCTAACAAGTATGCTTTAGTAGTCATTCCCAGTAAGGCATTCGCATCTGGTTTAAAGTGGAAGATCAGGTCTAGAAAGATATCAAGCCCTACAATTAATATCGCGGTTAAAACAAAAGATAGCGAAAGCACGACCCGAATCGTTCTATTCAGAGTTTCAGTGAATGCCTTTTCATTCTTCGTGTCAGCAAAATGGGAGAGAGTGGGAAGAAGCGCTGTTGCAATTGCACTACCAATTAAAGTTTCAGGAACCTGCATAATAAAGTAGCCGTAGGTTAAAGCTGAAACAGCTCCTTCATGTAACCGAGAAGCCAAATTATCGCGAGTTAGAAAAATTATCTGAATAAACAACACGGTTAAGATGCGTGGACCGAGTAATCGAAGGACCTTCTGCACCCCAGCATCATGCAATCCAAAAGTAGGAGACCAGACAAATCCGTAGCGAATCATTCCTGGAATCTGTATTAACAAATGCAACAGAGCGCCAATCAGCACGCCGTATGCAAGACCATACACCCCGATACCAAAAACAGGGGCGATCACCATTGCTCCAAATATTTGGCCAACATTATATAAAATGGGCGCCACTGCAGGGAGTAAAAAATGCTTATTCGACTGCAACGCAGCCATAAGCAATCCACTCAGAGAAAATATCAGAGTTGCGATAAGGTTAATCCGCATCAGGTTAGTCGTTAAATCCTGTTGCGGGGAAGTAAATCCAGGCGCGATACCAAACTCTGAGGAAATAAGCTGTGGAGCAAACAGAGCAACGACAACAGAGAGAACAGCCGTTGAAACAAAGACAAGATTCGCGATTCTGGAAAAAAGTAACCAGGATTCTTTTCTGCCTTCTTTATCGATATATTCAGTCAAAACAGGAATAAAAGCGAGAGCTAGAGCACCACCGGAAATAAGTGAAAAAAGCAAATCCGGAACATTATTGGCAACATTAAACGCATCAATTTCAGGACTAAGTCCAAACTGTCTCGCAATTAGTGCCTGACGAAATAACGCTACCAACTTATTTAATCCGAAGAAAATAGAGAGAAGTAGCGTTATCTTGAAAAGTTTCGACATATCGTATACATAAAGTATAGCAAATAGTTATTTCGTAACCGTTAGAAAGCAGGTTTATTCAACAAACGTCAAAGCCTTACCAAGCTTATTAGCACGACCAGTTCGACCAATACGATGGATATAATCTTCGTAAGTTTCTGGAAGCTCATAGTTGATAACATGGGATACATCAGGAATATCAATTCCGCGCGCAGCAACATCCGTTGCAACCAATATCACAATATGATCCTTTTTAAACTTAGTTAACGCCATCTGGCGTGCATTTTGAGTCTTATCTCCATGAATTGAATCAACACGGAATCCGCGTTCATGCAACATATCAGACAATTTATTAACTCCTCGTTTTGTTCGACCGAAGATAAGTACTTTCGTAAAATCCTCTTTAACGAGCAGGTCATGAAGTATTTCAATCTTACTGTCACCTGGCTTGATGCGAACAACATCCTGATCAACAGTTGAAGCCGTATCACGTTTCTTAAGGGAAACAACAACCGGATTTATCATTTCAGATTTGACTAATGAGTCAATCTCGCGTGAGATAGTAGCTGAAAAGAATAATGATTGTCGTTCCCTAGGAAGCTGACCAAGTAATAACTGGATATCTTTTACGAAACCCATGTCAAACATCTGGTCTACCTCGTCTAGTACAACGCTGTTAAATCTACCAAGGTTCACCACTCTCTGGTTAACAAGGTCCTTAAGACGTCCTGGTGTAGCAATTACAAAGTTATATCGACGTCGCAAGTTATGAATTTGTACATTCATACTAGCACCACCAATACACAATACAGAAAACATACCCATACCGCGGGAAAAAGCCTTAAATTCGTCTTCTATTTGTACCGCGAGTTCGCGGGTAGGTGCCAAAATCAGCACCATTTCTGAACGATCTAAAAACACTTTATTGATAAGAGGAAGCAAAAATGCAGCAGTCTTACCAGTTCCGGTGTTTGCAATACCAAGTACATCACGTCCTTCAAGAGCCTGATGGATAGTCTGGTCCTGAATCGGTGTAGGGATTATATACTTACGGGACACAATGTTTGCTTTTACCTCTGGAGTAAACGCAAAATCAATGAACTGGTTTGTTGGTATATAATCTTCTTCAACTGAAATTTCAGTTGTTCTGTTTATAAATTTATTAATATCAGAAAACACACCTCGTGGGCGACGTCCCTGATTAAAGTTACCACGTACAGGGTGTGGCTGCCCGCTAAATCTTCGGAAAGACATAAAAATATCCTCTATGTAATTGGTTAATAATTCAAATTGAAACCAATTAACGAGGATATGTGGGGAATACTCAAAAATTAGTTAACTAAAGAAGCCTTACATTGGCACTTTATGATCAATTTAGAGGAGTATAACAGAATGTAAGCAAAAAGTCAACATACTATAGGTTGTAGTCAACAGAAAGAAGCGGCCTCAATAATCGAGAACCGCTTCTAAGATAAGAACACTTTTCGCTTAATGTGCAAACTTCTTATATAACCAAACGGCAACGACTGCACCGATAATAGCCACAATAAGACTGTATAAGTTAAAACCAGTTACTCCAGGCTGACCAAGAAAGTTCATGACCATACCCCCGATAAAAGCGCCGATTATTCCGAGCACTACATCAGTCATAAGTCCTTGTGAAGCGTCTGTATTCATAATTTTTGATGTAATCCAACCTGCAATTGCACCAAATACTATCCATAAAATGATACCCATATTATTACTCACCACCCTTCAACATACAACATTACTATAATATTTATTACTAATAATAGTATATACAACATTTTTAATAAAACAATAGCATAAAATAGTGAGGCTAAATTGAGTTCAAAAGATCATGGGCCTCTTTAAGGTTCTCGTTATATACGACCGCTTTTTCAAGCTCTATACGAGCCAAATCTATTTTACCTTGTTTCAAATATATTTTTCCACGAAGAATATACAGTTCAGAAAAGGCACGGTTGTTTTTATTGAGAATAGAATCGCTAATACTAAAAACTTTGTCGTATTGACCTAATTCATAATAGGAATGTAGCGGTTCAATCTGATACCATAGCGTGCGAAATGACAACTTGTTCTGCACTTTCTCAAACTCAATAATCGATGCCTGGTAATCACCTGTATGATGTAGTGCAACGGAAAGATTGAATCGTGCATCAACATCATCGGGATTTTTTTCTAGTTGAGCCTGCGACAAGGATACCGCATGAGACCATGATATACGCTCATCTAAATCACTCCCTAGAATTTCTTCGGCTAATGCCCGTTTTTCCTGAGGGACGAGTACTAAATATTCATAATTAAATTTCTGCCAGATGACATTGAAAGCATCATATGTGTAAGCCAGGTTTTTCCCTTGATACGAATCGTCTTGAATAAACACGTTCTGATTATCATCATAACCACGCATCACTCGGTAATGACCAATATCATCATCAGGCTTCAGCCACGTAACGGTAATTACCGGCATATCATGTGCAATGAACTGTTTTAGTATCTCAGGGTTACCGTTAGGGCGATGATAGGCAAGCAATCCAAATTCCTGAGCCTTACCTGCTAGCTCATCCAATGTAGTTGATTTATCATCATTATCTCCGCTCTTAACTTGATACGGTCTTAATGCCTGCCCCAATTCAGCTTGGCTCTTTGAAATACTATGATATGAAAGTGCCATCGAAAGCGAGGCGGGTCCACAATTATTAAAAGTCTGAAATGTATGAATTCTCATTGGTATAACTTTAGCAGTGGGGATAGTTCTAAGTTCCGGTGAAGCCAACCCACTAGTAAGAGGAGCAGACGTGGGAGAATCAGACGCAGTACTTGTTGGCTCATACGTAGGCAAGTCGGATTGTCTGTCAAGATATTTCTCTCCAACAAACAACCCCGCTAACAAAATAAGTGCTAGTGAACAGACAATTGAGATCTTTTTCATATGCAGTAATTATAATATACTACTAATTATGGTGTATAAGAAAAATAGAGTAGCTACTTGTATACTTTGCATTGGAGTACTCGCAGCAGGATGTACTCAAAACACTCCAAAATATATTTCCCCGGAGTCGAGCAACGCCCCGATAGAAGCAATCAAACAGCAACCAGTCGGGGCATCGACTCCAATACCGTTCGGTGATATGACAATTCCAGGCTTACGCGAGAAAACATACAATAGTTCTCTACAAAATCTTCAAACAATTTCTGAAAGTGCAGATTACACTTCGTACCTAACAAATTATTCTTCGGAAGGGCTCAAAATAAATGCACTCATAACGCAGCCTAAAGGTGAAAAACCACCAGGAGGATGGCCTGCGATAGTTTTTGTACACGGGTATATTCCTCCAAATCTGTACCGTACAACAGAAAAATATGTAGAATATGTAAACTATCTAGCCAGCAACGGCTTCGTTGTTCTTAAAATAGATCTGCGCGGTCACGGAAGTTCAGAAGGCGAGGCGGGGAGCGGATACTATTCTTCAGATTATGTTTTAGACACACTCAATGCATATACAGCATTGGAAAATGTAGATTTTGTGGATAAAAACAAAATTGGTCTATGGGGACACAGCATGGCAGGAAATATTTTGTTGAGAACGTTTGCCGTAAAACCCGAAATCCCGGCTGTCGTTATCTGGGCGGGAGCAGGCTTTACTTACCAGGATCTGAGGGACTACCGTATAAACGATAATAGTTATCAAGCACAACCTAGCGATTCACCATCACAACGCCGTAGGCAGGAATTATTTAATACTCATGGTCAATTTGACCCACATAAAGATTTTTGGAAGCAGGTAACACCTTCGAACTACCTGACCGATCTTAGAGGTGCTATTCAGTTGAATCACGCAGTCGACGATAATGTCGTAAGTATCAATTACAGCCGTAACTTAAATAATCTGCTCGATGCAACATCAGTAGTACACGAGTTAAAAGAGTATCCAAGCGGTGGTCACAATATTAATGGATCCAGTTTCACCCAGGCGCTACAAAATACGATAGAATTTTACAGAAAACACTTGCAATAGAATAGCCTAATAATGCGGATATGGTATAATATATCCCATGAATATGCCAAAAACCATAATCCGAGATCTGTCACTCCTCATACATTCTCCAGTTGAGTATTTGTACTCCTTTACGTACTCGGATCAGGAAAAAGTAACTATAGAACCTTTCAGTCAACAGGTGCGAGACACCGGGAACAAACTGGTTCGTAAAATTAAAAAAAATCTGCCTGACCTGACAGTTCATTTTGTTGGATCGCCTGTGTTTGGAATACCCGGACAAAGAGATGTTGATCTGTATGTCGAATGTCTTCCTAAAACGTTCGGCCAAAACTTACCCGTAATGATCTCTTTATTCGGTACACCTCAAAAAACGAGAGAGAAATTTTATGAGTGGCATTTTATAGAAAACGACTGTGCCATTGAAATACTTTTTGGAGATCCATCGCTTCCAATTTTTACCGAGACTCTTAAAGTTTGTCGAATAATAGGGAGTAAAAGGGAATATATTAACGAATACGCAAAGATAAAAATGGAATCCAACGGTGTATCCTTACGCGAATACAAAAGACGTAGATTATTGTTCTTCAACCGGCTCTTAAAAAATCAGAACTAAACATCTCTAAATTATTATTCTGAGATTTTGTTGACTTCTGCCATTAAGCGGGTATTCTCAATTTCAAGCTGTGTAATTTTTAGGTTAAGTTCTTTATTCTCTTTTCTTACATCATCAATAGCATGGTCTTTTACTTTCAAAGTTCTGGAAAACAAAACAGAGTTAACAAGGCTCAAAACCCACGCAAAAAACAATCCAAAAAGCAACGTTAATCCAATAACGATATACAGCGGAACATCGGGAATAACCGACCCGGCAATAGTCACTGGAATATTAATCGAATTCTGAGTTGCAAATACACCAAACGCTAATGCAATTATGACAAGTAAAATGACACTGAACATATTGAGACTATTATATGTATAGCATAACAATAAAGCAACACATGAGATGAAAAGAGATGGATAAGTATATATAAACCCGGTTTGAAGTGATATGCTAAAAGCATGCATAACTCTGCCCAAAGATTAAAGCGATGGATAATTCAATTTGCCATCTTTTTGGCAATTGTTGCCCCCGTTGTATTAGTTGCACTCTATAGCTACAGACACACGCAACAAACGTTAACTAACACTACCTTATCCTTGAGACAATCTACCGCAGCCCTTTCAGCTGTTCTTATAGAAGAAAAGTTTGATCGGTTAACCGATATAGGATTATCATTTTCAACGCGAGTACAATTTCGCAAGCTTGCAACTGAAGGAAACTGGGATGAAGCCATTGCTATTCTCGAAAATGTGCCGAAAAATTTCCCTTATATCGAAGCAGTATTCTTAACAAAACCTGATGGGATACTGACAGCAATTACTGGCCCTGACAAATCTATTAGAGGAAGAAGCTTCGTGTTTAGAGATTGGTACAAGGGCGTTAGTAAAGATTGGAAACCGTATGTTTCTGAAGTATATTTAAGAGCTAATGAACCGAAATACAACGTAATCGCAGTCGCTGTTCCTATAAAATCAGATAATGGAATTGTTGTTGGAATACTAGCAATGCAAGTCAGGCTAGATACTATTTTATCCTGGAGTAAAGGAGTTACTGTCGGATCTGATGGATTTATTTTCATAGTAGATAAAAATGGAAAGGTCGCTGCTCATCCCAAATTTGATTTACAGAAAGAAATCATTGATTTCTCAAGTGTCCCTGTTGTTCAAAAAGCACTTACCGGACAACAAGGAGTTGAAATTACCTATAATCCGATTGAAAAGGTAGAACGTCTTGCGGCTTTTCATGGCGTAAATAAATATAACTGGGGAGTTGTTGCAACTCAGCCTACAAGATCGGCATTTGCTGATCGTAATAATACCTTACGGTCTCTTGTAACAGTTTATAGTTTTATTGTTCTTTTGACCTGCCTCCTGGCTTTTATCGTTTTAATTACGCTTAATAAGCTTAGTCAATCCAAAGAGAAATTGAGGCAAGCCAAGGCGAAGGATGATGCGATTTTGGAAAGTATAGGAGAAGGAATTATTGCTACAGATAAGAAAGGAGAAATATTATTCCTAAATCAAGCAGCACAACAAAAACTAGGCTTCAACAGTAGTGATGCCATTGGTAAACGGCTTACAGAGCTATTAGTTATGGAAGATAAAGATGGTAATCCTATTGCAGAACAGAATAGGCCTATGAACAAAGCTCTATCAACAGGTCAAAAAGTTAACGCTACTTATTTCTATACCAGGAAAGATGGGAATAAATTCCCTGCTGCAGTTACGGTCACTCCAATTTTGGTAGGGAATGCGATATCGGGAAGTATTGAGGTTTTCAGGGACATTACCAAAGAATTGCAACTTGTGAAATTGAAGGATGAATTTGTGTCCGTAGCGTCTCATGAACTTCGCACACCGATGACTGCCATTAAGGGTTTAATCTCAATGATTTTTGAGGGAGATTTTGGGGCAGTTAATGAAAATTTAAAAGAACCGCTTAATAATATATATAACTCGACAGAACGATTAATTCATCTTGTAAATGATTTATTAAATGTTGCACGAATTGAGGCAGGAAGACTTAAAATTACGCTTTCGGAATTTAATATAAAAGATGTTATTAATGAAACGGTGAGGTCTTTACAACCAATTGCTAACGAAAAAGGCATTACTCTTGGTGTGCAAAGCAATTCAGTAGAGATAGTTCAGGCAGATATGGATAAAACAAAACAAATCTTGAATAATCTTATTGGTAATTCCCTAAAATTTATTGATAACGGAAATATCACTGTAGCAACAAAAACTGATGGGGAGCAAATACAAATTTTTATAACAGATACTGGCATAGGTATTTCGAAAGAAAATCAAAAATTACTCTTTGGTAAATTTACTCAAATAAGCTCTCAACAGGAAGGAAGACCAACAGGGACAGGTTTAGGGCTCCATATTTCACAAAAACTTGCTCAGAAAATGGGTGGTTATTTGTGGATTGAACAATCAGAAGTAGGGAGAGGGACAACCTTTGCTTTTTCAATCCCCATTGCAAAATCACAGAAAGCAGATACAATAAAAAAAGAAATAGAGCAAGAAGTAGTAACGCATCCTGACCAAAAATAATATGGCAAAAATATTGATAGTTGAAGACGATAAGATTATCTTAAACATGTACCGTGTTAAATTTACAAAAGCAATGCACGAGGTACAAATCTCTGAAAATGGTGCTGATGCATTAAAATTAATGAAATCATTTAATCCAGATATTGTCCTGATGGATTTGATGATGCCTGTTATGGATGGATTTACTGCCTTAAAGAATGCCAAAGCAGATCCAGCTATTAGCAATATCCCAATTATTATTTTGACAAATCTTTCTCAAACTGAAGATGCAGATCAAACAATGAAAAATGGCGCTGCAGCTTATATGATAAAATCTGATTTGACCCCAACACAAGTACTAGAAAAAGTTGAAAATTTTTTAGACTCTTCAAAAAGATCTTAATAACTATGACTGAAAATACTCCTGGCATTAAAGCATATTAATCTGGTATAGTATGCAATTGTCGGGAAAGGATAGTATAGAATGGAAATCGGAATTGTCGGCCTACCGAATGTAGGAAAATCAACATTATTCAACGCTCTCCTCAAAAAACAGGTCGCATTGGCAGCAAATTATCCCTTTGCAACAATCGAACCTAATACCGGCATTGTAGACGTACCCGATGCACGCTTGGAAGCATTGAAAGGCTTTATTGAAAAATCCGAAGGATTAGATAAAGGCTTTAAAACAATACCTGCCACAATTAAATTCATAGATATTGCCGGGATTGTCAAAGGCGCGTCAGAAGGGCTCGGACTCGGCAACAAATTCCTTAGTCACATCCGCGAAGTAGATGCCATTGCTCAAGTGGTTCGTGAATTCTCTGATGCCGACGTAATACACACTGGAGAAAATCCAAAGTCGGATATCGAAACCATTAATACCGAACTTATTCTTGCTGACATGGATACCATGAACAAACTGATAGATAATGCCACGACTGATCTCAAGCGCATAACCATGGATAAAGCAACCACCCAGATACGTATTGACGCGCTTAAGCGTATTAAAGAATCGCTCGATGCCGGAAAGCTCGCCTCCGAAACAAAAATTACGGACGAAGAAAAAAATGCGCTTGGTAATTTGCCCCTTATCACTACAAAACCAATGATATATGTGTATAACGTCGATGAAACCCAAGCGTCCCGAGAATCAACCTATGCAAATGAGCTCATTATCTCAGCACAGATCGAATCTGAGCTCGGTAACCTCGATGAAGAAGAATCAAAAGAATATCTTGAATCACTTGGGCTCAAACAATCAGGTTTGCATAGACTTGCACTAAAAGCATATCAGATTCTTGGCCTCCAAAGTTTCCTCACCGCTGGTCCAAAAGAAGTTCGAGCGTGGACAATCTCAAAAGGTACAAAAGCTCCAAAAGCTGCGGCGGTTATACACACCGATTTCGAAAAAGGCTTTATAAAAGCCGAAACAATAAATTGGGAAAAACTCATTGAGGCTGGCAGTTACGTAAAAGCCCGCGAAAACGGTTGGCTCCGGATTGAAGGTAAAGAATACATTGTTCAAGACGGTGACGTGATTGAATTTAAAGTAAATGCATAATCAAAATATATGCTATGATTTAAACATAACTAGGTTATGGAAAACTACAATCCCACACCCTCAGAAGCTGTGTCTAAGGAAAAACAAGATAATCCATATCGGATACTATCAGAAACATTTTATTCCCATTCCGAGGATATCAACCACGAGACAGATCTCAATCCACTTATTAGAGGTGAAAATAGACAGTTAAATACAACAATATATAAAACTCTTAGTAAAGGATATGCCTTTGCCTTGTATGAATCCAAACCTGCAGTGTTTGATAAGCTTTCTCAAAATGACCAAGAATTACAAAGAAATCTTGCTTCATTAGGAGAGTTTGTAAGGCTACTTAAAAAGGATGGCGAAGAAAAAAATATGGCGCTGTATGCAGTTCTGGAAACAGCAGCAACAATAGAGTTACTACTTGAAGATCAGCTTACTCCCCGCTTAAAATCTAGGCTAGAAAAACATATCAAGAAACGAGAGAAGGCAGGAAATGAAGTTCCTCCTAAACCTGAAATTATGCCAGAAATCTTCGAAAAGCTTAAAATATTTGGCGCTGGTTTATCAAAAGCATTAATCCCAGTCGGTGCATTAGCAACATTGCAGGAAACAGCAGCACGAACACACGAAACTTACTATCAATATTTACCGATGTTCGGGGGAGGAATAGATGGGGGACAAACATCTGAAGCGGCATCTGATATAAATATGCCTGATAAAATCCCTCCATTACCAATAGATCTGGAGATATCATGGGCGGACCTGCGTTGCTTAATCCCTGCTGCAGCACTGGGGCTGGTAGGGGGAACACTTATCTCTATGCGAAGGGCACGAAATAATGTAACTGATTTTTTCAAAACCCAAGAGTATTTTTCTGGCAAATTTCGTTTACCCGAAATAGGTTTTTTTAAGCGTACAAATGTGATGAATATATCTGATCGCAGACCTGAAGACGAACGAGAAGATTATATAATGATTACTAACATCTATAACGAATACGATGAGAAAACAGGAAAAATGTCTGTCAATACAGTTCCTACAAAATTTGGTTATGGAAAGGGAAGCAATCAATTTGGGGTTAATTTTACTATTCAATTGGGTAATAGTGAGGATACCATTAGTATTCCACGACCTTGTATTAGAAACAGATACTCAACCGTACAAGAGATTACAGATAAACCAAAATTCGTCGTTTCAAGACTTTTTCTTGCTTCATCAAATGACGCAACTAGAACACTCGTACGACCAGGCGAATTAGAAAATATTTTATATGAAGATGAGCTTGGGAATATTACCATTCGACTATCTGAACTTGACGAATCTATTAAAGTAAAAATTAAAGACAAAGTAGGAAAACTGAGAATCGAATATTGTGAGAAATCAGAAGATGAGTATGAAGAATGGTTTAGAGACAATACAGCCATTCTAGGTGCTTTTAGCAATGACCAAAAAGAAAGGTCTCAATTATTCGAACATGTATCAAAAAATATTATTAAATCAGCCAAGATGAGATATCCGGGAGACACTCCTGAGGATAAAATCCAAACCATCAATCGAGTTGCCAGATTTCTAAGCAAAGTTCACCTAACCTATCGTACACGAGATGCTATCCGTACGGGCAACGAACCGGCAGGGTTAAGCCAAGCAGACAGAGTATTGTTACACGGCCAAGCTTCATGCGAAGGCGCATCAGTAGCAATGACTCGAATTATTCGACAAATTACAAACTCGCCGTATGAAGGAGTTGCCATAGTGAGTGCTTTTCAGCCGAAAGATCCATATAACAGAACCACAAGCGTGAAAGTTGAAGATGCACACGCAATCAATCTATATATTAATACTGAGGACGAGAATAAGCCACGTGCCTATTTAATTGATGCCACTCCTGTAACCAAAAAAATCAAAGAGAAAGCCTTCGCGGCAATAAAATTAGTTGGCAAAAGAGCTAAAGAGTTTTATCAAGAAAAAGCAGCGATTGACGATATGCACCCCGAGTTTCTACCTCCTGAAGTAATTAATACCAAACTTATCGAACTAAAAAAGACTTATAAATCATTTTTTATAGCGGATTCTGATTTTGTTACGTTTGCAGAGAAACGGCTTCCTGCTGAACTGTTTGAATTATTCCAGGAGAATATTCGAGGAATATCGCTTGATCAGTTGCTTAATCATAAGGAGCGACAAAAAAGCTTGGCTGAATTTATTTTAGAATATACAGCAGAACATCAATTTACTTCTGAAAGACGTATCAATGAAGCCATAAATAATCTTACCGTTTGGACTACGGAACAAATCAGTTCAGGGGAAGAATCGGACAGCGGAATGAGTACCATGGGTTGGCAAACCAGATTTAATACATCATACTTTACCCATGGAAATGATGAGACCGAATATGCTGGATGGGACGAGTTTAGCATTAGAGAATTTCTAGAAAAAAAATCACGCTGGAAAGATCAACTTGCATTACTCGAAAATACCTACATTGAATCAAACCAGGCGATTATTCAAAATATTGAACAAGCCAATAATCTTGCGCTCTACATTACCGCCAAGACCGCTGGAGCACACAGTGATGTTTCGGCAATTTTATCTGAAGTCTTCTATCCAGAAAATGCGGAAGAATCGGCAGAATTTTTTAAAGAGCTACCTCTACAATGCCTACTACCTAATCCATTATTAAACTTTGAAAGTTTCTTTACCCGATCTGCAAATGAGGAGAGTGTAGGTTTTCTTAGCCCAGAAACACCATCTGAATTAATAATTCAGGGAGTAAAACGCATCGGTGAATGGAATCTAAAAAAGAACGAAATGCTCGCGAAAATAAAGCAATATGCCAAAGATTACAAAAATAGTACAGTTAAAATCGAAGAAACGGTAAGTTCTACGTTTATTTGGGAAAAAGTAGCCCGAAATGCTTCTGAAGGAGACCTAGCCAAAGGAAATAATAACGCAAAGCGAATATTGCTCTACATAATCAAGCGTCAGTATGAGGAAATAGCACAGAATAAAGAACTCCAAGCTAATATAGATTAGATTCGTTAGCTTGCCTTTTCCCATTAAAAATGATATATTCACCCAAGTCTTAACCCGTTTTGGCCACTATTTAGAGCCAATCGTCCAATATATCCTAGGTTCAGACAGGAAGGATTACAAGTAATGGATAAGTATGAATTGACCGTCATTGTACGGCCGGAACTTACCGAAGAAGAGCGCGATAAGGTCCTGACAAAAATAGAAGAGCTCATCACCACTCCCGGTGGCAATGTTCTCTCCCGCGATATGTGGGGACGAAGAGAGCTTGCATACCCGATCAAAAAGTACAACGAAGGTGTGTACGTATTATTCACTTTTAACTCAGATAAAGCCCCAATCAAAGATATTGACTACAGAGTCAAAATCAACGACGATATCATCAGATATTTACTCGTAAAAGCGGACAAATAGGAGGGAAGAGGTATGGCTTCACGATCATTAAACAAGGTGCAATTAATAGGTAACTTAACCCGCGACCCTGAATTGAAATATATTCAGCAGGGGAACGCAGTCTGTACTTTCGGAGTGGCAACAAATCGTTCATGGGTGCCATCAGAAGGCCAGGAACGCCGCGAAGAAACCGAATATCATAAACTTGTTTCATGGGGTAAACTCGCAGAGCTTTGCTCACAGCTTTTAACTAAAGGACGTAAAGTATACATTGAAGGACGACTCCAGACACGTTCATGGGAAACAGCAGACGGACAACAGCGAAGCACAACAGAGATCGTAGTAGAAGACATGATCCTACTTGATAGTAAAAAACCGGGTACGACTGGTGGAACTGACGATATGCAGGATGACGTAACACACATCACGCCATCAGCGCCTACCCCTACGTCTACAACAGCACCAGCAGTCCCGCCACTCAACGACGTAGTCGCACCGATCAAACCAGCCCGCGAACCTATGGACGAAAAAATTAATATTGACGACATACCATTTTAAAGGATAATTTTTATGGCAATGCAAAGAAAAACATATTTTAAGAAACGAACATGCCAGTTCACCGACGAAGGCGTAATTCCAGATTATAAAGATATAAACCGCTTACGAAAGTTAGTATCTGATCGCGGAAAGATCATGCCAAAAGCACGAACCGGCACTTCAAGCAAATACCAGAGACAGGTAGCAATCGCCGTTAAACGCGCACGTCACCTTGCGCTTCTCCCCTTCGTTGCACGAGGATAGGATTCAAATACAAATCACCGTAAAGCTCCGATTTAACCCGGAGCTTTTTTTTATTCATAATTCATTACGCTTGACGCTAACCGTTCAACCATTTACTCTAATAACTATGTGGACATCACAAGATATAGGCGCGATCGCACCGATCGCAATCCAGAAGCGAATACCCTTTGCTATCAGTTTGTCTGAAATAAGCGATTATATCGGCAACTATTCTTTAACTCCCAATGGTATTCCCACCACACCTCGAAGTAAGCATATAATACAGGCAATCATTAAAGAAATACTAATCAATCAACAAAGAACAGAATCAAAAGAAGTGTGTATTATACCTCCAGAGATAAATTCTGTTGCGGCATCTGACGATGAAAGCCTCAGTATCTGTATCGACAGTATTATTTTGCCGGACATATGTAATATAAAAAAAACAGCCGATGGTGAAATCCTTGCAACTCTAGTTCAAATTCATCCTGAAAAAGGTGCTGTAAGAGGTATCTGTGCCGTAGATTTTGAACTAACAGAAAAGCAGGTTATACATCTCACTTCACAGGAAATAATTAAAATACCCACACCCGTAAAAACGAAATTAGCTATAACCCTTGCCCTGACCTCCGGAACGACATCCCTAATACAAAACAAACCGTTAACCATTCCACATAGCAAACTTGGACTAATTATTGATACCAGAGAAAACGATATTCTAGTTCGCTCATCAACAGAAATTTCAAAAAAATTATCAGCAAGTTGGCTGGAAAGCTTCGACTTGATGTACAGTGAAGGATAAGATGAAACCGTTTTATAGAATACAAAAAATTCCGAAGAAGATAATTACGCGAAAGTTACCGACTAAAGGGAAGCTCTTTGTTGAAACAGGAGAGATTGTAACTCCTGCAGACATATTAGGCGAATACAGGCAAGCAGCCGGATTTCATATCGTCAATACCGGGCTTCAATTGGGTGTTAATCCATCTAAAGCGGCCCACTACATTACACGACGTGTCGGTGAGAAAGTTTTTAAAGGTGAAATTTTAGCTGAAAAAAAGCAGCTGTTCAAAAAAGAATCTGATCGAGTATATGCATCCATAGACGGAACCATCGATAATATAAATACTAAAAACGGTCAGATCATGTTGCGGATAACTAAAAAATCAGAAAGCATACCTGCCGGAGTGTGGGGTAAAGTAATTAATACAGTAGACAGCACAAGCGTAGATATTGAAACGCAGGTAATACAGTTTCAGGGAAAGCTTGGAAGGGGATTTAACCGAGAAGGAAGCATAAAAGTAATTGCTTCAAAGCATGAAGTCATAAAAGAACATATGATCAAAGAAGAGCATGCCGATAAGATTCTTTTCGGTGGCAGTATGTTACCAAAATCCGCACTTTCCAAAGCTATAAATATTGGTGTTATGGGCTTTATTACAGGAGGAATAGAATATCAGGATCTAATTGCCATCGGTGCCGAGAGCGATATTGGAATAACTATAGTTGCAATGGAAGGCTTCGGGACGATACCAATAAACGACGAATTATATTCTGAATTTATACGATATGAGAATTATTACTGTTTCATAAGTGGACAGGATAATACGATAATAATTCCACTCGATAAAATGGACCAAAAAGAAAATAAGCAGGAACAGGAGAAAAACCTGGAAATAAACGCTAAAGTGCGGATTGTTTTTGACCAAAATATCGGTGAGATCGGAATAGTTAAAGAGTTAATAGCAGAACACACGTTTCGTTCAGGTATTAAATCTCCGGCAGCCAAAATAACCTTTAAGAATAACGAATACATTATTCCTCAAAACAACATTGAGATCCTTGATTAATATATAGACAAGAAGCATAGTTCCCGATACAATAGCTTTTATGTCATTATCTTCCCACCAAAAATGGATTATTACTATCGGCGCAACGAGCCTTATATCCTTACTCATAGGATGGAAGTTAGGCAACAATAACGTGCAGATAGGTGGTAACTCCAGTCTTGCCTCTATCCCATTCATCACCTCCGGAAGCAATTCTCAAAATCCCGATATGTCCCGCTTCTGGCAAGTCTATAACATCGTCAAAACAAAATATGTAGAAAAAGATAAGGTTGATGCAAATAAACTTATCGAAGGCGCAACCGCAGGTCTTGTTAATGCACTTGAAGATCCATATTCAGTATATTTGACACCAAAACAAAATACGAGTGCGACAGAGGAATTACAGGGAAGTTTTGAAGGCATTGGGGTTCAACTTGGTTTTAACGAAGATAAACAATTAGTAGTGATATCTCCGCTTAAGGATACTCCTGGAGAACGTGCAGGAATGCGTGCAGGAGATATTATTTGGCAGATTAACGACAAAGACACCTACGGTATTTCTCTTCCGGAAGCTGTCGATCAAATTAAGGGACCAAAAGGGACTAAAGTTAAGCTTAAGATTCAACATGAAGAACAAAAAGAACTTACTGATGTTGAAATAGTCCGTGATTCGATAGTTGTTAAAAGCGTCGAATTTGAAATGCTTGAAAATAATACTATTGCGCACGTAACAATTAATCGCTTTGGGGATCAAACAAGAACAGAATGGAATGATGTTGTAACCACAATAACTCGAAATAATGTAAAGAAACTAATATTGGATGTTCGAAATAACCCAGGTGGATACTTGGACACCGCAAAATACATTAACTCGGATTTTATGGAAGGAGTAGTTGTAGCCTCAGAGAATTATAAGGGTGAGAAAGCTCAGGAGCAAGCAGACCATTCGCCAAGATTGAAAGGTGTTACAGTCGTAGTGCTAATTAACAAAGGCTCTGCTTCTGCAGCAGAAATAGTAGCTGGCGCATTACAAGATAGGGGAATAGCTAAATTGGTAGGCGAGAACTCATTCGGTAAGGGTACCGTACAGGAAGTCGAAACACTGTCCGGTGGCGCTGGTATTCACATCACAACGGCAAAATGGCTACTCCCATCAGGCAAGTGGATTCATAAAATTGGACTTAAACCTGAAGTTGAGGTAAAATTGACGGAAGAAGATATTAAAAGTAAAAAAGATCGTCAATTAGAAAAAGCTTTAGAGCTAATAAAACAACAGTGAAAGTAATAATCCTGAAAGAAAATGTCGTTAAAGATGTAAGTGAAGGGTATGCTAGAAATTATTTATTACCCAATAAGCTTGCAATTATCGCAACACCCGCTGACTTAAAAAGACGGGAAGCCGAACTGCAGGTAAATGAAGCCAACCGCCGCAAGCAGATAAAAGAAGATCAAGAAATGATAAGCCAATTCTCAGGAAAATCGTTTACCATCAAAGTAGATAAAATTGGTGAAAAGGGGAAATTGTTCGGGTCGATCACTGCAAAAGAAGTTGCTGAAGCTATGAAGCTTAAAAAAGAGAATATCCTTTTAAAGGAATCCGTAAAGACCGCAGGTAAACATGAAGTTGAAATTAAGATTGGACAGTTCCACGAAAAAGTCATCATAGAAATAGTACATAGTTGATAGGAACATCTGAGGGGATACACATGAGAAATTCACTGCGAACAATAGTATTAATTGTTATTGGGGTGGGCTTAGGAATAGGGCTCTTCGCCGCGGTACGCGCTACAAATCTTAAGATTGGGAATATCTCCACTCCGTCCACTCGGGGAAATTCATCTATCCAGACGCAAACTATTATTAAAGAAAAGTCTGACGTTATAGACGTAGTAAAAAAAGACGGTCAGTCTGTTGTTTCGATCGCAATAAAAAGAACAGCAACAAGAAATCCTTTTAGTCAGTCTCCATTCGGCATATTTGACCCGGATATGTCGCCCTCACAACAAAACACTAATCGCGAATCAGGAATTGGAACAGGATTCATTGTAGGAGAAAACGGCGTTATCGTAACAAACAAACACGTTGTCGATGCCGAGGGACAATATGTAGTTATTACCAATGATAATAAGAAATACGACGTTCAAAAAATTAACAAAGACCCTCTTAACGACCTCGCCATTATTAAAATTAATGCAACCGGATTAAAAGCCATGGAACTGGGTGATTCTTCTGCACTCGATGTTGGACAAACAGTAATTGCGATGGGCAACGCCCTGGGTGAATTTAAAAACACCGTAACGGTTGGAGTAGTATCAGGCCTGGATAGACAGATAGAAGCCTCGGATCAAGTTGGAGGAAGTCCGGAAAAGCTTGGAAATGTTATCCAGACAGATGCAGCCATCAACCCGGGAAATTCTGGCGGCCCACTATTAAATATTGGCGGCCAGGTGATTGGTATTAATACTGCAGTCGCAGCCGGAGGAGTAGCTCAGAACATCGGGTTCGCAATACCAATTAATTCTGCTAAACCAATAATTAGTGAGTTCTTTGCAACCGGTAAAATTTCCAGCCCTTACATAGGCGTTCGCTACCAGATGATCACGAAAAGAATGGCACTCCTGAATGAAATTCCAGAAGGAGCATATGTTGCCGAAGTAGTTGCAGGAGGCCCGGCTGAAAAGGCAGGAATAAAAGCCGACGACATCATAACCGAACTTGCGCGCAAAAAACTGAATGACACCAATCAGCTAACCGATGTCATAAGAACATTAAAGGTAGGTCAGTCAGTAGATATAAAATACTACCGCGAGGATAAAGAAGTAACAGCACGGGTAACAGTAGGCGAAGCAGGACAATAAAAAATTATTCCTCTTGCTCTGAAAGCACTACCATACCAGCCTTCACATCGGCAATTAAATCGCCAATCATTCCGGCCATAATTTGATCAATATTAAACCAGGATTTATTAATACGATGATCGGTAACACGGGACTGGGGAAAGTTGTATGTACGGATCTTCTCAGAGCGATCTCCTGTGCCAACCTGAGCCTTACGATTCGATTCAACGGCAGAAACCTGCTCGGCCCGATCCCTTTCCCAAAGCCGGGACCGCAGTAAGTTTTCAGCAATTTCACGGTTCCGTCCCTGATACCGTTCCGTTCGGCAGACAACGACTAAACCAGTCGGACGGTGCGTTAAGCGAACCGCTGTCTCAACTTTATTAACATTCTGTCCACCGTGACCACCAGCACGAAATGTTTCAAAATCTACATCTGCAGGATTTAAATGGAATTCTTTTTCTTCAATTTCAGGCATCACGGCAACAGTAATAGTCGACGTATGAATTCTTCCTGAAGATTCTGTCTTCGGAACCCGTTGCACTCGGTGCACACCAGATTCCCATTTCAATTCGCCATACACGCCTTTACCATTTATTTTAGCGACAATCATTTTTAGATTTCCAATACCGCCTTCGTTTCGATCCAGCTCCACCATTTCCCACCCTTGTAATTCCGCATAACGCGAATACATACGATACATTTCCGACGCAAACAAGCCGGCCTCATCACCACCAGCTGCAGCACGAATTTCCAGCGTGACACTTTTCTTATCCAATTCCGCATCAGGTGCAGGATAGAGCATGTCATGTAGCTGTACATGCAGTACTTCAAGCCGTTTTTTCAACTCCTCCGTCTCATCCCTGGCGATAGCGGACAATTCTTCGTCGATTGTTTTCTCAGTGAGTAGTTCGTCATTGCTTTTGATCTGAGCTTCAATTTTTCTCATCTCATTAGCCACGTTAACTGTATCAGTTATTTCGCTGATTTCACGGCCAATAGCGGCAAGACGTTCTGGATTATTAGAAACCTCGTCAGAAGCATAGGAAGACGTTAACTCTTCGTATCTGGCAAGAATAGCTTCGAGTTTAGAATCCATAAAGATAATCTATTGAGGCATCATTTCAAGCATCTCTTTGATAGTACGAGGTGCATTAGTCTTCTCATTCTTTTCGTCTGTTTTTGACTTCTTTGAACCCTTAGATGCAGCAACAGCTGCAGCATTCTTTGTAGCCATATTGAACTTATCAACACGACCAAGAGTATCAATTAAGCGTTTAACACCAGTGTAGACCGGGTGACAGGAAGAACAGATTTCAACTCGAATTTCTTCCTTAGTTGAACCTGTATTAAACGTGTTACCACATGAACAAGTGACTTTAGCTTCAGTATAATATGTAGGATGAATAGCTTGCATACAAAAAACCCTTTCAAAACTAATAAATCATATCATAGATTGAGGGGAAAGTAAACAATCCGGCCGCGGTGTGAGCTGCCAAGATGATCATAAGCCAACGGCGATTGGGTTTTAACATGTTAGTCCTCTTTCTTAAGTTATCGCTTAAGGATAAACACCAGCGCAAAGATCTCCACCGACAACGCGACAAGCGCGACGATCCATCCGTAGCCCGAAAGCTCCGGCAAACACAGAATCATAATCGCAAACGGCGGAACAAAATAGGCGATGCCTACTGCCAGCCATTTACGCGCCTCAAAATCCCATGCAATCCAGCGAAGTCCGGCCCAAACCAGTTGCATAAAACCAATAATGGCTGCATTCCAGATGGCGAGCCAACCGATATTGGACTCCGGGAAGAAAGCCAGGACTATGCAAAGCACAGCAAACAGCAGTGCTTTCAAAAACTGAGACCAATTCATAAGAGACTCCTTCTACATTGATTGCCAACTAAATGCACCATGCAGATGCGCTTAATTGGCAACCTTTATAAAAGAAGAATTAGGATAAAACTTGAATATTGTCTCTCTGTTAAAGAACAACGAACCTGTTGATAGTAATCAAAACAAGAACAATGTAGTTTCGGCTTCAATTCGCCATCATCAGATAGAGAAAACTCTATAACTACAAACAGAGAGACAACAATAATAAGAAAAACAACTTCAAAAACAAAAGTGGAAAACCACAAAGCTTCATCAGGAGCCTCCTATCGTATTTCCAGTTTCACCCATCCGCTGGTAGAGCGCGCATTCATAGTGCAAAGCTCCGCTCTATCAGGTTAACATCAAGACTAGGCTTGATCGCTCCGAGGAGAAAAGATCAGCATCAAGATGAGACTGATCAACATAACAAGCATGTAGACGACAAGGAGGAGAGTGAACAGTGTAGCAAAAATCTGCGGGTTAAAGGCTAGGAGTAGTATCAGTAGGAAACCAATAACCGCGATAACCCGCATGCTTACATTCACTAGATCGCGAATCATTCCGCTGGGTGTGTTACTTTCGTCGATCGGCTGGGATTGAATCCATTCAGGGTGACGGGAAAGTAGCTCGGCTACTAGGATGTATTCCACTTGGACAGAAATGTACAGCGCAATCGAACGATGAGTTCTAAAACGAAATGCACCACTTAGGTACAATAGGTACGTAAGAGAGGAGGTGTTTCGTTGTATGAGAAGCTTTAAGCAGTTGAGTCTCGAAGAGCGAGAGATAATATATGCAATGAGG
>JALYQM010000003.1 GCA_030855825.1 bacterium
TGCTGCCGCTGTAACACGATTGGCAACTTTCTTCTCGTTATATAGTGGTATCTGGACACTGAAAAATGGATATTCTGTTAACTCGGTGTTCTGTACCTCCTGATGCATGCTTACCGGGTCCAGCCCAGAGTTATTAAAGTTTGTTACCGTATTTTTAAGTGAATTCCCGATTACTGGAATTCTCGATAGAAAATTTCCGGCTGTATGGATTAATGAATTTTCTCTTGATTTTTGACCACCACGACTCTTTAGGATAACTGCGGCCATGGTGATGTAGTACTTCATTGAATACAGGAAGAAGAATAATCCACAGAATAATGCTATGGATGAGAAGACCATGCCGATCTTTTGAGCTATGCCGTCGGCATTGATGACTGCGTAAATGATTTTGCTGGTAAGAAATGCGTTGGAGAGAGAAACAATTCCAGTAGTTAGAACGAGAATTGGATTATTTTTGATTGTTGTGGAAACAAGTTGCGTTGTACTTAGAAGGAAAGAACTGATGGAGATATTAAATGTATAGTCCACACGGGGTGGTGGTGGGTCGCCTCGGGCTAATACCATGCGACTGTTTACCGGTGTATATACCTCCTCTTGAACTGGTTTGATATCTGCTTGCGCTGGCAACGCATTTGTATGTAAAACACTGAATGCTACTCTCTTTTGATAGGTGCTTAATTGTTCTTTCTGGAGTAAATGTTGAATGTATCTTCTTGATACCAGCTGCTGACCATTATTAGTCTCGGTTAAGAATGCATAGAGCTTATCTATACTCCACTCGGGATATACGGTAATGAGTTCAATAATTGATTTTTTTATCCTAAGATCAATTCGTGGTTTCGCACCTGGTTTGTTTGCAGTGATCCGGTTCTCTGATTTGTGTAGCGCTTTCCATTTATAATAGGTGCTTCTTCCAATACCTGTCAGTCTACATTTTTGTGTTATTTTAATATTTTTTGAGTCAGGTGAAGAAATAACTTGATATGCGAACTTTCGGCGAGAGAGCTTTTCTGTCAAGTTGTGCTTATGCAAAATGACCTGAATAAGATGTCTACTGATTTTTGTTGATTTGTATTTGTTACGTATATATATAGTAAGGCGATCTACTGAGTAGGATGGATGTGCAACGATAGCTGCGATGATTTGGTGGGAAAATTTATTTATCTTCTTAGGTGGCCGACCTACTTCCCTATCTTTTAATGCTGAAGCATCGTTATTTAATGCGGCAATTTTATTCCATTTATAGAAAGTTGATCTATGTATGCCAAAGTGATTACATGCTTCATCAATGGTATGCCCATCCTTTACATAGGTTAGGTATTCAGATCGAAAGAAGGCAGTTCTTTTTTTCTTTGCAGGCATTAAAAATATTGTCTATGAATTATGGTATTTTGTCAAATGGATGGTAATAACTCGGTTTTATATTCTTTATGCCCACATCAGGAACGTTACACAAATAGTATTCAGTTTCCCAATTACGCTTACTCAATAGTTGAGATTATTCTCATAGTAAGATCTTTGTTTGTTGTATGTGATCAAGCTCATTGATTAGTCTATTAACTGCCTATAATGTACATTTTCACAGATACATAATAATTTTGCTTTTTTAATTTACACAGATTGTAATTAATGTTTATTCTAATAGCCTTATCGTATAGGTATTGACCTCGAAGGAATTATCGGTTAGTATGCCTTTAAGCAGTTTTGCATAGCGTATGGATAATACTAACCACATCACTGATTCAGAGTACCTGGGAATAACAGAAGCAGCAGATTATCTAAGGGTATCGGCATCTACACTTCGTCGTTGGGAGAAGAAGGGGTTTCTTGTTCCTGAAAGAACTCCGACCGGAATAAGAAGATATACTAAGAAACAATTAGATGATGTTATACAAACTCCTGCGTATGAAAAGCCGACTGTAGCTTATCAGGCACCGCCAGTTGCTCCTTTAGAAGACCGAGAATACATTCCAGTGGAAACTCAAAATACTTTAGTCCCTGAGGAAGAGCCGACATCGGTTGATGAATATGTTCATGTTGTTGATCCTCAGCCAAGTGACGCAATCGCCCAACATACTATTGATTCGCAAATTGAATCACGCCCCTCATCATTTACCAGTGTGGACATTGATCATGGATATGCTCCATTGGAGTACGGCAACAATCCTCAGAAAGAAGAAAAGATCAATTTTGATCCAGTAATGACCACTAAAGACACAGAACAGCCATCTTTAACTGCGCCGTACTATGACCATCCAAAGAAACCGGAAGAACGTATCTTTCCTTCAACAATGGCCACGGATAACTTTGCTACGGTGGGCCAGCAACAGTTCAATCATATTTTTGATATTAAAGATCCTGATGATGTTGAAGAGCAAGTTGAACTTGAAGAGTATGATAGCGATGCAGCGTATGTTCAATCAGAACCGCGTGCGTCATCGTACGTAAATAATCCGAATGTCACCGAAAAGGTAGCTAAAGGTCGATTTAAACCTGTTTTTCTTTTTCTTTCAGTGTTTCTAGCAATTGTTATTATATCGCTCGTTGCGTGGTTTGCACTTAACTCAACTTCTGTAAGCGGAGCTCCCCTCAATCCTGTTATTGAGTAGTTTCAGCCATCTTTTTTGCTTCCTGTAATGCCTTGGATTGACCAATAAGATACTTGATTGATGTATGCTGCTGCTCTGTCATCTGGTTCTTCACACCGTTTTGCATAGCGAGCATACGTATTTCTTCTTCGCTTACCGGTAGATCTTTCTGTACCTTGATCTCATTTAAAATTAACGCAACTTTGGTATTCTCAAGAGCACGATCTGACCATTCTTTTTTAATATCTTCAATAGTTTTATTTTCGACCGTAAGGTAATTTTCTAAACTGGTGCCTATTCGTTCGAGCTGTGATTTAAAGCGTTCTTCGATTCTAGCAACTTCCTCATCAACTAACATATCTGGTACGTCAATTTCTACCAGTTCAAGCATGCGTTTTATAACTTTATCTTCATAATCTTTTTCAATGACTGTTGTTGATTCATGATTTAATTCAGACTTTACTAAAGAGCGCAAATTCTCCATGTCTTTAGCGCCAGCAGCTTGTGCAAAAGCATCGTCCATTTCTACTTTTTCTGCATCTTTCTGTGCCAATATATTTCCTTGTGCATCAACAATTTCCGTCTTTTTGTCTATTACATTTTCAGAGGCTTTCTTGTTATCTTCTTCTTTAATTTTTTTATACTGCTCAAATATTTTATCTACGCTCTCTTTTACCTGCTCTTCACCCACCTCCTTGGCGTCTTCCTTCTTAATTTTCAGATCTTTTTCGAGTCTTTCAATATTAACCTTGGGGTATAATGTGCATTCGGCACTAACATCGAGATCCTCTCCCGGCTTCCATTCTTTTGCAAGATTAAATTTAGGATAATCTAAAACGATAAATCTATCGTCTTTATTCTTCTCAGATTCCTCTTTAAGCGCCGTTTCGAGTTGTTTAGGAAGTTCTCTATTGAGCGCCTCTTCATAGATCTTCTCCTGTCCCACAACGCCTTCTACCATCTCCTGAGGAGCTTTACCCTTACGAAAACCTTTGAGATGTGTTTCATTCGTAACTCGTGTAAGAGCTTTTTTATATGCATTTTCAAGTTCTTCTTTTGAAATATGCATCTCTACTTTAATTTTTGATTTAGGCAGTCGAGAAACAACGTAATTAGACATGATAATATCTTTCTTCCTTTGACAATAGTAATTATTTTTTAGGTTGGACAGGCTTGATCGGGCCAAACATAGCTTCTTCATCTACTCGATCATATTCAAATATTTCTTCAGGAGTAAACCATAGTGCAATTTCGAATGTAGCCTCTGATGGCTTTCCTGATGCATGAACTAAATTACGCATTGGTCGATCATAAAAGTTGGCTAATTCAGGATTATCATGAGTGAGATCACCACGAATAGTGCCAGGCGCTGCTTCAGAAGGAAGCGTTGCGCCCGTAATTTTTCTTCCAATCTTTATTGCATTGTATCCTTCTAGTACGAAAGCGATCACTGGACCTTCATTTAAATAATCTATTAACCATTTTTTTATGAATTTTCCAATTTCCTGGGCATCATCGGTACCAAATTTTACTTTAACATCTACGCCTTTTTCGGCAGCGTCACGCAGGGTGTTCCCACCCATACGCGCTAGATCTTCAGGCGTAGCTTGGTAATGAGCATCGGCCATCTCTTTAGTAGGATGTAGCATTTTTATGGCAACTACTTTTAATCCTGCTTTTTCATAGCGATGGATAATCTCGCCTACAATTCCTCGAGCAACTCCATCATGCTTGATTACTATTAACGTTTTTTCTTTCTGTGGCTTTTCCATAGTTTTATTCCTTACCTTTAAATTGTAATTGGTTATAACATCGCGGTGTGATCAGTGCGATTATAGTAGTCGTAAAAAGTAGCTTCTTCACCAAACCAGTGCTTAATCTCTCTATCTGCCTCAAACACTTCCCCTGATGCGTGGACGAAAGTTTTCATTGCTCGGCCGATAGTATTAGAAACTAATTGAGAGTCAAAAGAAAGATCTCCTAGAATAGACCCTGGCTCTGCTTGAAGCGGCGTTGTTACTCCGCGAAGTTTACGAGCTACTTCGATGGCATGCGGCCCTTCCCAGATCATAATAATGACCGGACCTTCTGACCAATGCTCAACTAATTTCTCAACTACGTCTTGGCCTAATTTTAACGGGTCATCAGTTCCGAGTTTTTCCTTAACATTAAGTTTGAGTGAATCAAACGTTTTTAAGGTTTTTTCTCCTAATAAACGAACCCAACTCTCGTCAGTTACGGGATAATGAGATAGAATCTGCTCACGAGAAGCTTTAATCATTTTTACGGCTATTAGCTTAAGCCCCACGTCTTCGAACTTCTTTATGATTACACCATTTAGAGCACGTCTAATGGCGTCGGGCTTTATTACAATGAGGGTGCGTTCTTTTAATACATTATCCATATAGTTTTACCGATTATACTTGGATTACCTATTTAGAGTCAACAATCGTCATTTAGAGGGTTATAAGATCGTTAAATCGAGTCTGATCCTCATATGGACCAATTACTGCAAAAGTTAGTTTATCCTTTCGGATAAGGTCCTTAGCAATTCTTTTGACGTCTTCCTTAGTTACCGCCTCGATACCTGCAATGATCTCATCCGGAGTCCGAATTCGTCCCTCTAACAATTCCCCTGCTCCGTATAAATTGGCGACACCTTTGCTATCTTCTAGGCCCAGGGCTAACTTCCCCTTTAAATATTCTTTCGCTTTGGTTAGCTCTTTATCTGTAACATCTTCATCTCTTATTTTTTTCAACTCTTCGAGCGATACTTTTAAGGCTTCTTCAATTCGATTAACATCAACACCCGCTTGAATTACCCAAGAACCGGTATCCAGATGCGCTTCATTGTCTGACGAAATATAGTAGCAAAGTCCTCGGCGTTCACGTACTTCAATAAATAGTCGTGAACTCATGTTACCGCCCATTATTGTATTAAAAACTGTCGTCGCATAGCGATCGGCATGCCCTATCTGATAAGATCGTACTCCCAAGCAAAAATGCGCCTGATCAGTACGCTTATGCGATAAAGATATCCATGGTTGATCCTGGATATCTTTGAATTTCATAAAATCTGGTTTTTCTCCGGCCTTCATATGACCAAATGAAGTTGTAACTAATTCTTCGACATTATATTTTTCAATGTCACCTGAGATAATAACAACCATGTTGTTCGGAGTATAGAAATGATTGAGGTAATTTATGAAAATATCGCGATTAAGTGATTTTACTACTTCTTTTGTACCTGCTGTGTCAAAACCAAGCGGATTTCCCTGGTAGGCAAGGGCCTCATACACATCCCCCACATGCCGCATAGGTGTGTCTTCATACATGTTTATCTCTTCGCAGATGACACCTTTTTCTCGTTCAATTTCTTCGGTGTCGAATTTGGAATTAATTAGCATATCTGAAAGAATATCTATTGAGGTTTTCAAATGAGTACTGGCTGATTTAATATAATACCCAGTGTATTCTTTACCGGTAAACGCATTGTAATCGGCACCGAGAGAGTCAATCTCTCCACTAATGTCAGTGGTATTCGGTCTTTTTTCAGTTCCTTTGAAAAACATATGTTCAAGGAAATGTGCTATTCCGTTGTTTTTTTCGTTTTCGTACCTGGATCCGGTGCCAACCAGTACTAATACCGTTGCTGATTTAAGATCCTTCATAGGAATTGAAATCAAGCGTAAACCGTTCTTTAAAATTGTCTTTTTGTATTCCATATCTTTTAATAATACCTTTTTTAGATTAGGCAGGCAATATGCTTCCCAGTTCACTGAGTTAACGGAATATCTGAAACAACGACAGTATTATCTTTGTACACGTTCACAATCGCGTAACGAGGTGATTGAAAATTTTTAGTATCTGTAAGTGCGCCGATTGTATATGCCTCATATTTATCACTTGGCAAATTATATTTGCTAAATGCGTGTAAATCTCCGCTCAGTAAAATTATTTTTGAATTCTTCTTTGCATTTATCATACCTAATAGCTCCGTCGCCTGTGCTGCAACTTTTTCATTCTTTGTATCGTTAATATATCCCATGCGATGAATGGTTAAAGGATGATAGATTGCCTTATGGCTCGTGATGATGATTACCGGTTCATTTGTCTGATCTAATTCGTTTTCGAAGGTTTCGATTGCCTGGGCATGAACTCCTTCATAGAGATCTGCATTATCTAGAAAGAGGAATTGAACTCCACTTTTTGTAAAATCATTCAGATCGCCTGGAAATGCCTCATCGAAATAATAATCAGGACTTTTATCTTTATCACGACCATTCCACAGATCATGATCACCTGGCAAAAGATACACCGGTTTTGCTAATCTACTTAAACTATTTTTAATAGGATTAAATTCTTCTTTAGTTCCAACATTTGTATAGTCTCCCAACCCGATGACGAACTGTACCTTAGATTTGTTTATTTCTTCAATAGCAGAATTGAGGCCTTTTGTATTATTATGGATATCTGTGACTACTGCAAAAGATAGTTTCAGTTCACTATTGTGTACTGGGGCCTTCTTATCTTCCAAGACTGCTTTGCCGAGAAAATCCTCTCGTAACTGTTTTTTTAATGCACCAACTACTGAATTGCGCACACTTAACCAATTAAGAAACAATACGCTAATTAAGGCTGCGATACTTACAAGCAGAACAAGAATTGTTCTTTTTCTCATTTTTTTATTGTACCATTCTTACATTTTTTCTGGTGCTTCAATACCAAGCAGCAAGAGTCCTTTTTTTATGATTGCGTTTGTTTTCAATGTGATTAGCATTCGAAGTTCCCGAATGCTTGTGTTTTCTTCATTAAGTATTGGCTTTGTTGTATAAAAAAAGTTGAATTTCTGTGAAAGATTAAAAAGATATTCACACAGGTAATTTGGACTGTATTGCTGTGCAGCCTTAACGATTGTCTCAGGAAATTTATATAAATGCCTGAGCAAGTCTTCTTCCTGAACTGATAGTTTATCGCTTAGGTTTAAATAATTAGAAATGGGCTCAAGTCCTGGAAACTTCTCGTTGTACTTACGCACGATAGAAGCAGTTCTCGCGAATGTATATTGCAGGTACGGCCCGGTATCACCTTCGAAAGATATACTCGATTCGCTATCAAATACGATGTTACTTAAGGCATTATACTTAAGTATCCCATATTTTATAGCAGCGATAGCGACCTGTCTGCTAATTTTTTCTTTTTCTTCCTGTGTATAATCGTCATGTTGTTCATTAATTTTTTCGATAGCTTTCTCTTCTACTTCGGAAATAAGTTCGTCGGCAAGAATAACCGTTCCCTTTCGAGAGGACATCTTACCTTCTGGGGTGCGAACCATCCCGTACCCGAGATGTATCATCTGATCTAATGTACCAAAGCCTAGTGATTCACCTATTGCGAACAGTTGTTGGAATCTCAAGTTTTGCTCTGCAGCAGTTAAATACATGACCTTATCCATATGATAGTCTTTGATACGTTCACGTAACATTTCGATATCTTGTACTATATATAGAGATGTTTTGTTTTTCCTCAGTAATACGATGTTTGGAAGTTTATACTTTTCCAACACTGCTTCGACATGCCCATCATCGAATTCTGAAATAATACCATTTCCTATTTTTTCTAAAATGACGTCTTTGCCACTTTTGTATATTTCACTTTCATACCACTCTTTATCGAAAAACTTATCTGGGTCGTTAGGAGAGTAAATATTAAAGTTTCTTAATGTCTGGTGCATTCCTTCATAAAACCATTTATTATTGTTCTCCCAAAGAGTCCTAATATCTGATTCATTATTTTCCCAATCCTGAAGCATTTGTTGCATTTGATTGTGTGCCGCCTGTGGATCATTATTCATTGAAGTTTCGGCCAGTTTTTCGGCTACCTCGTAATCGGTATTACCTAGAATATAGTAATATCCGATAAAGTGATCTGGCTTCATATTCTGAGCTTCAGGTGTTTGCCACGCATTATTATCCTTTTTCCATTCAGCTAGGGCTTCTTTGTAATTGACGAATTTCTCTAGTGGACGATTCTGATCTTTTTTCCCGTACATTAAATAGGCATACATTGACTTAATAATATGTATTCCACGGTCGTTATTTATGTTGGCAGCAAAAACGTTTTTACCTATGACCTTACTCATGTTAAGTAAGGAATGGCCTAAACTGGCATTCCTCAAATGGCCTATGTGAAGTGGTTTATTTGTATTAGGTCCGACGTATTCAATTAGAAACTTTTCATCATCGTGATAGAGCTGCTTTATTGTTTCTAATTGAGAATCCAACGAAGTACCAATAAAGCTATCCAAAGCTGCTAGTGAGAGTGTAATGTTTATGAACCCGGGTGCAACTGCTTCGACTTTTTCATAGTTATCGTGATTATCTACTTCAGACAACTTATTCGCGATTTTATTAGCAATGTCTAATGGAGGTTGCTTAGACTCTTTAGGTAGAGATTTAATAAGAACCATAGCAATGTTAGTAGTATAATCACCGTGGCCTTCTACTGTAGGAAAATCAACGTTAATGTCTGACGCCTTTAGCTCGACCGCGTATAATTCACTAACTATTGTTACTAACTGTGCTTGTATTTGTAGTTTTAACATATATGTACCACCTTACTAAAAAACCCCGCCTTTGAAAACAACTATAGTTGTAATCAAGGACGAGTTCTTCGACTAAGCTCAGAATCGTGGTACCACCTTGTTTCCCTTACAGTGTTACTCTAAGGGCACTTTTGACCGCTGTTTTAGGCGACTTATCGTTTATACGGAACGATTTTTCCGTAGTGCATTTTACACTCAGCTCGTGAGGCGCGACTCTCACTCAAATGCTTTATACAATTTTACGGGTTAACATTACTTACTTTATAGCATCAAATCGGGGTTATTGTCAATGTGTGACTACTCTCTATCTGTTTTAATTATAAGATTACGCCCATCAGTAATGAACTCAATGTCACCACTCTTCTCTGTTTTGTAATATGGTATCCGGTGCGACTCAAGTGCCGCAATTGCTTCTTTATGCGGATGGTCGAATTTATTGTTTTTACCCTGTGAGATTGCTACGACTGTAGGTTGTAGTGTCTTTACTATTTTGTCGGAGATGGCGTCACGAGAACCATGGTGCGAAATTTTATATATTCCTATCTGAGTATCTTTGATCAACTCTTGAATTGAAGCTCGTTCGCAATACTATCCAATATACTTGTTCCTACATCGCCCGACAGAAGAACTGCACTCTGCTTATATTTTAATAATAGGACCAATGATGAGTCGTTAAAGTCTGCTAGATAGGCCTCCCAATTGCCGTTGGAACGATTCCAACTTGTTTCCTTCGGCCATAAAACATGCATGGAGACCTCTGGTTCAATATTGATGCTGTCACCCTGCCAAACCTCTTGTATATCCTTTGTCTCGGCTAAAGCTTGAACCTCAAACTCCTTTTTCTCAGGTGATGGGTAGTTCAGTTCATTTTTAATAATGGTATTTACGGCGAAGGATTTAAAAATAGGCATGAATCCTGCAATATGATCAGCATGAAAGTGTGAGACAAAAGCTCCATTGAGCTGCCGGTCAAAGAAAGGCTTGCGTTTATTCAGGCATTTTTCGATTTTTGCATCGGGCCCTGCATCGATTAAAAAACTATTGTTGCGAGGTGTTTGTATAAATATTCCATCGCCTTGACCAACGTCACAAACTACAACATGTAAATTATTATCATGCATACCTTTTGCACTATTGATTCCTATAACTGAAATTACTATCATTAACAGTGTTGCAAGAATATATTTATTCATTTTCCTCTCTTTCATTAAATACCTCTATTGAATATCTTTTTTGATCACTGTTTTTAGCTATTACGAAGGCAAGAAGCAAGTAAATTCCTCCCAGTATATACCAGTTTATTTGGATATTCTCTAAAGCAGCTAGTGGAACTCTTGAAAATAATAAAATCGTATGCAGGAAAAATGCGGTAATTGGATAGAGCACAAAACTCATCAACTTAGCTAGCAGAGGATATATTAGCTCCGCCAAACACAGAATCAATGTTACTATCATGATGTACGGAACTGACCAGGAGACTGCGAGATTAGTTACTGGTGCAATGAGTGAAAGACTTCCAAAGGTATTTAAAATAAGTGGAGTCACCGCTGCTTGAGCTGAGAGCGATGTTCCAATTTCACCCTTAACATACTTTCGCCATTTTGGGATTACCTTGACTGATGATTTATTGAATATGGGATTAAGTAATAGTATTCCCAGGGTGGAGGCACACGAAAGCTGAAAAGAGAGTGATTCCAGTAGTAATGGTGAGTGTATTAATAAAAGTACTACTGTTACACCTAAAGCTCGAAGTGTATCAGTAGGTCTTCCATAGAATTGTCCAATGAGTAGAACTCCCGCCATCATACCCGCTCTGACTGCAGGTGGCTGTGCGCCGGTTAATAAAACAAAAGTAATGGTACCGATTATTGCAAAAATAATCGCTATTCTGCGGGGAATTAGCCCAGCTAGTTTTAGTATTCCTGTAGCAACCAAAGTGATATTAAATCCTGACACAACTATCATATGCATTGTGCCTGTTCTACTAAAAGCCTCATCTATTTCATCACTAAATTGTTTCGTAGTTCCCAGCAGCATACCTTCTGCCAGTGCTGCACTATCTGATGGAAGATATTGTTCCAGGGTTTTTTCAAATTTATTTCGTACCGAAAATAAAAGATTTAGAAAAAAATGAGGTTGCTCACCTACTTTAACTATTTCCGGGCGCATAATGATTCGCTTTTCATTGATGGTGCCTTTTATCTGTAGCAGGTCTCCGAAATGGTACTGCGGGTATGGGGCAGTTATGATCATAATCTGGTTATTTAGTTTTATGATCTGACTGGTGTTTTTAGTATGAGGAAATTCTATTACTTCGCTTTGGAGCGATATGGGAACTGGTTTAGTAATGGGTTCAGGTAGCGAGTATTTGTACCTTCCAATAATTATTAGTACGCCAATGGAACAGAGCAGCGTCTGTAGTGTTTTGACGCTCATAGAATAAGCGTAATGGTATTTTACGAAGACGTAAAGACTTACTTTACGATTTTCTATTTTTGAAAATGTTCTCTATTTCTTCGACAATCTGTTTTGGAAGTAACTGTGCTTTGATAAGGTACCCTTCGGCTCCGAGCTTGAATGCTTCCTTGATGATGGATTCCTGAACCTGGTTAGTTAAAAGATAGACTGGAGTATCTTTGGCAGGCGAACTTTCTGCTTTAATTTTTTCAAGCACTTCAATTCCGGTCATTTTAGGCATCATAATATCTAGTAGAATCAAATCTACCGGATTGTTTAATGCTTTATCTAATCCATCTTGGCCGTCAACAGCACTAATAATGTCATAGCCATTCTTTTTCAAATAGCGTTCATATAGATCGCGTATAAAAAATTCATCTTCTACAAGTAATATCCGTTTTGGTTTATCCATGATGCTATTATTCTTTTTTTGAGTTTAGTTGTCAATAATTACTTCTGATTATCTACCCTAGGTACAATAAAGCTAAAACAAGCGCCTTTTCCTTCATCTGAATCGACCCATATTTTACCACCGTGCATTTGGACAATGGATTTGGAGATATATAATCCTAACCCATTGCCTTTAGAGCCCTGTTCAAGTGGACCGGAAACACGAAAAAATTTTTCAAATAAGTGCTCCTGAGACTTCTTGGGAATTCCTTCACCATTGTCTATGACCGAAGTTTCTATCCAGTCTTTATCTGTGCCGCTCACTTTAGCGGTGATACGCACTTCTCCATTATTTTGAGTATAGTTAATTGCATTGGAAAGAAGGTTGGCTATAACTTCTTCGATTCTTAGCTTATCTACATAAACAAGCAAACTGGGATCAATATCTTCAATGATTAGGTTAATCCCCTTGCTCTTAGCTCGATCTAGGAACACTTCACTTACATCTTGTATACAATCACGCCAGCAAAGGTCTTTACAAGATAATGAGAGTATTCCCTTTTCAATTTTAGTGACGTTTAAAATGTTCTCTACCAATGCTAGTAGTTGTTCTGAGCTTACTGATATGCGTGACAATAATGTTTTCCAGTCTTCAACGGGGAGTTGCTCATTTTCCTCGAGCTCTTCAGTCATTAAGCTTGCATACCCACGAATTGAGGTAAGTGGAGTGCGTAATTCATGTGCTGCCATAGATACGAAATCTAATTTCATATCTTCGAGTTCGTGCTCTTTTGTTTTGTCGTGAATGGTTATGATTGTACGTTTACGATCTGCCTCATAATAATTATATGCGACACCTATTGTTCCGTATAACTCTTTTTTGCCTACGATACGTACGACATTACTAATTGTTGTTTTTCCTTTTTCATCATTTTTAAATAAAGAATCCAGGGCAAGTTCCTCTGTTCCATCGTAAATTTTGATCAACTCACTGAATGGCTTCTTAAATGCCTCATCTCGCTTAATACCTAACGACTCTTCGCCTGCTTTATTGATGGTAATAATTTTCCCAGTATGACCAAGGAAGATTACACTATCGACAATATTTTCCAGGATGCTTTCAATTTTATTTTTTTCCTCCTGCAAGAGCTCAGTGAGCTGCTTGGATTGTTCCAGAGCTTTATTAAGCTCTCTATTTTTTTTATAGAGCTCAGCAGAAGTCTTAATTTCAAAACCCGCAGTAGCGGAATTATTTGTATTATCCATATACTTATTTATTACTGTAGGAGAGTTGGTACATTAATATTAAGTTGTTTATTTTTTACCACCGAAGTGATTGCCTCATTACTAACTTCAATTGAAATTGAGCCAAAAAGTAAGGCGCATTGCTCAATCAATTGTTTAATTGTTTTTTCAGGATTACCGCCTGTCACTGCTATTTTTTCAAGCTTATTATCTATAGTTAACCCTTCAATTTTATTTGCCTCATCAACCGCCATAGGTCCGATTATGGCCATTTGAGATTTTATAATTGATTTAACTATTTCTACGTATGCATCCATATTTTATCTCTTCCCTTTTAAGGTAAACATACTTCCGCCTACGGATATTAAATACAATCCTGTAGCGTAGAGCATGTCGCTAATATCGGCGTTAAAATATGTTTCCTGGCTAACCCGGTAGTTAAAAATGAAATCTGCAAAGTATTGCACGATTAATCCAATTGTTATGAAAGCGAAAGCCGATGTTAACTTACCGCCGCTAAACTTCTTAGCTAGGAAAAGTAATGAGATGCTAATTCCGATCATTATCGCATCTCCTACGGTATAGTAGTAATTAAGCACAACTGCTAGGGTCTCGGCATCGGTACTTAAGGAAAGAGTCCTAATGCCTTTATACACTAGAAAGGTAAGCAAAATAGCGAAACATGGAGTTAGCAGTAAAATGGCTTTACCTCGTGCGGTTTGCCATACATATTTAAACCCTACGGCGCTTACCAAACTCCAAAGGCCGAAGAGTGCGAATGGAAAAAATAATCCAAATCCAAGATCAGGCAAGCCTGGATATGGCACATCACTAATGGTTTGTGGAGAAATAAAGTTGGCAGGAAGAAATCCACCATAATTATAGTAGGCCCAGGTGATCCCCCCAGCGGCAAAACTGAGTAACGATAAACCGAAACCTATTACTGCTTTTCCATAGAGACTATTAAAACCGCCCCATTCCTTAGCGTTTTTGAGTGTAACTATTCCACCCCATGCAGCCATGAGTGCATAGGCAAAGTTAAAATGATAGTTTTCGTTTGAAACAGTAAGACCTCTTGCCTGGAGTGTTAGCCACCATAAGCCGAGCAGGAGAAAAAACCCATCTAGTGCGTACGTTATGGTTTTGCTTTTAGTAGGCATGCCTCTAGCGTACGAGTTTTCGTTGCCCTCGGTCAATAGGTTTAAATCTTAATTTTCTCTTTAATTTTCTCAAAAGTACTTTTGTTGACAGCTTTTTTTTCTTTCAATTCTTCCAGGGTGATATATGGCCGATTGTCTACAATTTTCTGAGCCGTAACTGGACCTATTCCAGGCAGTACATCCATCTCTGCTATTGTTGCGGAATTCATGTTTATCTTTCCGTCAGACTGAGGTGTGGTCGATGGTGCTGACTGCGGCATGGATGTGGTGATTGCTTTTTGAAGCCCTGGTTGTGTAGTAGTTATACCAGCTACTTGAGGACTGGATTCTTCAGTTATGGGAGCGACTATTAATAGTGGTATTGGCGTTGTCTTAATTTCGCCGATTGCGGGAATGAATATTTTATCTCCGTCTTGAAGGTGCGTTGCTAAATTAAGATTTTTTCCTACCCACTGAGCATCTCCTTTTTTAGAAATTCCTCCAGCAGCTTCTATGGCCTGATTTATTCTTGCGTCGGATGGCAAATCGTAAACGCCGGGAATAGTTACTGCTCCAGAGACGTCGACTTTTATCTTACCTATATCACTAGCAATTTTTGTATCATTTAGAGGTATATCGATACTGTTTTTAATAGTTTGATGCTGTATATCAATCTTGCCTTTTGTTATCTTTAACGGTTCTGAGTTAGGTATACCATCGAAATATATACGAATGGCACCAATCACCAGCAAGATTATACCGGCTACCAGAATTATTGCTGAGAGTTTAAAGCGTTGTAAGAGTTGCAGCATTACTTCTATTATTTTTACTTTTAGTTGGAAAAAGCAAGAGTCATTATCTAACTACGATATTTAACAATCTATTTGGAACAAATATTACTTTTACCTGTTCTTTATCCTCGGTGAACTTCACTACTGATTCCAGCTTTATGGCGTCAGAGAGTACCGCATCTTTGTCTGTATCCACCGGTACTTTGACATGATCTCTTACTTTTCCATTTACCTGAATGACTACTTCTACTTCAGATTCGACGAGTAAGTTCTGATCGAAAGATGGCCAACTCTGGTGATGAATACTACCTGCATTGCCGTTGTTAAATTGATCCCATAGCTCTTCAGATAGGAACGGTGCAAATGGAGCGATCACTCGTAGTATTATTTTCTTCTGATCAAGCGTTAGCTTTTTATCTGCTATTGAATTAATGAACTCCATAAAGGCCGCGATAGATGTATTGAATTTCATTTGAGGTAGATCGCGCGTGATTTTCCTGATTAGCTTATTTATGGCTACTTCAGTATCTACTTCAGGTGAGGATGCATTATCTGATGCCATCACGGTATAAAACTTCCGCATAAAACGAGAGACACCTTCGATGCCAGATGGATTCCATGGTCCTCCCTGGTCGTACGGACCCAGAAAGCAAAGATACAGCCTTACGGTGTCTGCTCCGTAATGTTCAACCAGTTCGTCAGGATTAATTATATTACCTTTAGACTTGGACATTTTCTGATGGTCAGGTCCAAGTATCATTCCTTGGTTGAAGAGGCTTTGGAAGGGCTCCTGGAAGTTTAAATAGCCCAAGTCTGCAAAGACCTTGGTAAAGAAACGGGAATACAATAAATGCAGTACAGCATGTTCTGCTCCACCAATATATTTATCAACCGGTAACCACTGATTAACGGAATCAGTACCAGTCCCAAATGCTTGTGAGTCAAAAGGCTTTGTATCATCATGGGCGGTTGGATAACGAAGGAAATACCACGAACTGTCTACGAAAGTATCCATTGTATCGGTGTCTCTTCTCGCATCACCGCCGCATGTTGGGCATTTAACATTTACGAACTCAGGTGCAGAACCCAGTGGAGATACTTCCTGTGGAGTGTAATCTACTTCATACGGTAAGATAACTGGCAGCTGTTTTTCCGGAACTGGCACAGTCCCGCAGGTATCGCAATAGATGATTGGAATCGGCGCGCCCCAATAACGTTGCCTTGAGACAAGCCAATCTCGTAACTTATATTTAACTGTCTTTTTACCGCTATTATTCTGTTCCAGAACTCCTGTAATTAGTTTTTTAGCATCATTGCAATTTAACCCTGAGAAACTTTCCGAATCTATTACGTATGCATTTTCGGTATCTGTAAATGGACGTAAGAATCCTTCCTCAGGGAATGTGAAGTCCAGTCTCTCAGGAATAATCTTTTTCTCTACTCCAAAACTAATAGCTTCTGCCCAGGATCGACTTTCGGTATTATATGAAACAACCTTGTCTTTGAAGATCGCCATGCGGATGACTCCGTCAGTGTGTATGAAGTGTGGACCGTCTTGTAAGTGTGTCTGTACCAATTTCTGGAATTCATTAATTCTGTCTCGATTAAAATGGATCAGTTTACCCCACAGACTGAACTCGGTCATGGTATATCCGAGCGATTCCAGTTCTATGAACAATTCCTTATCTACACTTTTTTCAACTATGACTGCAGTTACTTCCGATGGTTGTAATACGAATTTAATTGGAAGATCATATTGCTTTGCGAAATCATAATCGCGTTGATCGTGAGCAGGTACGGCCATTATCGCTCCCGTTCCGTAGTTTGCTAAAATGAAGTCGGCTGTCCATATTGGCAATTTTTTTCCAGTGAATGGATGTATGGCATAGGAACCTGTAAATGCGCCAGTTTTCTTTTTATTATCTGAGATGCGTTCAAGCTCAGACTTATGCTGGGTTTGTTCACGGTAACTATAAACTTCGCGTTTCTGATCGGTTGTGGTTAATTCATCCAACTGGGGATGTTCAGGAGCAACAACGAGAAAGGTAGCACCGTATAAGGTATCTGGTCTGGTTGTAAATACCGTTAATGGGGTCTTATTATGTTCATCGACTGATTCTATTTCGAACTTAATTTCTGCACCTTCACTTTTTCCAATCCAGTTGTGCTGCATTAATTTAATTTTTTCAGGCCACTCTATTGTATCTAACCCTGAGATAAGTCGTTCTGCGTAGTCAGTAATTTTAAAGAACCACTGTTCAATTTGCTTTTGCTCGACTTGGGATCCGCACCTCCAACATACTCCACCTTCGGCTTGCTCGTTGGCGAGCACTGATTTATCTAATGGACACCAGTTCACTGCTGCTTTGGTTTTATAGGCTAATCCTTTTTCATATAACTTCAAAAAACACCATTGTGTCCATCTGTAATATTCAGGCTCACTAGTTACGACTACTCGGTCTAAATCGTAGGAAGGGCCCATCCGTTCTAACTGGGTAAGCATTGATTGAACATTGGACTTAGTCCAATCGGAAGGATGTACTCCACGCTTTATAGCGGCTCCTTCGGCAGGTAACCCAAACGCGTCAAAACCAACGGGGCTGAGTACGTTCTTGCCATTCATCCTTTGAAATCTTGCATAAATATCTGCGGGAGCAAAGTTATACCAGTGACCGATATGTAGATCGCCTGAGGGATACGGAAACATAATGAGGGTGTATTGTTTTGGTTTATCACTGTGATCTGGAGTTTTGTAGGTCTTATTGTCTTTCCAGACTTTTGACCACTTTGGTTCGACTTCTTTGTGACTATACGGTTTCATGCTTTTAATTATATCACAATGCTATTCTTTTTCAGGTAATGATTTAGCAATAGAATGGACAAGATCACGGAGCGCTTTATGCGTAGCGGTGACTTGTTTTGTCACGTCTGAGATGGCTTTACCAATGGTAGTGCCACCTGTTCCCTGCGTTTTAACGAGAGCGGATAATGTCGTTTTTAAAGCAGCAATCGATGTCTTTTGTTTGGCGATCAGGGCAGAAACACTTGCTGATTTTGTATTCAACTCTGTTACATTTGTACCTTCAGCGGACATACTTGCAATACGGGTATTGGCACGCTTTAAAATATTCTCCTGTCGCTCTGTCACTCTATTAAAGCGGAGTGTTAAGTTTTCACTCAATTTTGCTAAGCGCTGGGTTCGATTTTCTTTATTCTGTGCACCACGAGATGCTATTTTTTCTTTAAGATCAGAAGCACGAGTTGCAAAGCGTTCTTTTATATTCGTAGATCGAGTAGCGAGCTTCGCTTCATTCTTTCTTACGATTTCTGCGGCCCGAGTGGAGAATTTATCTGCAGCATTAACTGTGGGTACTTGAAAGATTCCGGTAAGGGCAAGTGTTGTGGCGACGGCAATGGTGGTAACTTTCAGGTGTTTCATGTGCTTCTCTACAGTAGATGATTTTGTGGTGGTTTGTCAATTGGGTTTATAAACCGAACATCTGCGCCACGCCATCTCGAATCACTTTGTAATACTCGATGCAATCTCCGTATTTGTTTGGCTGAATTTTTCCCGGAAGTACGAATGATTCATACACATTGCCCTCGTGACGGACCATCTTTCTTGGATATTGATAAACATTGACTTTGAATTGCTTCAGACCGTCGTTCGCTACTAAATTTACTGCTTCATCAGCACTATTTAATGCGAGTGCAACTTTAGCACTTAACGGTAAGGCATCCATAGCATTTTTAAGTGACTGTAATAGCTCGATAATATTAAAATTCTCGTCGGTAAAAAAGTTCTGTTTTTCATTCTGGTATCGTAGACCTTCTACTATCCGTTCTAAAGTATCCGTGTGTCCACTTTGTAAATCGTCCATCGTCATGGTCATCAGGTTTTGTATAACTACCTTAAATAATGCCTGTTCTTTCTTCTGTCTCTCAGCATCTGATCCGTTACCGATCGCTTTCCAGTTTTCATCGTAGATGACTCCTTTGCGTGTGCGAATCCACTCTACAATCCGAATTGGATCACTAATTACTTCGCCTTTATGGAACTCTACGGTTTTTTTACCTAGGCCTTCCGGGTATTCGACATCCCGATAATTATATGGAATTGTTACTTGTAGTGGATATTTTTCATTAAAGACAACTCCAAAAATACTCGGGATTTCCTCTGCTGAATATCCTTCGAAGAAATCTATATTAGACTGGATTACTCCATCGACAGGAATTCCACTTGCGGTCTCAGCAAGGCTTTTTACGAGTGCATATCTTTCAGGTGGTAACTTATCTACGGGCTTTCCGTCTATTACTCTATCCCGATCCTGGTATAAAATTGAATTCATTTTTGCAACATACTTTGGCTTACCGTTAGCATGTCGCAGCAGGTCTGTTTCAGGCATGAAGGCATCACGAGGTAATGAGGTGACACGAACTTCAAGTGTATAGGGATTGAATGATAGATACATCATAATATCTGCGAGACCATCACCACCGTTAAAGTCACGTTTACGTGTGCCGTCTACACCAAGAAGAAGTATATTAATAAAATTCGATGCCGGGTGTTCAGGATTAAGAAATGCAGGATTTACTCTTTCTACAAATGCTTTATTAATCTCACCGCGTACTGCGCGGTTTTCTTTTACTATTCCAATTGCACCACCAAATAGATACTCACCCATATTTCGATTGCCAATTTCCATTGCGATATCCGGCGTAGCGGTTGGTAGTTCTGGAGTGCTTGTTGGCAGCTCCGTAGGAGCTACTGTCGGGACTGCAGTAGGTGGATCGGTTGGTTCAATGGTGCTCGTTGGAGCCTCTGTTGGCGCAGCTTCAGTTGCCGTATTTGTTACTATCGGCAGTGTTGCTGTTTTTGTCTCAACTGGTTTTTTAGTTGGTACGACTGTTGAAGCTTCAGCTGCATGTACCACTTTAGGACCTTTTTTAAATACATTATCTAAATTTACCTGCTGCACTTTAGCTGACCTACCAAAATATGTTACGCCTGATTCGACTACGGTATATACTCCTCCAAAAGTTGTGGCCATAGCTAACGTTGTATTAAGAAGCGCTGATCCGGCTCTTTTTAACCCGTATCCTATCTGCCTTTCATATTGTGGAGTTCGATCGGTTAACTGGATAGCCGTAATGTAGCCATGAAGCTCTCCTCCACTTTTCCTGGTCACTTCTGATCCGTACACTGCTACAATCTGACGAGCTTTTTCGGCAACAAACTTTTTATTTTGTGGTAAGTTTTCGTCCCCTGCTATAACTTCAGCCAATCGTACCTGAAAATCTTTCGTTATACCATCATAATATTTCCTGGTAATCCAACCAGTGATTCCGCTTAATTGTGCATTTCTCATTTTAAATGCTTTTTTAGAACTCTGTACTGCAATTTTTAGATTATTAGCGTGAGTATTTATATCCATATCGGTTAAAACTGTCGTGCCAAATCTTTTTATCTCAGTGTCGATGTACTGCCATGCAAGTGCTGTTTCCTGATTATCTATTAATGGCAGTTTGATCTCCTGGACTGCTGCAATGAATTTATGCCTTAGTTCGACTGCAGGATTTGTTACTTCCTGAACTTGTTCACTCGAATTAACTAACTGAATTCGTCGTGCTCTCTCGTATACGCCTACATCCAGATCCTCAATATATTCAGGCTCTATTAATTTTGTTACTAGGTCTTCTTGATTATTTAAATTGTGGCCAACGTCGAAATGGGCAAGTTTCATTTTCAATGAATTAATTATTTTATCCAGAGCTGCCGCATGTGCCTGACCACCTTCTTTTATTACGACTGCTTTTGCATCATGCATATACTGTAAAATAGCGCCGGTCTCTTCGATACTTCCCGTTGCCTGCAATGCTTTAACAAAGAGCTCACCGGCGAGGTCTTTTCCTTGCTGTGAAAGCCGTGTGCTTCTTCCCTGACCTTCGGTTAATTCTGCCGCGTTATGTGCGGTAACTTGTTCGAGAATTTTTGCACCGATAATTTTTTCGGTGGAACCAGTAGTGTCGATGAGATCACTGGTTCGAAAGGGTGCTCTGGGTTTGATTAAGCTATCTCTATTAGCTTGGTCCTCAAACCTAGCGAGTTTATCGTAGGTCGAGAACATTCTATCCACGTATGTTGTTGCAGGTGCTGCTTCGCTTTTAGTCATATTTAAGTTGTAATTATACTCTTTCTACTTATAACAAGCAATGTGCAAACTATAGGTTAGTTATTATATATAGAAAAGGTACTCAAAAATGAGAAAAGGCCGGCGGGGGTTTTTGGTGGTGAGTGTAATAAGTGAACGAATGATACATACGATGTACCGCTTCGTGCTTACTGCACCCACCTGTGACCCCGCCGGCCTTTCTCTCTGCCGACAGCGAACTGTCTAACTCACAACGCCGTGCTGTTAAGCACTTTGCGCGCATGCCCAAAAGCATGGCGTTGTGAGAGACGGGAAACATGACTAGCGCCACGGCTGGAGGCGGATCGCTCCGATGTTGCCTTGGCGATTGAAATCAATAAACTTCGCGACCCGATATGGCGCGTGGACGACAGGCAAGCTGCCATTTGAAAGAAGAACGGAATCGCCATCCTGCCAATGGAAGTAATCCTCGCGATCAGCGCCAGCATCTACCTTTAGGCAGCCATCCTCTGTGCCGTTTGGCAGCCACAAGATTTGGACTGGACCGTTGGGGAAGTTGTAGCGCGAGCGCTCGGTCAGCCACGGCGAATCCGCACAGAGATCGCGATCGCGTTGGGCAGCGGTGTAATCGAATTCGAACGACGGCGTGAGCAGCGGCGGCGTGCCGGTGAAAACATTGCCACTGGCGATGTCGACGTCAGGATTGGACTCGGCCGTGTTTGTATTGATCATGCCATTGGTCAACGAGATGTCGACATCGATGAGGGGCGTGATGCCATTGGTGGTTTTGATCAGCTCGGCCAGATCGCTGCTTTGCTCGCTGCGGGCGGCCTGATTGGCTTGCCAGGTGTAGGTGGTCGACTGATTGTGAACTTCTACGGTACCGTCGGCGTGCGTCACAACATGGCTGTCCTTATCGTAGCCGTTGTTGATGATGGTGATCGGTCGGTCATTGGATGGCGCGGCGGTTGGGGCTGCCGTTTGGTCGAGCTTCAGGCGCGAGATCGGCGAGCCGTCGAAGGTGACGGGGAGCTGTAAGCGCCCGCCAAAACCGACGATCAAACCGATCAAAAGCGCGAGAATTCCGACGGCGAGTGCGAGCCGAGCGGTCCAGCTGGACGGATGAGTGTGATTGTCCATGGTTTCCATGACTCCTTATGAATTCCAGATGGGAACCTGCATTTCGTAGCGTTATCAAACGCCTTCCCTTTTATCATGTTTTCAATGCAGACAAGTTGAGCTCAGGCAATGCCTTTAGAGGTTCTAATCGAGATTAGAACTACAATAGGTACTGTCCAAGCTCACTTTGTCTGCATCGAATCTTATTTGTCTCTCACATATATTGTGAGTATTAAGCAGGGAGAAACTGACCACGAGAAAGGGCGTGAATATGTCAAACAAGAGCACCGGAGTGCTTAATTTAACCTCATTTCGTGACCTTTTCCTAATCAGTAGACTCCCTACTGATATGTTAATGAGCTTGAATGAGTTCACTGGATGATGAGTTCTAAAACGAAATGCACCACTTAGGTACAATAGGTACGTAAGAGAGGAGGTGTTTCGTTGTATGAGAAGCTTTAAGCAGTTGAGTCTCGAAGAGCGAGAGATAATATATGCAATGAGGGAACAAGGGAAATCGTTTCGGGAAATTGCACAACGTCTCGGACGTAGACATCAAACGATCAGCCGTGAGTTAAAACGGAATAGAACA
>JALYQM010000005.1 GCA_030855825.1 bacterium
GAGAGCTTGTTGAATACATCTATCAGCAGATATATTATTACAATCATAAACGTGTTCACTCAGTTCTCAAGATGACACCGTATAAAAAGAGAGAGACTTACTGTCTTAAAAAGTAGGTACTTGCCAAAACGTTACCTGTCTAAAGTTTCAAACCTGTGTTTAAGGGGTATAGTCTCTACTGGAGTGACTTGACTACCTTCGGGAATTTCGGAATGAGTTTATTCTGGAGGATTGGATTAGGGCCACCACTGGTAAGATTGCCAGAAGTGGCAAGCACCAAATGCCCCCCAGGATAAACATCCCTAAGGACGTTAAGGCGTTGATGGTGGTCGACCCGATCCCCCGAGCGCATAAAATCGGATTCCCACTTTGGCAGAGTTGAATCGTATTGCCGATGGATCCAATCAGCTCGAACTGGAAAATGGCCGGCAGACGATCATACCACGTTCCCTGTACTGGGAATCCTTGGTACGCTAGAAAACCGCATAATGGTACCAGGGTGAGCAGTATATACCCCCCTGTCCACCGTAACAAAATGGATCTCACCGACCGTGGACGCGCGGGCCTAGATTGGGTTTTCATTTTCCCATTCCTTATTACTTGCCGCTTGTTTTCGGGTGCGACCCAGTGTCGACCGTACTAAACAGCGGTGTTCCGAGCACATGGATTATGCGCGAAATACCGCTGTTTAATTATTTTTGGTTTGCTCTCTGTTAAGGTACGTTACTGAACCAAGTAGTAGCTCAGGTTTAGCAGACAAACTCTCTCAAGCGAGAATTCTTAGCTGAAACATACCTATATTACTATAATTATTTGTATAAGTAAAAATTTATTAAATGATGGGGGTGATGTGTGGACCGCAGGGGATTTGAACCCCTCCCTCATCCATGCCATGGATGTGCGCTACCAAATATGCTAGCGGCCCTTCGTCGCTCTGGCGACTCAGGATCTTCGCCTCGACAAATTGTCTTCGGCTTCGACCCCTCGCTGTGAAACTTAACTAATGAATTATACCAAAATATTTTTATGATTTATTAGCAATTTTTGTTATATTTAGTTGTATATTGATACACTTTTTATTAGTTTGCTATCTATGCTTTCCAGGGAAAAACGACATTATCTTTTGAGCGCCTTTGAGGAATTGCAGTTTAACTTTATCTTTCATAACGACTGCTTCCTTGGTATATTCATGAATATGCTCCAGAGTGCCACGCGCCATTTTGATAGTAAGGATTACCTGGTAGAGCATGATGTTAATAAATACTGCGATGCTTACTGCGCTGGCAGCTAATGCGAGATAGAGAAAATCTAAAGAGCTCATTTGCATAGGTTATACCTCTTTTTTCTCAATTTCTTCAATGTCTTCCTGAATTTTATCTGTTTTTTCTCTGACTGTTTCGGCAATTTTATCGATTACAGTTGGCAAGACTGTTGTTTTAGTTTTATCTACCAGTTCAGCTGTCTTTTCTTTTACTTTTTCTCTTTTTTCAGGGTCGGAAAGAATTACTGCAGCAGCTCCTGCAAGAAATCCAAGTACCAAACCAAACACACCTGACTGGAATGAATTATCTGATCGATCATAATCTCGTGACATGTGGCCTCCTTAGTTCTAACTTTACAGTAATGCTATCACTTGTCTTGCTCTGTAGCAAGGGCATCCTGGATGAGTTTCTTTAATCCGTTTAGCCCAAGCTCATTTTCTGCAGAAATAAATCCGAACTGTCTGTGCTTCGATTTGAAAGCTTCTTCGATAAGCGGTATATATTTAGTCCGCTGATCTTCAGGTATTTTATCGATTTTATTTATGACTATTATTTCCTGTTTAGACGGGATGTCATGGCCGTAGCGCTCAAGCTCTCCGCGAACTGTATCATAGGTACTCACTATTTCATCCCTTAACGCTTCAGGTGCGGTATCTGTTTGGATATCTGGTATGGCGATAAGGTGAACAAGAAGCTGCGTACGTTCGATGTGCTGCAAAAATCTGTGGCCAAGGCCTTTACCAAATGATGCTCCTTCGATCAGCCCCGGGATGTCTGCAAGAACGATTCTGGAGCCGTCCTCCATACGCATTACACCGAGATTAGGTTCAAGAGTGGTGAAGGCATAATTGGCGATTTTAGGTGAGGCTGCCGTTAGTTTAGATAACAGGGTTGATTTTCCGGCGTTTGGTAAACCGATGAGTCCAACATTAGCGACCATCTTTAGAATGATTTCGATTTCCAAGTATTCACCTTTTTGACCTGGCTCAGCAAATTTCGGAGTTTTTTCAATGGAATTCTTGAAGCGCGTATTGCCGCGGCCACCTGCACCACCACGGGCAATCATGATTTGCATCCCCTCCTTGCTTAGGTCAAACTCCGGTGGACTGTCTTTTTCGTAGAAAGAATTTTTGCTTTTTCGAGCTTGATGAGTGCTGGCATATGACTTTCTACTATTGCTAAAATCATAGACTTTATACTCTTCTGATAGGCTTTCCTGGTCTATTATATTAAAGCTATCTTCCTGGGCTTCCTGATCTTGATTTGATGCTCTTTGATTCACTTTGGAAATATCTTCGACTGCTTCCGGCGTAATAACTGCTATGGGTTGTTCATCACTCTCGATACTGGCTGTTTCGCCCTCTTGACCCTCTTTTGTTAACAATGCTTCGTTTCTTTTAAGACTTTCTGTTCTCCTATAATTGAATACTTTTTGTTCATACTTGTTTGGCCCGCGTTCTTCACCTTTTCGATATTTATTGGTCTGCATATCTACGGTTAGTTTGTTAACGCGGATGATACTTCCGACGGGTACTTCGAGGATATAGTCGTGGCCGTCCTTGCCATGCTTGTTTGATGTGCCACCAGGCTCACCACTTTCGGCGTCAAAATGATCGATAAACTGGAAATCCAGAAGTGTTGCCAAGCTATTTGTAGCTACGATGTATAAGTCTCCACCACGCCCGCCATCGCCACCGTTTGGGCCACCTTTAGGTACAAACTTTTCGCGACGAAACCCGACAAGTCCCTTGCCACCATCACCGGCTTTGATCTTAACTTTTGCGTAATCTAACATATATGGCTTAGTTTATCATATATTCGGCTAAGAATCTGTAGGGAAATTACTTTTTTTGCTTTTTTATTACGTATATTAGCTCAGTAGAAAATTCTACTTTTGTGTACTCCCACTGTTCTAACAGGATGAGCTGTTCGCATTGTGCCGCATAGTTGGAAAGCATTCCTTTACTTTGACCGGAGAGACTGGCGATAGGATACGACACTACGAGATAGTTCCCTTTCAGGTTTCTGAGTATTTCTGCGGATGAACCTTTACGCTGTTGCTCAAGTAAGGGAAGAATTTTAAAGAGAAAGTGAACATCTGCCGATTCCGAGGATTCGAAAAGATCGTGGACTGCTGCAGATTTATTATTACCTGCACCAATTATTTTAAAAACGTTATTTATGAACAAAACCTCGTCGACATCTATGTCTAACGCTCTGTAGTTAGTTTTAAGAGGTAATTCCATCCATGGGAGTGTTAGTGCATTGATGCCGCTCGCATGGTCGAGAATGCTCTCAGGAATTCCTGTAATGGCAAATATTTTTTGATAGAAATCGTCTAAAATTGGTATGCGCTCAGCGGTTGATGCATGAATTTTTAAAAGTGGAAGTACGATTTCTTTAAGATCTTTGCCTTCATTTAGTTGTTCCTGGATTTTTATTTCAAGTTTTTTAAAATCCGGGCGCGATGAATAGTATGCCCCCCAGATTTGGTGGAGTTTTTTCTTTGCTTCAGCTTCGACTTGTTTTTCAGGAAAGCGACCTGCGGTGTCGAGGACGATGCGAGAAATGGTTTGCGGCGCGAGTGATTTGTATTTTTTTGTACTTTGAATATTAATAATAATTTTTTTTGTGTTTGAATTTTTATCCATATACTAATCGATTGATCTCCTATTGTTTTAGCATAGTATTAATAATTATGGAAGTAATGTAAGGTATTGCTTATTTAGACTATTTTGACTATAATGTATATTATGAATACAAATAAGATTATCTCTGCGACTGAACTCAAGAATAATACTTCGGAGATACTTAACCGAGTTGAATATGGAAATGAGATTGTTTCTATATCTAAGCATGGAAAGGTCGTTGCAGATATTGTTCCCCGAAAAGAGCAGTCCCCCTTAATTCTTAAAGAATCTTTTAAAGATTTTTATGGCGCACTACCGGATTTTCCATCGGTCGAAGAAATTCGAGGGGCTCGACGTAATCGCAAACGTACTATTAAACTATGAGATACTTACTCGATAGTGACGTTATCATAAACCAACTTAGAAAGAAATCTTCTCTTCCTGAGGTTGCTGTTCCTTCAGAAACTGCTGTTAGTGTGATTACTTATGCTGAGATATTGTATGGTGTATATCGTTCTCATTCAGTTAAAAATCAATTAAAAATAGTTGATGACTTTTTCGCGCGTGGACCAACACAAATTTTGTCCGTAGACTCAGCGGTTATTCACATATTTACTCTTCATAAAGTAAAGCTTGAGAAAGCGGGTATACGGTTAGAAGACTTTGATTTACTGATTGCGGCTACTGCTATTGCTCATGATCTCATTTTAGTTACGAGTAACATAAAGCATTTTTCGAGAATTCCGGAGTTAAAAATATTAAAATAACTCTATCCAATACTTAGTAACTTACTTAAGATTTCGGTTGTGCTTGTTAGACTCATTGGTTCTATTTCAAGTATCTGAATATTGTTTGCCAGTGCACTTTGCTTCTTATGCTTATTGTACTTATCTCTCTTTGTACTGGTGATGAGGTAGTGCGGATTTATTTCTTTGATGAGATTTTCGTAATATGCTGCAGCTTCTTTACTGTCTGTTGTGAACGACTTTTCGACCTTGAAAATGTAGTCGATGCTCTGGAGTTCCGAGAGAACTTCAGCGCGGTGTTCAAAAGTATGGATCGGCCGATTCTCACCTTTGAGTGTTTTAATGTTTTCGTCGTTTTCAAGTTCGATAATTAAAATATCTATGTGTTTTTTTGCTTCGCGGAAGAGATTGACGTGACCGATATGGAGGATATCAAAGCAGCCGACAATAAGTCCGATAGTTTGATTTTCTTCTCGGTGCTTGTTGCTTATCGTTTTTAATTCTTGGAGTGAGCGGTGCTTGTTATTCATTTTCTGCTCTCATGATTTCAAGTAATCTTGTGTACGTTCGTAAATTATGTATTGTTGCCAGACGCCCTGCGGTTGCGTCTTCAATTTCGAATAAATGTTTAAGATATGCGCGGCTATAGTGCTGGCAGGTATGGCAGTCACAATTTGGATCGATTGGTGACATGTCTCTAAAATATTTTTCTTCTTTAATGTGGAGATACGAGTAGATCTTTTCTGTATCTTCAGGATTAAGAATGTACAGGCGCTGGTGGCGGGCGTCGCGGGTTGGAAGGACACAGTCAAAGATGTTCCATCCTAGTTTGTAACAATCATAGACGGCTTGTGGATTTCCCACTCCCAGGGCGTATTTGGGAAAATGGTCCGGGATAAGATCTGCGGTGAATTTTAGAATATCATAATTATATTTGCCGTCTTCAAGCGGCCAACCACCAAAGCCATAGCCATCGAATCCAATTTTTAATAGGCTTTCAGCACATTGTTTGCGCAGGTCCTCATTGTTCCCGCCCTGAATGACGCCGAATAACAGTGGACGGGTGTCATCGGTCATTTTACGACTTTTTATTTGTGTATTAAATTCATCTTTGCAGCGCTTCGCCCACTCAATGGTACGCTCAATACTTACTTGCTGTTCTTCCAGTGACGCATTTGCCGCCGGGCAATCGTCCAGGCAAATCATGATGTCGGCATTGAGTGCAAACTGAACCTGGATTGATTTTTCAGGAGTGAAGTTATATTTCTCTTTTCCCCCCTTAGAGTCTTTATAAAAAATTACTCCGTCTTTGTTTATTTTTCCGAAGGCAGGATTCTGATAGATCATGGAAAGTAATTGAAAGCCGCCTGAATCTGAAATTATCCAGCCATCCCAGTCCATCAGTTTCTTGATTCCGCCTACTTCTTTGAGTACTGTGGTGCCCGGTTTTGACATCAGATGGTATGTGTTTACGATAAGGCCTTCGACTTGAACGTTTGCGAGGTCCTGACTATCTAGAGTACGAATGACTCCTCGCGTAGCATCGGGGAAAAAGGTTGGAAGCGTTAGCTCTTTATTTTTAATTTTTATTGCTATCATATTTTTTTAAATATTCCGATGGGGTATACGCTTTAATTTCTTTGAAATTCTTAAATCCTCCGTCATAGGTAAGAATGGTATCTAGGTTGTTTTCCAAACAAACAGCAAGATGGAGTATATCCCGACTTTCATTTAATTTGTATATTTCATTCTTTTTCAGGAAAATCTTTATCGTTTCGTCCTGAATGGGAACTAGTTTATTAATTGTTTTTAGCGTTCCTTCTGCATTTTTTATTCCCTGTCTGTATTGCTTCACTTTTTTGGAAACATGAATTATCTCTTGGATAGTCTCTGTAGAAGTTATTATCTGGATATTTTCCTTTTGTAGATGCATTGTTAACGCATATATTTCGGCAAAATAAGGAGAAGATGCATCTGCCAAATATATAAAAATATTTGTATCAAAGTATATTGAGTTCATAGAGTTATACTTTTATATCATGCATTGTTGTAATTATTTTTTTTATATCTTCTGGAGTTCCAACCACCAACCCTATTTTTCCCATTTTCTTTATAATTTTACCGATATCTTTTTTGGGCTTCTTTTTCTCGCTTTTAACTATTTTAAATGTTGTATTTGAATCTGACTTTGTGATAACTGGTTCTTCACCTGCTTCAGCAAGACGCAGCAACTCGAAAAAATTTTGACGGGCTTGAGTTGCGGTATATTCTTTTTGTATTTTCATGGCTTTAGTGTACATGATGTACGTTAAAAAGTCAATTTCGTTATTATTTTAAGTAATTCATTGGGTTCTGATTAGAAGCGCCTGATTTACGTACTTCAAAATGCAGGTGAGGGCCTGTTGAACGTCCGGTTGAACCGCGGAGCCCGATAACTTGTCCTTTAGATACTTTGTCGCCGGACTTAACTTTATTTGAATTTGACTGTAAATGACCATACAAAGTAACCATTCCATTTGGATGTTTAATCATTACACGATTTCCATAGCCAGTGTTGTCTGTCCAACCTGAAACAATTACTTCTCCGCCGTCTGCTGCAACTACCGGATCACCTGAACTTCCGGCGATGTCTATACCAGGATGGTATGATTTAAAGCTTTGTGTAATAAGTCCACGGACCGGCCACATGAATGATCCTGTTCCGATACCATTTCCCTGACCAGGCTTTGAACCTGGTTTGACAGTACTGGTTGGTCCTTCGACTACTTTGACCGGAGCTTTTGATGGTCGAGGCTTTTCAACAGGTGTGCCGTCAGGGACAATAATTACCTGACCAATTCTTAAACCGAGGTTTTCGCCAATATCATTGAAAGGAAAATCTACGATTGCCTGTGGATTGGTATCGTATTTTTTAGCGATGCTGTATACAGTATCGCCACGAACCACTTGGTGCGCTACACCCACTACCGGTAAAATCTTTAGTGTCTGTCCTGGTTTGATTGTATCTTTATCTTCAAGGTCATTAGCCCATTTAATTGTATTCGAATCTATGCCAAAATTTTCTGCAATTTGAGACAGTGTTTCACCAGGCTTTACTACATACTCTAGGATTTGATCGCGTGGTTTATCTGAAATGAGTGTCTGGGTATTCATACTGTCTAAAGAATCGCCTGAAAATGCAGCTAATTCAGCTGTTGGGAATTCTTGTGGTGTTGCTGCGTCGGCTTCAGGATATTGCGGTGTTGTTGCAGATGATCCGCCCATAAAACTTCCGCCTACTAAAACGCCAGCAACAATTCCGGCCATACCTAAATGTACGGTAGGGCGAGATAATTGGCCTCTTCGTTTAATTATTTTTTTGGTTACGGTTTTTTTCTGCGCTTCAAAGGCCTGAGCGCAGAACGTTACTTTGTGAGTTGAGTAACGAGAAATGCATGAGGAAAAATCTTGTATATCTTCGAGCAGAGACATATGAGTAGCGTGGTAACGCTCACTGCATAATGCATGGATTTTAATGAAAAGTCAAGGCGAAAATGAAGCGAAGATTGAGTTAAATTTATATTACTGAGTTTTTTTAATTTTCTTAAGCACTGTTCTTATTAGCTCTGCTAATTTAACTCTGTTACTTTTTTCTTTGAAGAAATGATATATACCTGGACCTGCTGAGATGAGGATGATTACTACGATGATCGGCAATAAATATTTATCTACATCCGGGATAAGTCGTCCAAGGAAATACCCTCCCAGAACCATTGACGTCACCCAAATAAAACCACCGATGACGTTATAGAAGATGAAAGATGAATACTTCATGTTCCCTGCTCCGGCGACAATTGGTGCAAAGGTGCGGATGACCGGCATGAAACGCGCTAAAATAATGGTTTTGCCTCCGTGTGCTTCATAGAATTTTTCCGCCTTGTCGATGTGGCTCTTGTTGAATAAAAGCGAGTCTTCTTTACTGAATATTTTCTTGCCTGTGCGTTTACCAAAGTAGTAACCGACGCTGTCGCCGGAGATGGCTGCCACCAAACAAAGAATATATAGTATACCTACATTGAGAATCGGCTTACCTTCATACATTTGTGAGGCAAGAAAGCCAGCGGTGAACAGTAAACTGTCACCAGGCAAGAAGAATCCAATGAGGAGTCCTGACTCGGCAAAAACAATGGCAAAGATACCAAGATAGCCTATTTGCTTGATTAATTCCGGAAGGTCGAAGTGCATGATTGGGGTATTATACCATAAGATGCTTTGGAGAAGTAAAGCTGTGGTTTTTTAGCCAATGAACTACTGCCAGCTCAATCAATATTGCTCCCGCAATAAGTAAGGCACTGAATCGCCAAAATTGTTCGGGATACAGTTGGATTAAGATGGAATCTGACGGGAACGCCCAATTGCCCTGAGGGAATAAGGTCTGATGAAACAATGTGAAGAGAGGCATGAATAGCAGCGCGCCTATTAGAAAAAGACCGAAAAGGCTTATTATGGAGTATTTGATGACTTCTTTTATTGATACATTTTGATGGTGTTTAACTAAGTAACTTGATACTGCTATTAACAGAAAAAGTGTTAATGGTATTTTTGCGACGAGTGTGCGGACGTCTTTGATGTGAATGAACTCAGTGTGTGTTAAATATTTGTTAAGTTGTTGCTCGTTGCCAGTAAGTAGGTAATTTATAATTTGTTCATGCTGGCTCTGATACGAATGGTTTGTAATCAGAAGGACCGGGTTTGCCTTCATAATAACCAGTGTAATGAGTGAATTTAATAAGAAGAGACCAACGAGAAGAAGAACTGACAGGAATAGAGAATTAAACTTCATGGATTTGGCTTGCTTTTAAGGCTTCTTTAACATAAAACTGAATAGCCGTAGATAAATTTAATTTTTCATCTTCGAGTTCCTCTTCCGTTACCCAACGAATATCATTGTGTTCTTTTTCAGCAAAGGTAAATTTATCTGATTTTGCCTGAGCAAAATATGTAAGCCCTACATGTTTGTGGGTATCTGAAATGTCATGCAGGTCCATGTAATTAGGAGTATATAAAAATTTTGTTCCAGCACATTCTAAATTAGGCTTTGTGCTCAAAATGTCGACTTCAAGCCCACACTCCTCTTTGATCTCCCTGAGTAGTCCTTGATCCGGATCTTCATTTAATTCAATATGTCCACCAATTGGTAACCACCGTAACAATTTTTTATGTAAAATTAACAATACTTTATTATCGTGTACGATAAATACTGCAACGGTAAAGTCGATTAAATCATGTATATGTGCCATATTATTGTTTCATTGTTTCAAGAAATTCTTTATTGGAATTGGTCTTGATAAGCCTATCTACGAGTACCTCTGTTCGCTCTGAGTCGTTCAACATGCCGAGCATACGTCCAAGGGTCACAATTGCTTTGTATGTTTCATCGTCAAAGAGAAGCTCTTCACGACGTGTGCCTGATCGTTCGGGATCGATGGCTGGATAAATTCTGCGTTCGGCAAGCTTGCGATCGAGGTGAAGCTCCATGTTCCCTGTTCCTTTGAATTCTTCGTAAATAAGATCGTCCATGCGAGAACCGGTGTCGATTAAGGCTGTTGCGATAATAGTAAGTGAACCACCTTCTTCACAGTTTCGCGCTGCTCCAAAGAATTTCTTAGGCGGGTATAGCGCTGCAGGGTCAAATCCTCCCGAGAGGGTTCGGCCTGATGGTGGTACTGAAAGGTTATACGCGCGGGCAAGACGTGTAATTGAGTCAAGAAGAATAACAACGTCTTTTCCTGTTTCTACTAAACGCTTTGCGCGGTCGAGTGCAACTTCAGCTACTCGGCATTGATCTTCTGCTGGTTCATCAAAATTAGATGCGATAACTTCGCCTTTTACTGAGCGAGAGATATCTGTTACCTCTTCCGGGCGTTCGCCAATGAGGGCCGCGATAAGATGAATTTCAGGATGGTTGGCAGTGATACCCGCAGCGATATCTTTCATGATTGTTGTTTTACCTGCTTTTGGAGGTGAAACAATCATACCGCGCTGTCCTCTTCCGATTGGAGATACGAGATCAATAACACGGCAGGATATTGGGAATTTTCCATATTCGAGTTGAATTCGTGTGTTTGGATAGATTGCGGTGAGGTCTTCAAAACGTGTGCGTCGGCCCATGTTTTCTTCAACCGGCTTCTCATTGACGTTTTTTACTTCTAATAATCCGTAATATCTTTCACGCTCTTTTGGGGGTCTTGCGATGCCATCAACCATGTCGCCTGGGCGAAGTCCGAATCTGCGAATTTGTGATTGTGAAATATATATGTCTTTGTTGCTTGGTGAGAACTTCGGTCTTAAATAACCGTGTCCTTCCTGGGCAATATCTAAAATCCCGCGAATTGGCAATGTTTCTCCGGCCATGTCAGGGATGTATTCCTGTTGAACAGGTAACTGTGATAGTGGCATCTGAGGTTGCTGGTCGCCGCTATTCTGAGTTGAGAATGACGGATATCTTTTGCGTGCGCCACCTCGGGATGGACTCGATCCACGGTCACCTCGATCTGGTTGACGAGTATAGTTACGTCGGTTTGAGGTTTGAGTAACGTCCGGTTGTTGTTGTTCTGTTTGTGGTTGTGGAGCGGCAGGAGCGGCGCCTGCTTCTTCAGGAGTTATTATTGGTTCGAAGTATGTTTTGCTGTCGTCTGACATAGGAGTAATAAGCGAAAAAATTCGCGAAGACCTTTCTATTTAGTTTATATTATTAATTGTTTACTTTGAAATGCTGTTTAACATGATTTTTTTATGGAGGGAAAAACTAGTGAGTGATTTATTTCCTCTTCATTTTCACAGATTCGAATGCAAGTGTCAATAGTTAGTTTAGGCCTTGTGGGGCTCAGTACTAAAATTTAATCCACTCAACAGGCATTCAGCGCTTGCTCTGAATGCCTTGTTTCGTTTAGTATTTTTATTCTGCGTGTCGGCTCATTCTCCACCCTAATACTGATGTTAGTATTAGTAAAAGTCCTCCGTAAACCCAAGGATTTGTTCCTGTTGCAGGAAGTGTCCTGGTTGTTGTAACTCCAAGCACTGCGGTTTGTCCTGCCTGATTGATGCGTGTGCAGGCTTGAGATGTTGAGATGATATTGTCGTCGCGACGAACTTGGGCATCATTGCAGAAATTAGTATCTGTTCTTTTTCCTGTTGTACGGTATCCGAAGTTAATCTCCTGACCTCCATCAAGAGATATATTTCTCCATAATATACGACGGTTATCGTCGCCTGAGACATCCTCAATGGAGGGATTTGCGGTTATGTTGCCTTCTGTAGTGTTGGCGTCATAAGTGAAATCTGGAGGTAGCGTGTCACGAATTTCGAGATTGTCTACCCTACTTGTTCCGTTGTTCTTGAGCCTGACGCGATACTGAATTCCAACTTTGTCTCCGTCGACTCGTGTGCCGTCAACGTGTTTTTCTATTGTTATATTATAGTTCGAATTTGATGTCGTTACGGCCGGGCTTGCGGTTGGTGACACGGTTGGGCTTGGTGATGGAGAAACGGTTGGAGTCGGTGTTGGACTTGCTGTTGGTGCTGGTGTCGTCCCTGGTGTGGTGTGGTTTAAAAACCAGATTACCTTAATATCTTCTGATGTTGCGAGATACGAATAGGTATTTCCGTCAATGCGGGCTCCGTCGGCATACACTGCGGTTTGAGTCCAATCTACTTTGCTTTCTTCAGATACTCTAATTGTTTTATTTGATGGAACTTCTTCAATTACACATCCCTGATGTACGAGCATGTCCCAAGCACTGCGATTTACGGTCTTTGTCTGGTTGTCTATAGTGTAGTTAAAATTCCAGCCAAGAGTGCCTTCGTTATTATTTACGATACCATCGTTGTTCGAGTCATTATATTTACAGATTTTTAACTGTGTCTGAGGTCCCGGGGTGACTGTTGGAGTTGGTGATGGTGATGCCGTTGGAGATACTGTCGGGGTTGATGTCGGGCTCGCTGTTGGCGAAGCGGTTGGAGAGTTCGTTGGTGTTACCGTTGGACTTGCTGTTGGTGCGGCTGTAGCTGATGGTGTTGGCGATGCTGAAGAGGTAGGTCTTACGGTTGGCGAGGTTGTCGGAGTTGGGATTGGTCCGCCGATCGGAGGAGTTTTGGGAGTGAAGGTGTTTAAGAACCACATGACTTTTACATTGTCAGGATCGGAAGTGTAATTATATGTTGTACCGTCTACTCGTGCTCCGTCAGCGTAGATTGCAGTTTGCCTCCAACCACTTTTTGATGCCTCACTCAAGGTAATGTTAGTATTTACCGGCACATCGACGATGGCACATCCTTGTGTCCACGCGTGCCACCAATGGCTGTCTAAAGTTCTACTTTCTCCATTTAAATTATAGTTAAAGCCCCAGGAGATTATATTTTCGTTATTATCTATTATTCCGTTGGCGTTGTCGTCTTCATATTTACAAAACTTTAATTGCGTTGTTTCAGGTTGAGTGCTTGGTGTAGGACTCGGTGTTACCGATGGTGACGCTGATGCGGTTGGTGTTGGCGAGATAATTGGTGTTGCAGTGGGACGTAGCGTTGGTACGTTTGTTGGAGTGGCAGTCGGTCTTGCCGTAGGGGTATGAGTTGGAGTCGGCGTAGGTGAAGGAGTTGGTGTACTGTCGTTATCACAGTCGATGCCAGGTGAACAGGTAGGAATTGCGCTTGGGGTTGGTGAAGGAGTTGGCGATGCTGTTGGCTGCGGCAGATTGAAAAATACTACACACTTTGCGTCTGCATCAGAGAACGTATTTGACGTATTGGTAAAGAATGCATTGACTTGAATGCGTTCAGATACCGCTCCCCCTGCATTTTGGTCTGGTTTATTAAGATCTGCGTAGTTTATAGTGATGGCATTTGTGTTTGTTGGTGATACATCTCTACTGATTACATAATTACTTCCCGAACTAAATTGGATTGGCTTAGGGTTATTTGGTCCAGTGAGATTATTTGGATTATAGAATCCGTAGGTAAATTTCTTTATGGTGTTTTTATTTGCCTTTGCTGTAAGTGTTACTGAACCGTTTCGATCACGGCTTGCTGCTGATACTGTCAGATCCTGACACATATTATGGCTAGTATCTGGTGTCGGGCTTACGTGCGGTGATGGTGCGGTTGTTGTTGTTGGATTTGGAGTGTTATGTTCATCACAATCTTTATCTCCGACTGTGAAGTAGCCCTCAGCTTGTAATCCATCAGGTACGATTGCAGTGCGACCCGATCCGCAGGTAAATACTTTGTCCGGTGCGGAGAAAGTAGTGTACTCACCTGCTGCTAATTTAACCGGTGTCACGGTAGTGACATTTGTTAGCGCACAGGCTTCGGTACGGTCTGAGCATAATCCCCACATTACCTTTGCACCGATTTCTTTTTCAGTGTGACTACAGTTTTTAACTTTATATGCGGTGCCCATGAATCCTACGCGAATGGCTCCTGCGCTTACTACTTTATCTAATGTCGTTCCTGTTCCGTTAGGTGGCGCGCAATCCGGTTCGAAGTAATCTGCATAGACTGTAGCAGAGTTCGTTGATAAATATGTTCCGTATGATGAAAGTAACAAGCCGAAGGTCAAAACAATTACTGATGATTTACGAAGAAAGTTTTTACACTTTTGAAGTCTGTTAATACGCATAGTACAGCTGCCTTTCATGAAATAGTTGTATACTACTTTTTTATATGATAGTAGCATTATAACTATTTGTGCACAAGACGTCAATGTTTGTGGTGGAAGAAATGTATACAATAGTATATATAGGAAATTAGTGATTCCTCGTCTTATCCGTAGGCCAGACTATGAACGTGGTGAAGCGTTTTTCCCAGAGCCCGTCTTTGATCAGGTTTTATCTCTTTGATCGAGAGCATAGGCCTGCCCTACCCCTGCCCTCGTAAAAAGAGATAAATTGATAAAAACCAGCTCAGGAAAAAACGCTCCGTGTTCGGACATCCAGCCCACGAATAAGAAGATGAATCTCTTCGGGTGCTCCTTTCGGGTTATAATTCGGGTGCACCTATCGGGTTGACGCTGCTTTTCCTTTATACTATTGTAAATGTACATTAATTGTTCTCCGCTGCCTGGAGAATAATTATTGGACTTATAGGCATTGCCACTCGTAGGACTTATTTATTTTTTTCTAGCGGTGGTAATGCTTTTTTTATGCTTACTTTGTCCTTATTACTCGCTGATTACTCATTAGCAGCACTTGCTTCATTTGCTCATGCATCCAGGGATCTATCCTGTCCTGAGCTCTCTTAGTTGCCTCTTTTTTCGACTCTTTAGTGTATTTATCCAGTATTTGCTTTAAACGTAACATGTAGCCTCGAATTAGCTCTATTTGAATTAACTAGGGCATTATACCGTATTTGTCAACATATGTCAATCCTATAGTAAATTAATCCCTGAATAAACGTGTGTCCTATAATCTTTATGAGTTCGAATATTTATTGGTTATACCTTACTAATAATATAAACATTGTTGTGGACAACTTTTTATTTTATCTTTTTTTCTAGTGTGGATAACTTTTTGTGGATATAACTAGGGGTTAATTACTGCTCCAGAGACTTAAACTCGTCGTAGACTGCCCTGGAGAGCATCGCAATGATTTTCTCAGCTTGTTTTTCATCGTTAATCTTTTTAGTGAATACCGAGATTAGGTAGGGCCTTTTTTCAAGTAAACCGATGCCGACGTCGTGGATTTGAGCTGTTCCTGTTCCAATTTTATGCGCTATGATAGCATCTTCCGGGAGTAATGCCGGGAGGCGTGTTTCGAAGGCTGAGTCGGTCATGATTTTAATCATTGTCCCCGCTGTGGCTGGATCTGTTTCTTTCATAGTGTATATATGCGCCAGCATGATGTTCAGATCATGTGGTGTCGTTGTATTTTCAGGAATATCTGTATTGTTCATGCCAATTTTTTTAACATAGTCGGCAAGATTTGTTCTTCCTACTTTTTCTGCTAAAACCGATGCTGCAGTGTTATCACTTTGTTTGATCATTAGTTCAGCGAGTTCACGAACAGTATATGTGACCGGTGTTTTTTTGTAACGAATTGTTCCTGTTCCATAATCCTTAATGTCTGCCGCATTAATAGTGATTTTTTCATCCTCGCTTATTTTTTTTTGTACTATTTGTTCGTATAGCAAGGTTAGGATAGGAAGTTTGGCGGTCGAGGCAGCGTCAAACGCTTCGCTTTGATTCTTTCCGTATTTCTGTCCGGTTAAGGGATCCTCAATTGCTATACCAAAGACCCACTCTTTTCCTGCTGGGGTTTGTTCAGTGATTATTTTTTCAATTTGCTGGCTTAGTGCGGTGCTGTTAAAGGGTTGGGGCTTTGCTTTTATTGTTGGTAGGGGCGTCTGTGATGATGCTGATGCGGTTTCTACATGCGGGTTAAGTATTTCACCGGGTTGTTCCTGGGCGAACCATATTCCAGCGGGAATGATTATGATAAGGATGGCGAAGATGATCCATATTTTGTTGTGAGCGGTGTCACTGTTCATAGGTCCGTTTATTTTAGTACGTCGGGAAGGATAAATACAAGTTCAAATTATTCTCAATAATACTTCACGACTAAATGTCTTCTACATTGCTTTTTTTGTATCCGTGAAGATCATTTTTCCGGCTGCTGTTTGGAGTACGCGGGAGACAGATACTTTAATGGTCTGGCCAACGAGGCCTTGTGCATTTTCAACAACAACCATGGTCCCGTCGTCGAGGTAGCCGACACCTTGGTTTTTCTCTTTGCCTTCCTGGATTACTTTGATATCCATTTCTTCGCCGGGAAGCGTTACCGTTTTTACGGCGTTACTGAGATCGTTTACGTTTAGAATTCTGATGCTTTGAAATGCGGCTACTTTATTTAAATTAAAATCTGTTGTTACGATTGAACCCTTCATTGTTTTAGCTAATCGAATTAGTTTATCGTCGACTTTTTTAATCTTTTCATAATCGTTAGTAACAATTTTTATTCCAATTTTATCTTTTTGTATTTTCAATTTTTTCATTTGGTTGAGTAGCTCTAGACCTTTTCTACCACGGCCTCGCTTTAATACGTCAGGGCTGTCGGCGATAAATTGTAACTCCTGGATAACAAATTGTGGAATGATGAAGGTTCCTGCAAGAAAACCGGTTTTGATGATTTCCCCTATTCTACCGTCAATAATTGCAGAGGTATCCAAAATCATGGGATTCAGGATGGGTTCTATTTTTCTATCTTTTATCTCTTTTCGTTTTCTTCCTACGCCTAGCTCAGAATTAAATTCTTCGCCTAAACGAGAATAAAAATCCTGAAGAGTGTCCCCGATGATTGATCGTACGAAATTGAATAGCCAACCAACGAGCATTCTCTGATATGTTATAAAGGCGAATGGTAAGGCAAAATATCCATATACTGTACAGCTTAGCGTTATTAAAAACTGATAAAAATCCGGCACAAAGAAAACTTTGATGTGAGGAACGTATTGATATGATACAAGGTATCCGAGAACGCCAAAAAGAGCACCAAGGAATAGGCGTAAGATGTATTGAAAAACCACTACTGTTTAATCAGGATCGTCCGAAGATGACACAAAAAATATTCGTGTCATGATGTATAGCCGTATTTTTACGGTATTACATATCTATTTCCTCTATTTATTATACTAACTCTTACGGAAGAAATAATATCTCCCGTAAGAGGGATAAGTCCTGATTACCTCAAAAGGTAATTGATAAATGAACGATTGAACCGGCAAAGGTTCAGTGAATAAGTGTTGCCACTGATCCGGGATAAAGCCTAAATATATTATATACTCCGAATGCAAGGGGTGGAAGGTGGAAAATTATTTTATCATTTTAGCTACATCAACAATGCTCTTCACATTGTCCGGATAAATAAACTGATCAAATCCGAGCTTCTTCGCCTCTTCTACCCTTTTTTCCTGCTTAGTTACCCGTCGCACTTCTCCTTGCAGCCCAACTTCTCCGAAGGCAATCATTGTCTGAGAGAGCGTTGAATTCTTGAAAGATGAGATTATTGCCAAACAGACGGCAAGATCTGCAGCTGGCTCTGTAATTTTTAATCCCCCGACAATATTTACATAAATGTCCTGATTAAAAAGTTGCATATTGAGGCGTTTTGTTAATACTGCAATGAGCATTTGGACGCGGTTGATATCAAAGCCCGACGAGGTGCGTCGAGGCATGGGCAGAAATGATTGAGTGACCAGCGCCTGAACTTCGAGAATGACCGGGCGTGATCCCTCAAGAGCGGGTAATGCGACTGCACCGGGTGCGCTGGTACGCTCTTCAAGGAAGATGCCGGAAGGGTTTGTAACTTCTTTTAACCCTTTGTCGGTCATCTGGAATACCCCTATTTCATCTGATGATCCGAATCTGTTTTTAGCCGCGCGCATTAAACGCAGATCATGGTATCTTTCACCTTCAAGATAAATAACCGTGTCGACCAAGTGCTCAAGAACTTTTGGCCCGGCAAGGGTACCATCTTTCGTTATATGTCCAACAATAAATATTGATGTATGTGTTTGCTTAGCAAAGCGTACCAGCCGTGACACTACTTCTTTGACCTGGCTTACAGAGCCTTGCGGGCTTTCAAGGTCGCCAGTTGAGACCGTCTGGACCGAATCCACGATTACGATTGAACTGTGTGTAGTTTTTGATTCCGCTTTCTTGGTCGCAAGAATTTCTTTGTTCAAATATTCAAGAACGCCATCAATATCTGTTTGTGGGTAAATTATCAGATTTTCAGGAATGGCGCCGATGCGTTCAGCGCGCATTTTTATTTGCTGAGGTGATTCTTCGCCGCTTACATAATATACTTTGTCGACACTCGATGAAGCCATAATCATACCTATTTGCAATAAAATTGTCGATTTACCAATTCCCGGCTCTCCACCAATTAATACCACGGAGCCTGGTACGACTCCCCCACCAAGGACCCGATCAAATTCTGCCAGCGCGGTTGGAATTCTTTTAAATTCTTTTTTTGCTACGTCGGCAAGACTGATTGGCTCAATATCTGTTGCTGCAAGGTTTAATAATGGTTGTACACGTTTTGAAGTGCTCGAGGTAGATGATTTTGCCATTTCAACAGATTCGATAAAGGAACTCCAGGCATTGCAGTTAGGACATTTACCTAGCCATTGAGGAGATTGGTATTCGCATTTTTGACAAATATAGACGGTTCTTAATCTCGGCATGGAGGTACTATACCATTATTTATTATTTTCGTTCCATGAATAATGTTCTCGGCCAAGTAGGTCGGTTGTCGCAATAATCATATCTGGTCGATATACAAACTTTTCTCCCGGTACACTGCCCGGAACCCCCGTTCGATCAAGTCTAAATCCACCCATTGCAGCGTATACTCCTTCAAGAGTTAGTGCCGCCGTTGCAGAGCTATCATATTTGTCTGGATTACATGGAGCGTTACCCTGGCCCGAGGCATGATTTTTACATGCGGTGTCTATGATACCGTCTGCAATGTAAATTCCTTGAAGGTTTGTTATTGAAGGATGAATTCCGATGCGACCGCTGACGATAAATGCGAGAGAGCTTTTGCCATCTTTTTTAACCTGAATATTTACTCCACTATCCAGGTAAAGGTTTCCGTTAACAAATATTACTATCTTTTTATCTACGATCAACGGTGTCGTGCTTGTTCCCCATCCCTCGCTGCTTTTCAACACTAACTTACCATTGCTTCCCGTGTCTTCATAATAACCAGCTGTAGTAACGACGGAGGAGTTTATCTCTTGTGGTTTGACTGCTTCTTTATATTGTTCGTAAAGTTCATTATATGTAACATTTTGGATCTTTGGATACTGACTCGCTTCCCACTGTTTAGGGCTTACTTCGCCTAGTCCATAATCTGCTCCTGATAGATGGAAGATGATCGAGTCCAGTGTGTTGGCAAAGAATTGACTTCCCGATGTTAATAAGGAAATTATGGAGTTTGCATTGGGTGATGCTGACCAGACGTCACCACCAAAGACTTGAAAAAAAGGTGTAGAATCGTCAATGGCAACTGGACCTCCCGGCGGGAGTGGAACTGGAACAGGAACGTTTGGATATGTCAGAACACTAGCTGCTGCATCAATTGTAGTGCTGTTGGAAGTGTTTGTTGGGATCACTTTAAAGTATATAAATCTTCTCTCGGACGAACTTAGCGTTGGTAGCGCGACGCTGAAAGATGTTGTGGATACGCTTGAGACGCAATCCGGCGTTCCATCGATCGGGCTTGTGTCAGGACAAATTGTATTCTGAACTTCAGTTTCGTACCCGGAGGATGGCCTCGTGATTCTGAGCGTCTGCCCATGGGCTGGCTCGTTGTAGCTTGGAGGAATTATGGTGAAAAATGCACTGTTAATATTTTCATTTACAGTAATAACACTGTTATTACCATAAATTGTGAGCTTGACCCAATAAGCTGTTCCTTTATTTACTGTTGTTAGTGGTGTCAGGCTCAACGGTAAGCCCTCGAGTTTTCCGATTTGTTTGGTTGGAGCTCTTGGTGTTGGGATTGGAGTTGGTGTGGGCGAAGGTGATCGAGTTGGAGTTGGGCTTGGTGTCCTTGGGGCGGGAGATCTAGTTGGAGTTGCTGATGGCCTTGTTGAAGGCGATCTTGTCGGGCTTGGCGTTGGACTTCGTGGCTTCGGTGTTGGTGTAGCGGGTTTAGGAGTTGGCGTCGTAATTGTTTTTTCTTGATTGAATAGAACTAACGTCCGATCCTTTGGCTGACCCCCTATTTGATCATCATCTAACTTTATATTTGTTAATATAATTGCACCTTCATTGTTTCGTCTTGTGATAGGAGGATTATTGTCTGCATTATTATCAAACCAGGCAGAGTTATATTCAAAAAGATTAGATTCTGAAATGGCGACACTATATCCGTCATTATATAAAGGACTCTCCCATGCTCCTCCGGAAATACTTTCCTGTCTGTAGAAATATTGGCCACCTCGAACTATTGAGCCGTCATCATTTGCATAATAGTATGTCATTGGTAAATTAGTATACGTTTTGCACATAGCATTATTACCTCCTCCTGGGCCTGAAGGAAAGCCTGACAGCTTGGTATTAAGAGTAAGCGGTGTTATGAAGTTCGTCGTAGGTGGTACTCCACTTGCGGGACACAAAGGAGATACAGGATCTTTATCTTTTGGTTGATCTGGGCTGGTACAGGCACTACGGTTTATTTCGAATTGTGAAGGTGCAAAGAAACTTGCGGTAAAGCGTCTGCCTGGCTGAGCTGAACCAGTTGTTATATCTCCTGCTGCGTTTGCGATAACTTTACAGACTCTAATAGAGCCTACTTCGGCACTTATCGCCTTTGGTGATACCAAACTGAGCATCGCAAAAGATGTAACTAAAACACCTGTAATATATATTGAACTCATTTTACTCATACTATTTATTCTACCTTTATAGTTTGAATTATCTCGTCAAAATCATTTTTTAATTCTTTTTCAACTACTACTTTTCTAATCTTAAATACTGTTTGATTGTTGATATACAAGATATCTTTTCCATATAATGTTTGACTGATAGGATTTTCTAAGCACCCTTCTATTCCCTGGCCATCTGATATAAACGTATATTCGTAAGCAGGCTCAGACTTGAACTCTGATTTTACTAAGGAAGCTCTCTCGTCTTTCTTTTCGCAATTTGCCTGAGGTCTATTTACTGATTTTTGCATCCAAGTATCAATGCCCCACTTTTGACGATTCTCATATAAGGTTATTTCTAGTGTATTATCTTTTGATATTTTGCATTGATCTGAATTCGAGCATGTAAGGTCCACTGTAATAGATGGTCCCTCATTATTTATATTGAATGGTCTTCCTCCTTTACGAGTACTGTAAGAATTTGGATATTTAAAGGAGATTGTTTGTCCATATTGCGTGGAGGTATACGCTTGCCAATTTGCGGTTTGCTCTACCGGAGGTTGATTGGCTTTCCCTGTATTTTCTTTTCTAAAGGAGAATAGAAAGACAATAAGGAAGATACCCACGATGATAAGTATGATTAGTCCACCAACTAAAAAGCGGTTTAAGTTGTTTGAGTCTTTGTTTTCATCCATATTAGATATACGATGACATTTCAACTTGAATGAGTCAAGCTGTCTTTTGAGGTTTCTACTATAAAAGAGAGGTTTATTGATAAACCTCTCTTTTATATTTAATTAGCGTATTAGGCTGTTGGTGCGAGAGCGATTCTTTTACTCTCTGCGTTCATTGATTCAATAACTACTTCGATCTCTTTACCCGGAGTATATTCGTTTGGATCGGTGATTTTGGATGAATGGATTAATCCTTCAACTTTGTCGTCGATTTTTACGAATACGCCGTAGGCAGAGCTCTTGGTTACTGTACCTTTGATTTTATCGCCGATTGAATACTTGTCACTTAATTCTTTCCATGGATTTGGCTGGAGTTGTTTAATGGAGAGGTTAAGTTTTCCTGCATCCGGATCTACTGATAACACTGCAACACGAACTTTGTCTCCCTGTCGGTAGTAATCTGCCGGGTTAGTTACCTTCTCCCATGAGATTTCGGATACGTGTACCAAGCCTTCCGCGCCATTGATGTTAACGAAAACACCAAATGGCAGGACTGATGATACTATTCCGTCGTACTCCTGACCTGGACCTAATGTGTTCATTGCTGTCTGGCTTTCTGCCTGATGCATTGCTTTTTCTGAAAGTACGAGACGATTTGATTTCTTGTCGACTTCGATTACTTTTGCGGTAATCATTTTACCAACTAAATCGTTGATCTTACCGAGATGCTGTGCTGAAAATTGAGATGATGGAATAAAGCCGCGGATTCCGTCTGTTTCAACGATAAGTCCACCTTTATTAACTTCAATACCTTTAACTTCAACTGCTTCTTCAGACTCGTATTTTTCATAGAATGTCTGCCAGCGTTTTTCACCTGATGCCTGACGTAGAGAAAGCATTACCTGTCCCATGTCATTTTCAGGTTGTACCACTGTTACTGTTACTGGATCGCCGACATTGTAGTCCTTGAGGTATTCGCGTACTGCATCGAGTTCGCGTCCTGATACCACCCCTTCCGACTTAGCACCGATATCTACGAGCATTTCTTTTGGATTGATTGATAAAATCTTTCCTTCGAGTGTCTGGCTTTTGAAGACTCCGAGTTGTTTACCCTCGAATTCCTTCATCAGCTCTTCCATTGTTTCAGGTTCTGAATTGGTTGTTTTTGCCATTTGTGTCACCTCATTTCTTTTATAGATACGGGTGATTTTAGCAGAAAACCAGCATGTATACAACGGGCGATATCTAATTGAGCTATCCTTATAAGTACTTGATGTTTTTTGATATATATTGGATATCTTTTTATAGGTAGATACTTATAGTGTACAATCATGGCACTAATAGTCTTTATACAAGCAAAACCACCCTTTTATGGGTGGTTTTGAATTTTGACTGCTTTAAAATTTTATTGTAAAGGAGTTGCAATCGGAGTTTTTGAAGGTTTAGGGCTTGGTGTTACAGAAGCTCTCGGTGATTGTGAGGCTTTAGGTGAATATGTAGCCTTTGGGCTTCCACTTTCTTTTTCCTTTTCTTTTGCGTTATCCTGACCTCTTACAAAATCCAGATCACCGCATGCGATGTATTTGCTTAATTCTGTAGCGGATTTATGGATATTTACGGCTAATGGACCGGCAGCTTTCAATGTTGTTATTGTAACTCCTGCAGGAAGAATTGTTTCTGATTCTCCATTTACTACATTCGTTAGTGGGTACTTAATAGCTCCTGAAAGAGGACATACTCCAACATGGATATGGGCAGGCTGAGCGCTGGTTGTAGCGGCTTTGTTTTCCATAGCAATGGAAACAGTTACCTTACCATCAACTTCTTTAAAGGTAGCTTTACCAAGGCGTGTAGTGTCACTGGCATTATTTGTTTTCGCTGCTGCGGATCCGCGTGGTGAAACAGTAGGTGAACTTGATGCTGCTACTCGGTCAAGTTTAAATACGTATGTCGAAGAATTGGTAGCTTTTGGCGATTCACTTGCTGTAACCACAGCAGAGGGTCGAGGCTCAGTTCTAGCCATGGCATCATCCGCATTGCTTGCTGTTTTCTGTGTGCAGGCTCCAAGTAGTAAGGCACATGCCCCCACTACTACGATTTTTTTGTTCATAATACAACGATCCTTTCAAATTTACTGAATAATAGCTGTATCGTACCTCGAAGTAGGAAGTTGAGTCAATATAAGAATGCCTTTTTTTAAATACAAAAAAGCCACCCGTTAAGGTGGCTTTAAATGTTAATCCCCGGCTATGAGTTATTTTCCCCAGGCCTTGCGACCTTAGTATCGTCACCGCTGACACGTTTCACTTCTCTGTTCGGAATGGGAAGAGGTGGGTCCATGCTGCTCGAATAACCGAGAAACAACAGTATTTAAAGCTTAGCCGCACCGCTGATGATTTTACTAATGTGTAGTGAAACCACCCGATACTAAATTAAACTCTGTTGTTTCGCGATTAATATTCCTATTAAAAATACACCTATACCTATTAGAATAACGCCCATAAGGATAGCACTAGTACCATTTAGTGTTATATGATGGAATTTTACTATAGTTATTTTTTTACGCTTTATAGTTAAATATCCACATATTAATGAGTATATTGCTATTAGCCAAAGATATATTGTTGAATCCATATTATAAAAGTACTGTTAGTACCTTAAAAAGTGAATAGTGAACGCAGACAGAAGTGTGGAACCGGAAGATCCATGGATAGAATTTCCTTGCGGATTTCTCGTTTCTCCCGATTCCGAACTCCTGAAAGACAATGTAATTCCTAAAAATATATGTGATGTTAATCCCCTGCGGGATCAATAATTACTAGTAAACTAATAATTATTTAAAACATGCTCGTTACGCGCTATTAGTACAGCTTGACTAAACATGTTGCCATGCTTGCATCGGCTGCCTATCAACCTCGTCATCTCCGAGGGCGCTTAAAAGATCACTCATCTTGGGACGTGCTTCACGCTTATATGCTTTCAGCGTTTATCACTTAAAAACTTAGCTACCCAGCGATGCCCCTGATGGAACAACTGGCACACTAGAGGTTTCCTCACCCCGGTCCTCTCGTACTAGGGGCGACCTCCCTCAATGATCTAACGATTACACAGGATAGAGACCGAGCTGTCTCACGACGCTCTGAACCCAGCTCGCGTACCGCTTTAACTGGCGAACAGCCAGACCCTTGGGACGTACTACCGCCCCAGGATGCGATGAGCCGACATCGAGGTGCCAAACCTTACCGTCGCTGTGGACGCTTGGGTAAGATCAGCCTGTTATCCCCGGAGTAGCTTTTATCCGATAAGCCCTGCCCCTCCCACGAGGAAGCAGAAGATCACTAGAACCTACTTTCGTATCTGCTCGACTTGTTTGTCTCACAGTTAAGCCAACTATTTTACTCTTGCGCTCTACGTACGATTTCCATCCGTACTGAGTTGACCTTTGTACTTCTCCGTTACGATTTTGGAGAAAACCTCCCCAGTTAAACTACCCGCCAGACAGTGTCCGTCACCCAGATTTTTGCTTGGGATTGACGTTAGATCGCATATAAGTAAACAGAGGTGTTTCATCGTTGCCTTGCGGCTCCCTCCTACCCTACAGAGTTACAAATATACTTTCAGTGCCAAGTTATAGTAAAGCTTCACGGGGTCTTTTTGTCCATGTGTAATTAGGCCGCATCTTCACAGCCATTTCAATTTCGCCGGGCGCGTGCTCAAGACAGTCGCTAAGTCGTTCAACCTTTCGTGCGGGTCAGA
>JALYQM010000002.1 GCA_030855825.1 bacterium
TACAATAATACCCGACCACATGAAGGACTCAAAAACCTGTCACCGAACGAGTATGCTAAAAAATATGGTTGGCCAGCTGTCCCTTATTTAGCTAATTTAACTGTTTAAGAATTTGGGTACTGGACACTACAAGTGTGGAGGGTTTTGGATATGATGTCAAGCAATGATGCTTGTTCATGACCTTCACGAATCGGTTACGGGAGATGTTTTGAACTCAATTAACCCTTGATTCTTCTTGCTTCAAAATTAATAAGTGTTGCTGAGGTTATACCTACAAATCTTCCAGGATTATGCACAACTGCAATGAGAGCGGCATCTGTAAGTAAATGAAACTGCGCCAGTCGGGCTATATCCAGGATTCGATCTCTGACAGGACCTTCAAGTGGAATATTAGACTGGGTCAATCTTCTGTTTAAATTATCAGAATCAGTGGGACACCAAGACTCTTGTGTAGCCATTTCTTTTCTGATTCCTTGAAGAAGTGTCAGTGTTTCGTTCGCCATTGCGGGTCAGCCGGCTAGAAGAGAATCGCTTTTTTTCGTACCACTCCTAGTAATATTTCTTCTTTTTCAATAATAGAATTACTCCTGAGGTTAAAGAGATGCCGGCAAACGCATAGATTACAATTGTTGATTCGGTTCCTACTTTTGGTAGTTGCTCGTCTGTCCCTGCGGCGACGGCGCTGTTATCCGGTTGAGGAGTCGCTGTTGATTGGGCGACAACCGGAGTTGATGTCGTTGACGGCTGAGGAGTACTAGTTGCACTCGGTGCAGGAGTATTAGTAGGACTGGCTGTAGGAGTTGGCGTATTAGATGGGCCGCCTACAGGAGGAGTTCCGGATGGGCTTGCCGTTGGGGAGGCAGTCGGTGTTGGTGAAGGACTTCGAGTTGGTGTAGGACTTGGCGACCTGGTAGTTCCCGGGGATGTTGTTATTGATGGACGGGGAGTACCGGAAGGTACAGAAGAAGCACTTGGAGTCGGCGTAGCAGAGTTTGATCCACAAGGTCCGTGAGAAAGATTGAATTGTCCACTCCAGGATGCATATATCTGAGTAGTTGCCGAGACTACCTTAGAGTTAAGATTAGACTTGTTTGTATAATGTGCAGTACCGCCAGTGAATTTTTCGAGAGACACTGCTACTTTTGCTCCATTCGCCCACTCAACTAATATAGTTGCCGGAGCATGGGACTGAGTGTCTACCTGATTAATAACAAAATGCCATTCCTCTGTATTACATCCGTGATCATCAAGAGCTTTAGCTGTTATCGGTCGTAAGGTTGCCTGTGATTGATCCTGTTGAAAAATTAATTCCCACAAACTTTTATTGGTTACAATCTGAGGAATAATTGCGATTGATAAACCAATGACAAGACAGATGATTAAAATATAGATTATTTTTTTATTAGGTAATTTCATTCTTTTCAACTCCTCAGCAATTTATTAACTGTAGTTTAACGATAGCGGTTTTACTTGTGAGATGTCAATCCACATACTTACGGATTAACCGTAAGAACTATTCTACTATTTGGACCTGCACATGCTGGTATACCCCACCCATTGAGCCCGGCACATTCCTGTATGCTATCGTTCCATACTCTGCATGCGACATTATAGGTACCTGCTGAAGCAGGAGTGAAAGTCCAACTACCGCTGTAACTTGTACCGCCCGGGTAACGTGGTGGCCATGGTCCCAGGTATTGTCCGTTTGCTCCATACCCAATTACTACACCTAGGCTGCCTTGCGCCGATGCAAAATTGCCGGAGTATGTGGCACTCTGACCTAGTTTAATTGATGTCGGTCCGACAAGATCACCGCATGCGGGAGCTGTGGATGTATATCTATAGGTCTTTGGTGCGCCAGATAAGAGCACATTTGCACCGTCTGCTTTTGTATTTATTCCGTACGCATATACCGTATGATTTTGTCCATCTTTGTAGTTTGCCGGGATATTAAAATTATATCCATGACTACCAATATCTGATCGATACAGATTAGCCCAGGTATTGAATCCTTTTGCACCTGAACCTGCTTGTCCATCAAAGTACAGGTCAACGCGGGTTGCGGTGTTTGGCGTGTCGTCGTCGATGGACCATCCGGAAACGACATCGTTATAAAATCCATCAAGCCATCCGCGTGGTGCTCGGTCTAGTATTGGTGCCGGGGTTGCTGGAAGACTATATTTATATGTCTTTGGTGAGCCTGTAAGTAACGTATTCGTTCCCCCCGACTTACTATTAATTCCATAAGCATAGACTAAATAACTTTTGCCGTCTTTGTATTGTGCAGGCATATTAAAATTAAACCCGTGTGGACCTACATCTGATCGATTGAGACTGGCAATTGTGATATGACCCGCTCCTGATCCAGCTGGCCCACCGACATATAGGTGTACCTGGAGTCCATAAGCAGGAGTGTCGTCATCGCGCGTCCATCCCGATGCTAGATCTCCATAAAAGCCGTCAAAATATCCTACCGGGGCTCTATCTGCTGGAGCTGGTGCTGTCGTTACAGGCGCTTGAGACTTATACGTCTTGGGAGTTCCTGAAAGTTGTGCATTTGCGCCTTTGTCATTGGTATTTATGCCATACACATAAACGATGTGGGTTCGCCCATCTTTGTACTTTGCAGGGATGTTGAAATTATACCCATGTTTTCCAACGTCTGACCTATTGAGATTTGCAAATGTTGAGAATCCTGTACCGGGTTTACTGCCACCTGCCGGTCCGTCAAAATAGATATCTACTCGTGTCGGAGTGTTAGGTGTGTCGTCATCTCGTGACCACCCTGAAACAATATCATTGCTAAAGCCATCTAACCATCCTACGGGAATTTTGTCTCCGAAATCCGGTGAAAGCTTGAAGTATTGTGGAGATCCACTTAGAATGACATTCTTTTTACCGTCTTTGGTATCGATAGCATGAGCATATACATTATGAGTCTTCCCGTCTCGATACTGTTGAGGAATTGTCCATGAAAATCTATGATTGCCTGGATATCCAAGGTCAGGACTCTTTAGATTTGCATTAACTATACCTAAGAACTTTCCTGTACCTGCAGGACCATCCATGTATAGATGAACATCAACTGATTTATTTTGCTCATTGCCGTCAACAGCCCAGCCACTAATTTGATCTCCATTGGTTTTATCTAAAAATCCGTAAGGTGAAATATTGCCGTAGACAAATACACATCGTGGACCGCCGCCAGTTTCACTCGTGCAATCATTCGATCCTGCCTTCTGGCACATATAAGCAGTAGCACCTACCAATGTATCATTTTTACTACATTGATCATTGGCAAACCCTTTTCTATTGTTGGTTCGAGCTGGAGCTGTAAATCCACTTGGCGCTGTTGGTGGGTTTTGTTCATTGCCAAACACTTTTACATTATATAATCCTCTAAATACAATAAACCCACCTTGTTTAAATACTCCTTGCGCGTTTGTTACCGGAAAGTATGACTTCTGATACCCTGCTGCCCCCATACCATCAATTTGCATCTTTACCCCAGGGATCCCTTTTCCGTTTTCGTCGGTAACATGGCCTACGATTTCCCACATCCGTGGGGTCGAGCTTGGTTTCGGCGACTCACCTGGTTTAGGTATACTCAAGCGTATTGGAGATCCTTCTAACTCTATATTGTATCCTCCATTGAGATCTATTCCGTGTGTGTAAATACAATGCACCTTCCCATCCTTATATTCGTCTGGAATCATGTAATTGAAACCGTGTCGCCCTGATGTATTGAAACGTGTGTTAATATCTGTTCGATCTACGTCAGTTGTTGTTGATCCAATAAATGTTCCCTCACCTGCTGGTTTATCTAAGTAAAAATGAATATCAATCGAATGTGTTTTTTTATCCTTATCTATACCCCATCCTTGGAGAGATCCGTTAATTTCAAGTTTGTCTAAGTATCCTTGTAATGAATCGTTAGCACCATATGTCTTTCTTGGGCATGAGCCACTACCTCCTCCATCTGCAGGAGGCGGGTTGCCACCTGTGCCGCCATTGCTGAGTGTGTATCCCCAGCCGAATTCACCCACCTCTGTTTTAGGTACTGTTATATTATTCAAGGAGATTCTTTTTGTATCGATAATAGACCTACCGACTCCTGCCAGACCAATCATCGAGGAAATCCCATCTTCGTCAGTTTCAATATCTTGGTTTAAGCCATTAAGCGCTTTAATGAGAAACCCTATATCTTTGTTGAGATTTGATTGAGGTGGCGTGCCTGCTAACTTAATAGTAGTGGCAGCGGATGCCGTTTTCGGAGCAAGCAGTGATAAAATATTTTGAAAGTTATGGAATAATGTAAACTGATTACGTTGATGAGCATATTTATTATATGCAAAATTAAAATCCTGAACATTATTTTGGACTAAAAGATCCGGAAAATTATAGATAATCTCTGCAAAGTCATCGAGACTCCACCCTTTACCCTGCAATAGTTTAGAAATATCGCCCGTATTTAAAGCTTGATATAACAGGTCTTTATCTGATGCGGAAGGGAATATTTCTGCGACCCTATTTCGCGCTAAAGTATAAGCATTTCCCGGTCGTTCTTTTACGATGTCAAATGCTAAATGCTCAGCAACACCTTCCTTAAAAGCATTTATTTTCGATAGGACATCGTCTTCATCAAGCTTATAAAGTTTATCAATTCTAGCAGGTAAGAGTGCCCGTAATTGTGTTCCGAGTCCACCTTTCATATATGCTACTTCTACTGCTTCATGTGTTGCGACGTATCTAAGTGAGGTTATCCCCTTTGTGAGTAGATTGGCATGCAATACCATAGTGCCATCTTCCAGAGTAACTCCTAAGATTTGTATACCGGCATAATTCTTATAAGTAGTGAAGGCTTCAGGTGTTTGTGAGAATACGGTGCGCAATCCTTCAGTTGGGCGAGGAACCTTTTTTTTAAAAGTATCAAGAGTGATTTCAACAACTTGTCTTTCAGTGGCTGACAGCACTTTTTCAATAGGAAATACTAATCCTGATCCTCCGGGATCTACAATTCGAAAGGCTGCATTTCCCGCTTTCTCTATGCGTGCGGTTAATTGCGTAGTGCTTAATACACCATCTGCGGGTCCGATTAATGTTTTAAGAAAGGAAATAGAAGTTTTAGAAATTTTTATATTTCTTCCAAGCTTTCCTATCTTAAATAATTTCGGTAAATGTGGACCGGCAGCGTCGATTTTGCTTATTGCACCTCCACCACCCAAAGGAAACAGAGATGCGAAGTCAGCCATCAATGAGCCTAGGATCAACACTTTTACTTCGGGAGTATTATTTTGGGCAGCATATATACCATCTAAAAGAGCATCTAACTCTTGTTGGGCGAAGTTGGGATATAATGTATGAAGGAAGTCTCGCTGTCTATCTCTCGCCGAGTTGCCGAATATAGGTCCGTCTATATTAAATATCAAGTCGGTTAGCATGTCTGCTGCATCCCGACTTTCTAATGATTGAATTTTTACTCCATAATCTTGTTCGATCTGTTTCATCAATGCTAACTTTTGTGTAGAGGTAGAATCATTTATCCAATTAGGATTATATTCACAAATCTTTTTTGCAGTACACTTCTCCATGTATTTGCATCCGGTTTGGTCATACGCTTTTGTGTTGTCGCATGATGTTACTGGCCCATATTGAGGATAAGCAGCTGCGCTTTCATCTAATCTTCGTAACATTGAAAGATTTACAGGAAGTACTCCTGAGACGTCCGCAATCAGAGTAGATGCAATGATTACAAAAAGAAGTGAGGACAGCACAACTAGATTTTTATTGGATTTTATAAGCAGGAGAAGTTTATTCTGTTTTTTGTTGTTTTTGTATGGCAAGGTTTTAAGCAGCTTCATAATAAGGTGAGAGGTAATTCTGAGATTACGCTAGTACCTTTATCGTAATGAACTTATTATATTAATGTCAATAGAACCATTATTGTCCGTTCTTGTAATCTGCAGATGCAAACGAAAAGCATGATAATCAGTATGGTGAAATAATTAGTGATTTGTTTTTTTGTTTGAAGTTTTGGCATTAACCTTAGCAATTAAAACTGCGGTTGGATTGTCAACATATCTCAAGAACAGCTTTTATGCGTACAACATCTTTGGAGATTTTTTCGTCTTTTTGAATTTTGAATATTCCTTTAATTTCTGACGTGTTGGAAACGTGTGGTCCACCGCAAAACTCGCGGGAGAAGACTGTATCTCTTTGTACTACTTCGTTACTACTCTCAATGCTCTCCCCTACTCTCCCCGACTCTGGAAGTGGGCCGATTGTATACACTTTGACTATGTCTGGATATTTTTCACCGAAAAGCCCTATTGCACCTGTTTTCCGCGCAATTTCAAGAGACATGTTTTGAAAGTATACTGGTACCTTTTCTTGAATTTTCTGGTTTACTATCTCCTCTACGCTTTTTATTTGCTCGGGAGTTAGTCGTTCTGTTGAGGTAAAATCGAAGCGGAGACGCTCATTTGTAATATTTGAACCCCGCTGTACTATGTGATCGCCAAGCACGCTGCGAAGTGCCTGCTGCAGGAGATGTGTTGCAGTATGATACTGAATAATCTGCTCGGAATGCTCAGCTAGTCCACCTTTAAACATTCCGGCTGAGGATGATCGTGAGAGCTCCTGGTGTGACTTAAATAATTTTTCGTACTGCTCTTGAATGGACTGTCTGTCTTCAAGTGATATGGTTTCCGAGAAGGCTTTTTCATATTCATCAAGGAATATGTCACTTGGAAGGCCATTGGATTGGTAAAGGGTGAAAGCTGCTTTAGAAATATCTTCATGTGTTTTTAATTCTGATCTGAATACTTTTTTTACCTCATCTAAAGCATTATCCAATGTTTTTCTAAATTTCATTTCTTCTTCTTCAATGATTCCGAGAATTGCAGCCTCAGTAACCTGAGGGTATTGATCTGCATACATGGTTTGAATAAGCGGAACAATGTCCTTAGTGAAGTTATCCTTGAGCCCTAAGGAGCGTCCGGCTCCAATGGCTCGTCTTATTAGACGACGCATCAAATAGCCTTGGGCTTTGTTAGAAGGGAAAACACCATCTGAGGCCAGCATCACGGCTGCTTTAATATGATCAGCAATAATGCGAAATGGCTTTGTGTTTTCATTTTCATATTTCTTAGTCGTTAGCTTCTCAATTTTCTCTATAATTGGCAAAAAAAGGTCGGTTACAAAAACATCGGCGTTATCATAGGCTGCAGCAAGTATTCTTTCGAGCCCTCCACCGAAATCTATATTTTTTTGAGCTAACTCTTTAAACGAACCATCATCCTGTTTCTGATACTGCATGAACACCGAATTTCCAATTTCGCCATATCGGCCGCAATCGCAATTAACATGACAGTGAGGGCCAAAAGACATATCGTGTTCAATGTGAGAATATTCATAAAATATTTCTGAATCAGGTCCACCTGGCTCACCCGGCGGCATTTTGGCAGGAACCCCTGAGCGAGACCACCAGTTTTTCTTAACCGGATAGCCAAAAATCCGTCCATTTTGCATACCATTTTCCGCCGGATTATCGACATACTCTGCATCTATCCCGTGCTCTCTAAAAAGATCTTTCCAGATGCTAATTGCTTCATTATCCTTATCCAGAGTATTTAGGTCACCTTCTGTATCAATAATTTGAGTATCTTTATCACCCCTTAAAACAGTGACGTAGAGCTTTGTTGGATCAAGCCCGACTTCTTTAGTAAGGAATTCAAAAATCCAAGGAAGCTCCTCTTTTTTAAAATAGTCTCCAAGTGACCAATTACCCAACATTTCGAAGGCAGTAGTATGACGATTATCCCCTACCTCCTCGATATCTTCAGCTCGAAAACACCGCTGAGAATCGACAATCCGTGTCCCTTCGGGATGAGTTTCCCCTAAAAGATATGGGATCATTGGTTGCATTCCTGATGAGGTAAAGAGTGTTGTCGGGTCATTTTGAGGTACCATCGGAGCCGAGGGAACAGCGATGTGTCCCCTGTTTTTGAAAAATTCAAGATATTTCTTTCGTAACACTGTGCCGGTTATCTGTGACATGAAGGAATTATATCTTTAACGGTATTTTTTGTAAAATTGAAAGTAACAAAAATCCAGCTCCGTACCAGCTAAACCGTTGTGCGGTGAACAGGTTTCCTACTAAAAATAGTAGTCCTGCAAGAGAAAATGAGATTATTCCGGCTGGCCAGAGTCCTCTTCCTCTTCTGAATATGAATGCCATTACAAAGACTATAAATACGATGTCCTGTATTTTCATATCCGCCTCTTCCCATTCAAATTAATTATTATAATTGTGACCAAAGTGGTGAGAATAGTAACTATCGAAAAAGTCCATCCGAAATAAGCATATCTTTGTCCGCTAAACTGAATTCTTGCTGTTCCGGCGGTTACGTCTTTCGTGGAGAATTCCAGCATACCTATTGCTGTCTGTCCTGCACCTACTCGAGTACTACCTTGAACCAAATTCCAGTTTTTATCATATGTCTGATTAAATAAGAGCTTTTCTGTATTTGATGGGATTACTACTTCGTACTCTGTGGGAGAAACCATAGTGTACTGTCCGTTCAATAAATTTCCTTTGGATCGACTTGAAAATGCACTTACATTATCTATGATTAAAGGGTTTATCCAGTTAACTGAAGCAAGCCTCTGTATATACCGGTTCTTTACTTCTGCATTATATTTCTGGTCATACATATATATATTACGATCGATATCAGGAGAGATGACAATATAATTTATTGCGAGCTGTTGAAATAACGCTTCAGTATTAGGGGCTGTAAAAATGTCTGTTTGAGCATCTATCTGGGCGAATAAGTCTTCCTTAGTAAATTCTTTTTTATCCGGATTGGGTTGATCGGGCAACGGTAGGCAAAAAACAGGAAGACATCCAGGATAATTGCGCAGCTCCACCAATGAAACCGGTGGATGATTTTTATCTGTATATCCATACATTTCTCTCGACGGGATCCATAGCACCCGGCCGAATGACTGATCTTCTTTTAAGATTTGCTCAAGCGACTGAAACTCTTGTGGATAGTTGCGATGCGCCAAAGTGCCATTGACCTGGTGAGAGAGGGTTGGATACCAGATATATACAATACTGAGGATGGAAATGGTGAATATAAGGGCTTTAGATGCGCTTTTTAATTTACTTTGAAACAATTCCTGAGCTGCTAATCCTATTAGCACTGAATAACAGAGACTTAAAGGTAGAAAAAATTTTGTTGAATCTCGAAACCAACTGAACAGCGGCAGATGCTGAAATGCCCAATGATAGATACCGCCAAAAGGTTCATTTGTGCCTTTAGCTAAAAAGGCTGAGACGAGTGCTAAGAATGAAAAGTAAATGACGAGTTTACGATTTTGTCTGAGTTTCCAAAACGCTAAAATTGGAATAATAAAGGCAACACCGCTTACTTCTTTGACAACACCAAAAAGATTTTCAGGATAATTGGGATGAGTCCAGGTGAGCGAGTGAGCCAAACGACCGAAACTGAAAAATTCAACTGCCTGCCGGGTTGCATATCCTTTTGGCAAAGACACACTCTGTACAAATAGTGACGGTAGAATCCAATACGCGTGGAATCCTACAACAATAATGGCGGTCAAACTAAACAGTGTGAGGTACTCCCACGCGAGTTTTCGCTTTTCTACCGAATAAATCCAATTGGCGAGATATAGCAGGTCTATTGTCAGGAGAATTAATAAGGCCAATCGTGAATCGAAGGATATATGTATTGCTATGACGAGTGCACTTACGAGATACCATTTTATTTTTGTACCCGCTTGGCTTGCAGCGTTAATGATTAAAAGTGTTTTTAATAGTACCGCAAATACAACAGGCGCCAACCCATACGCAAAGGCAACACCCATTTGTCCACCTGAGGTGAGCATAATAAAGTAAGGATTGAGCATATACAAAATGATAACGATAGCCTGAGCCCACTTATTTTTTACTGTTAGACGCGCTAAAAGATAGGCAGAGATTGCAGTGATACATAACAAGGGATAGAGAAATATTATTTTATGTAAAATAAAAGGATTTTGAATAAACGCTGTAAGTGAGGATGCAATAAATGAATAATAAAAGAATGGCAATGTGAATAAGGTTATCTGTCCAAAACCGTTATTAAGGTTGTAATCCCATACATATGGGCGTTGTGAGTAGATTCTGAACTGGTCATAATTTACGAAATTGAAGTCACCTCCCAATGTAACTGGTGAACTAAACCAATTGAGAAAAACCCATAAAATTAAGCAGATTGTAATTAAAAATGGAGTAATACTATTTAGTTTTATATATTTCATTCTTTTTTGATCAACTTGTTTTCTGTTTTTATAAAGTATGCAAATTGCTGAACCAGAGAGACTGCAAAGCAAATCCATGCAAACTCTGCCAATATGCCTGCGTAGTCGTCCAGCTTAAACATACTTAAAATAATTACCACGAATAAAAGGTAAAAACCATTTTTTGCAACTGTTTGAGGAAGTATATGATACTTTCTTATAATGAGGATTAAAATGACAAGCATTGTAGCTTGTACTAATGTCCAAATGAAATCGAATGGTGAAATAAATACTTTAAGAAACATTCTTCTTCGTCCCCGCTTTTTGTTTATTTTTGACCAGTATTGCTCCTATTGCTAAAAATAATCCAGTAACGGTAATGAATGTAACTATCTTCCCTAACCGAAAACTACCTTCAGCACCGAATTCAATTTCTATATCATATTCACCGGTATCTGTAATATGCCAGGCGTTTGCATAAGAATTGACTAGAAAGTGATTGCCGGACTGAATCTCCTTCTGTCCGTTGATTTTGGCTTTCCAAAGGGGATGAAAAGATTCAGAAAGGACTAAGGTATACGGTGCTGTAGCATTTTTGATATGCACTTTATATTTTGCGCTGTTAAGCATTGTGAAAGTCATGTGGGGTTTCTGATTTGAAATGGGGGAGAAATCGTTATCTACAACACTCACAGCAATGTTTTGTATTTCATCAGAAATATTCGGGCTAATTTTATTGATAGGAATATCGACTACATTTATTCCTTGATTCAAGTTTACTTCATCACGGAAGATTCCGTTATTAATTATATATTTATTATCATTTATCAGAACTTCTTTGTACTCGGGTATTTCTTTATTGGAGATAAGTTTCAGTTGCAACTGGTATGCTTTCGATTCGTCTACAGAAATTAGATACTTGCTGCGTTTTACTTTGACATTGGCTACTCCATTAAGAGGAATTCCTTTATCAAAAATGATAGAAAGGTATTCATCAGATTTCCGCAAGCCATCGAACTTATTACTATTGACGCCATGCTGTTTAATCATATCGATTACATGCTTGTGGCGCATAAGCTCTGCAGGAATTCCTTTGAAACTAAGAATATATCCTCTTTCAACTTGCATAAGATTTTTATAATACTCATCAGAAGATTTAGTTATCAGGTCGGGAGAGGCCTTTTTTTCGATTAGCTTGTACGTTTCGACAAGGCGCTTGCCGGCAAATCGTAGCGTATCGAATTGTTTATCGGACCATATCTGCTTCTTATTGGAGCGCATAATTTGCTCACGGATATGGGCAAAAAAGTACATTCTGCTGTCAGGAAGTGTGCTAACGTGAGGTAATTCCAATAATGCATTATCGCGGCTAACTACTGGTACCTCTACAGGGATAAAGTCGGTACCAATCGAAGAAATATCCTGATCTGTTTCTTTAACTACCGGTGTATATATTTTTTGCTTTAACTGACCATTTAACGACTCGATTTTATCGGTGTCCTTTACGAAAATATCAGTGAAGTTGTAGTTGGAATGAGCGAGAACATTAGTAAAAAGATACTCTTCGGTATGGGGATACTGAATAACATTTGAAGCGATATATATTTTATTACTTTCACCCGTCTCAGGAGAATTATAAAAATCCAGCTTTCCAAATGATTGTGACAACTGTAATTGGGATTCTTTGGATCGGATCTTTTTGCTTAGCTCTTCTGAGGGAGTCATTTCTCTTATAGCATGGTCTACGTCGTTTCGTACTATTAGATATTTAGCATTAAGTATTTGCATCATTTGAATTAGGCGTTCAGGGTAGAGCATTGCAATTTGTTCGACCTGATTAGCGATAGGAGTATAGAATTGGATTGAAGTAGCAAATGAAATTGCCGGGCGGGAAAATAAACCATTATACAGCTCCACTCCAGCATACCCATATTCCCATTTATAGTTAATTCCCTCCCCTTTTAAAGGAACAGCGATCAGACGGAAAGGGTTGGGATCATTTGCCAGATATTTGTCAGCGTCCTTGTAATATGATGGCACTTCTGTTTTGTATCCAATTTCAGGATTATTTTGAGGATGAAAAGTTCCTGTAAAAAGTAAGCCTGACCAGAATGGATAGGGAAGAATTATTATAACCATTAGAACAATTATTACTAGGGCGCCGAATTTTTTCTTTTTTTTCAGATTTTCGAGGATTACATATAACGAATAACCTGAAAGAGCGGCATATGATACCGGAATAAATAGTCCAATTTTTTCAAATGGATTTCTCAAGGACTCTATAATTTTTATGTTTTCAAACAGGAAAATAAAGATGAATCCAAAGGGCGGGCCTGAACCCTTTGCGAGAAATATTCCAAACAAGGCCATAAACAAGAATATGTATAAGAACCTGTTTGTAATTTTCCTTGTTAGCGGGTAGAGAGCAAGAATCACTGGCAAATAAGTTAGGAGAATTCCAACTGGTTGATTATAGAAGTTCCCCCAAACCGGAGCGATGTTATTAAAAAAATCTTTATGCATTAGTCTAAATATGTATGAAAAATTCCCTAGATTTTCGCTCATTTGAAGAAAGGTTTCAAAATTCCCAACTGAACTATAAGCAGTTTGAGTCAGATATGAAGATGAAGTGAGTGTTTTAATGAATGGCATCATCCACCACGCGTTGGCCGCCATCCACAGCAATAGAAGAGTCATTAATGAGATGAGAATATATCTCATTACTTTAAGCGAGTTACTTAATATTGATTCCATTAGACCTATGAAGATTATGAGTGTCCAAAGAAGTACCATCAATGGAATTGAAGAGAAAGCGATACTGAAAAATGTTGTTACGATTATGAGACAGAGCCCGGACAAATAAGAACGATTTTTGAAGAGCTTTATTGATGAAAATAGGATGAAAGGGACAAGCGAATAGAAGATAATAAAGGTATATTGAAATCTATTCCAAATATTCGCCATCGAGAATAAATTAGTAACATATAAGAGCGAAGCAAAAAGATAAAATATGTAATTTTCATTATGTTCATGTGGAATCATGATTTTTACTAATCTGGCCGTATATAGTTGGCTTATAAATAGGCACATCAGAAAAAATCCAGCTTGCATATATACATCGGGAACTCCAAGGTTATGAAAAAAGATGATCGATAGGAGGAATGGATACGATGCCAACGCCGCTCCGGAAGGCAACCCTAACGCCCCTTGTGACCAGGTGTTCTTTTGAAAACTAAGGAGACCCTGTGTATTGTAGAAAGGTAGTCCGCTCTCTCCCGTTGCCAGTGTCTTTCCCGCATTGAACCAAACCAGCGTTATTAGAGATGAGATTACGAAAAGGAGTATTGCTAATTTGAGTGAGTTTTTCATTAAATTTCCGGTATATTCTTTTTGATTTCTGCTTCTATTAACGGAAGAATATCACAATTGTAATGTATATCGTCAAAAATGTACTTACTTATTCTTTCACCCCGGTCGTCAAGTAAAGCACTATAGACATTTATGTATATGAACGCTTTCTCTTCTATTTGATTTTCTATCTCATTATTCATTCTTCTTGTAATATCCATGCGGGTATTACGGTCCGCATAATATTCATACTTATATACATTATCCTGCTCACCTGGAGGAAAGATATTACAAATAATAATTTGTATTACAGGATTCTTCTTTTGTATTTCACCCAAAAATTCTAGATACCGGGTAATGGCGAAAGATATACACTCATCAATGGGGAGATTCTTTTTTTTATGTTGGTTATAGATATGAATTCTTGCGTCTATTTCGCCTAAGACAAAAAGAAAATATTTTGAACCATGTTTTTGTCCTTCTTCAATCACTCTGAGAACCTGATCACGGCTTTTGTTTGTACTGTTTGTTGAACCGAGGTTGTATGCAGTAGCCGGACCAATATAGTTTATGTTGAAGTATTCACTCTGAAAGAGGAGGGTGTGACTATCGCCGATTACTTCAATTACCTGTTTGCCGGTTAGTCTTCTCAATCTCTTTTTGAGTAAGAGCTTCACGAATTTAAGTCCATTTTTTATTCTGTTTATATTTGGTAACATAAGCTGATGCTATTAACGCGGCGCAGAAACGTGTTTCTTTTGTTTTTTCTGACCTTACTTGGAATTATAACGTATTACCTGTATTCTGCCATTTTACCGCTTTTTTTTGAAGGTGATGATTTTGTCGTACTTTGGCATATCCGGGTGCCCGTTAACTTTATATTAAAACCTTTTGTAGGATGGGATATTCCTATTGCAGGAAGGTATAGTTATGGGCAGGCCTGGTATGAATCGGCCTTGTATAGTTTCTGGGGTTTAAATCCTTATCCCTATAATCTATCCGGCATACTTATTCGTATAGTAACAATCGTTTCACTCTTTTTTTGTACGTGGAAAATGACCAGGAACATAACCATTGCGATGCTTGCGTCACTCCTGTTTACCGTACTGAGTACTGGTATTGAGTCGACTTATTACGTGTTTCACCATATGCATTTTATATTTATTTCTCTGGTGTTGGTCGGACTCTCCTCTCTTTTTTCCTATTTTGAGACTGGATTACGTCGTAATTGGGTGTGGGCATTCATATATCTGTTCGTAGCAAGCTACCTTTATACGATTCGTGTTGCAGGACTAATTCTTATTCCTATCTGGTCAGCAATCCGGATTGCTGCGGTGTCACATCCTCAGTTAAGAAAAAAATATATCGCTATTGGTTTGATTACCATGGTGCTACTGTTTGTGCTTATCACGTTTGCGGTTAAGGATGTTGCCTATGTTTCGACTAAAATACGTACAAATTTAATAATGATTCTTGTCTCTAAAAATGATGAGTTTATTTCTCATTTTCAACCTTTTATTGTGTCAGTCGGTAGACTTATCTATCCGCTTTCACTACTTGATTTGATTACTCTGCAATCATATAGAAGTGTATTACTGCTTGGACTAGCTTTTAGTGCCGGAATTGTTGCCTATGAATTACTTGATCGTTACTTAGGGCGATATTCTCAAAAACCTCCTGTCTTGATTACAATTAGCAAAATACTAGTGCTGTTATGCGGCACTGTATGGGTAGGCCTCTTTGCTTATTTAGAAATGATTGACTATTCATATTTCTTTAACCTTTCTCACATGATTGTCGCAAGTCTTGGTTTCTTCACTGTTCTAACCTTATTATATATTGGACTTTGTGAGTTTAGACGGTTTCAATATATCGCATCTACGCTGCTGATTTGTGCCACTGCAATGGTTATGTTTTATGTCCCCAATTGGCTCTTTATGCCCATGAGCTATTCAAATACTGAGAGCAGATATTTTTCTTCTTCATCGGTGTTTCTAGTTATTGCGATGTCCTGCTGTTTTTACCTGATTACTCACTCGCTTATCTCGCTATTACACTCTCCAATTAACGCTTATTTTAAGCCTTTTGTTGCAGCTGTGGGCGTGATTTGCGTGACAGGAATCATCTCGTATTATTATTTTCATTATATTCAACTGAAAACTGCGATTGCTGATCAGACTGAATTCCGAGACACAGATAAAATACTTCGCAATTGGAAAGTAGTAGCCGAAAAAGTAGCTTTTGAAAAACCTCCCACTATTATTTTTCTATGGACTCGAACAGATATTGTCCGAGTGATGAAAATGTTTTTTGACAAAGAAACATTTGGATTGGTAGGAAATCTACCTTTTGGACATGAACTTCCACAGTATGCAGAATCAATGACAGAGGCTGCTAATTTTATCTGCGAATATGAAGAATCGGGAAAGAAATTTGATCCTAACCAGTTTTATGAATTTGAACTGGATAAGAACGATATTATAATACCAAGAATAGAAGATGGTCGCAAAAGACTTGAGACCTGGAAAGATTATTGCCTTGATCCCTTAAAAAAAGGTGCAGAATTGCAATTATAATTTATTCTTTCTGTGCAACAACACGTAACACTTCGCCTTGATCCATAATTGATGAGATGGAAATAAAGAGCACTGACACCGGTGTAGCTAAAAGAAAAAATACGACTTTCAAAGGTGTGCTTGTAATCTGATCGTTCCATTTGTTTTTTAAACTAAGCGCGAAGTTTAGTAGTGCTCTAGGAGGTGTGTAACATTTAATGATCTTAAATCCTGCTTTGTTACATAATTTTGTGATACTTTTCGGATTATAATATTGAATATGTTCAGGAATCATATTGTAATTATAATCCTGGCCAAAAATCCTGAAAGCAAGCGAATCGGCATTTGGAACCTCAATTATAATTTTACCTTCCGCATTTAATTTTTCGTTGATTTTTTTTAAATCCTGCAATGGATGCTGAACGTGCTCCAGCACATGCCACATTGTTATTGCATCAAAGGATTCATTTATGTTTTTCAATTCGCTAATATACCCTGAAAAAACTTTATTGTCGCCTATTTTCTTCTTTGTGTTTTGAACAGCAACAGGATACGGGTCCAAGCCATACACAGTGTATCCATCTTTTTGTAAGCTTTCCAGGAATTCTCCATTACCACATCCGATATCCAGTACCTTACTCACTAGTTTTATATTCTCTTTTGTGAAATCTTGATATGACGAGAACAATTTAAACTGAAACAATGCAGTGAGAAACTTGTTTTTTGGCTTCGATGCTAATTCCTCATAATACTCCTCTTTTTCGTAAATCTTATTTATCTCCTCAGGCGAGACTTTCGGGTCGAGCAAATAGTAAGTGCATACTGAGCAACGATAATAAGTGAATTCGTTAGCTGAAAAATCCTGAGGCCTCTGATTTTTAATGGTGACTACTTTTATAAATTCGTTATCTGATTCGCAAATCTGGCAGTACATCTTTTTGTTCATATGCTTTTTTTCGTAAATCTTTTTAATTTTTCGTTCGTATCTTTATAGCATGATTGGAATACTTCAATTAGGTTTCCCTTAACCATAATTGCATTGAAGATGCGTTCGTCGGAGAATCCCCGTATTTGTTTTAAATAACGCCTTTCTTCAAGCGTGTCAGGGAGCGTCCTGATTATCCACCAGATTGAGATCGGCAGACTTATTAACGGATACGGGTTTCCTTTTACTAGGTTGAGTGCAGCTCGTGCAATCAGTAAGAACCACGCTTGCGGTAAATATTTAAGTAGATTTGTGGCCTCGTAGTTTTTGATAATCATTCGAATTACTCTAATTGAAGCCATTTCCTGTTGAATCTTAGTAACACTTTTTCTACGAATACTCCATGGCTTTACTGTTACATGGTAGGTGATTGAGCTTGGAACACTTACCACTCTGTTTCCACTTACCCAGACTCTCCACCCTAGATCGATGTCATCAATACGGTCCATTTCTTCGTCAAATCCCCGCAATTTTTCGATCACTGACTTTCGAATAAATGTCCCCACCGCCCCCATACTGATCTCCTGTGACCTTGCGTCATATTCCGAATCTTTTTCGGCAAATCCTACAGCTGAAACCCAGCCGATTTGAGGAATTATTTTAAGACCCACGGCCTGGAGCAATTCGGGATGGTCGATGTCTCTAACCTTTCCACTAACTCCGCCTATTGATGTATCTGTCTCGAATACTTTAACTGCTTCGGACATCCACTCCGGATCAAATTTCATGTCCGTTTCAGAAAGGGCGATATATTTGCCTTTTGCGACTTCAAGAGCCCGGTTACGACTATTGGTTAAGCCACGTTTTCGCAAAGTGTTTAGTACCTTAATCCTCTGGTCATTTTCAGCGAACTGATTTAGATACTCTTTTGAGCCGTCGTTTGAACCATCATCAACGATTATTACTTCAAAATTAGGATAGTTGGTGCTTAAGAGGCTTTTCAAAAATACTTCGATATATTCCCGCGTATTATAGTTAGGAATAATTACCGAAACGAGTGGAGGGGTAGCTGAGTTACTCAAGTGAAATATTCCTTATATATAGTGATTAAATTTTTCTTAGTAAATACCTTTTTCATAATTTCTGTATCCGATGTTTTACGTATAATCGATTCTACCTCATTTCTGACTTTTAAGGTGCTGCCGAAATTGAAGAGTGACCACACCAATCCCTTTACTGTTCCTTTAATGACAGAAGTGTCACTGTTTTTAATTACAATTGCCATTCGTGCTGTAATGACGAACACGGCAACAGGCAGGTAGTATATAACATGCTTTAATTCATAATTTTTCAAAATGCTACGAATTGAGTTTTTTGCCAAGTGAAAGTAAATCCGTTCCTTTGTGGCAAACATTGATTTCCGATCCTCTACCCTTTTTGTCCAATGATACACAATTGATTCAGGGCAACTGACAATTCTATAACCGGAGATCCAGATTCGCAACGAAAATTCAATATCTTCAGTGTATACTCCGAGCACTTCGTCAAAACCTTTTACGTTGATGAACACGTCTTTTCGCACAGCCATTGCTGCTGACAGAGCAATGATTTCACGGCTTTCCCGGATCCGCCAGCTGACTTTTTGTCCTGCTTCAAGAGGAATACTCCAGAAAACATGAGGGATGAGGTGTGTGCCTGTCAACTGAATCGTATCTCTGTTGTGATAGTCGATCAGGGTACTTTGAACTCCACCAATGGTTTTATCTGAAGAGAGCAGTTTTATTAGTGGCTCTATCCAACCTGGATCAACTTCAGTGTCGTTATCCAGGAATATTAATAGCGACTCTTCAGCTTTTGTTACCGCATAGTTTCGCGTGGCTGCTGCCCCTTTATTCGTTTCGTTTTGCAGTAAAATTACTCTATTGTCCTGCTGCTGTAATTGACGCAAATACTCCATTGAATTATCAGTTGAAGCATCGTCGCAGACGATCAGATTGAAGTTAGAATAGGTGCTTTTTAATATGGCCGGGATGCTGACTTCAAGAAAAGCTCTACCGTTATAATTTGCGATGATTATTGCGATTTTTTCCATAGTGATGTATTTAGGCTCTGTCATTTTACTATATTTTTAAGGGCACACCTTCCACACTTGTCTTATGATATCTCCCCGTTTATTCCTGGATGCACGCCACTGCACTACAAGTGATTCCAATTTCTGAATCGCAGAGTTTGTACGAGATTTTGCATAAAGTAGCGGCATGGCGAACGGTGTACGAGACTCCAGGACTTCAAATCCGTGATTCTTTGCAAGATCTTGCAGCGCGCGTTCATTCCAGTAGGTAACGTGTTCCGGAATTGAGAACCAGGCATATTTTTTATTAGTTCGATTGAGCACCTCAGAATTGCTATTGGGCACTTCGAGTATGAAATAGCCGTCATCAGTTATCTTTTGTTTAATGCTGCTTATGAAATTATTGGGTTGGCGATTATGCTCGAGAACATGCCAGGCAGTAATGCAGTTGAATTTTTCTTTCCAGGGGATGTCCTGGAGTTCACCGACATGAATATGTTCCTGATTTATTTTCTGCTTAGCTAGCCTTGCGGCATATTCACTCCACTCAGTGCCATAGGCTTCGACGTTTCTGCCGTTGATCTGCTGTAAAAAAGTACCGTTGCCACACCCGACATCGAGCAGGTTACTTTTTCCCTTTAGATATTTAGTGACTGTCTGGATTCTACTTGGTGAGAACTGACTCAATATTTTAGAAATTACACCTTCACTGGTGTCTTCGTATAAATTATATGAGCTGTCGTATATTTGGTTTAATAATTCCTGAGAGGGATACGGATCAAGCATCCAAAGATCGCACTTATTGCACTTTAGGTACTGGTACGTTGGAGCTCCGAGTGGAAGTCTGGGATTTTTTATATCCTTTAAAGCAGGGGTAAGATCGGAATGGTTACACACTACACAGTTCATATTTTTATTGTTAAACCTACTATGGTTCCTTTAATATACTCACTTATGGCGGAATACTTTCGATAGGAAATAGCAAGTTTTATGTAATATACCAGGAAAACCGGTATAAATAAAAGAAATATAAAAAAGTGCGGACTAAACTTTCTCATAAAGATAATTCTGTTTCGGGCTACGAGAAAGGATAACTGCAGCAACCGTATATTGGCGCGATCGGTATCATATGGAATTTTGTGATATGCAATAGCTTTTGGAGTATAAAACGTTTTTAGGCCTGCTTTTTTTACCCGGAAACAATAATCGGTGTCTTCGTAGGAGTGATAATAGATCGTCTCAAAGATACCAACTGTTTCAATTACTTTTTTCTTTGTTAGAAGAACCGCCGGGGCAATTCCAACCTGTTCCACTTTTTCATACTGTCCTTTATCCTCACCTCCTCGAAACAAATTCTGTCCTGTAGTCAGATTTATATCTGTGCCCGCTGACCAGATAGTTTTTTTATTTTCCCAATAATATATTTTTGGTGTAACTATACCGATATTTTCACTTGATTCGGCAGTTTTCAGTAACTCCTCAAGCATATGTGGTTCTGCAACCATGTCGTGGTCAAAGAAGAGTAGATAATCGTAATTCCCCGCCTGTTTTATCCCTTCATTTCTTCCACCGACTACCCCTGTGTTTACGGGAAGAGCAATAATCTGTATTTTCTGATTAGAATTGTATTTTGATTTTAGTTCTTCAACGGTTCCATCCGTTGAACCGTTGTCGATAATGATGATTCTCTGAATTGGAAAAGTTTGCAAGAGCAGTGACTCGATGCCTTCGATGAGAAACTTTTTCTGATTATATGTTGGAACAATTGCAATAATTTCTGTCATATTACTTTTTCCCTATCGCGCGTAGATCTCCACCTTCGCCTGTACGCATGTTAGAAAGCATAAAGTAGACTGAGTATGCAACCGAGCTAAGGTATTGGCAGGCGTTGCTACGGAGCATTTAAAGTACGCTGTCGGCAGGCAAGGCATGGAGTTATCATATATTTCCTATAGTTTATTTATAATCTGCTCAGCCCTTTTGTCCCAATCCCATTCGTTCAGTACTAAGTCTCGAGCGTCTTTTGCAAGTGTACTATATTTTTCTTTGTCACTCATTAAACTAAGAATCTCCTGCGCGAACGCATCGTAATTAGCAAACGGAATCTTGCTCATCCCTTTCGGGTAATATGTTTTTAGTGCTTCCAGATCAAAGGAGATTCCTGGAAGTCCCCAAGCCATAGCTTCTGCCGCGGCCATACCTCCGCTATCGTAGACTGCTGGATGAACTGCAATTTTCGTGTTTTTATAATAATTATATTTCTCTTCACCATCAAATAAATATCCAACCAACTTTACATTATTTTCAAGGTGAAGCATCTGTTTTTTGGATATCACTGCATCCATTAACGGTCCATCCCCTAACATGATAAGCTTCGCATCTGGTTTGTTAGATACTACTTTGGCCCATATATCTAATAATTCCAGCACACCTTTTTGAGGATGAAATCTTCCAAGGAAAATTGCATCATATTTTTTGTTCTCCGAGCTGAACGTTGGAGTGTACCGTTTTGCGGCTTCTACATTTACACCGCCTCTTATAACAATGGTGTTGGTGAATCTTTTAGCATCAGGTTCACTTGTTACAAAGACTACATAGGCGTATTTTTTGAAGAGTGCATAAATCGGCAACTGTTGCAGATAATATGTTACCCCCTTGAGCGATGGAATTTGTGCTTTTTTTCCTTCATAAAAGCCTTTAAAAGGATTCGGGGCAGCAAGATAGAATGAGCCAATAAGGCGTGCATGCGGGTAACGCGCTTTAATTATTAGAGCAGGAATTGCATCCTGCCAGAAATCTGAACAGGAGTATATGTATGTGTTGGATTCTCTTTCACTAAGAAACTGATAGTTAATGGTTAACGCATAGTATATTCCAGATAGTATGCGAAAAATGTAATTTATGATGAAGGGGAATTTAGTTGCTCTGCCGATAAACCATTTATAAAATGTGACATTTTGAGCAGATTCATTTAATCCTTCTCTTTCGCACATAGTGAATCCGTCTTCCCATACTGCAATTTCAACTGTGTTTCCCGATGCCGACCATCGCTTGGCCAGCTCTATGAAGATACGATCCGATCCGGATAATCCCTTGCCGACTGCTGCATTTGCGATAAAAAGAAATTTCATAATTTAAATTGTATACTAATTGTATAGCTTCCAATCTTATTTATCTCCCAGTAATTTGCGTAATTGTATTTTACCGTGTGGCTTTTTACTTGTTGACCATCAATAGATGCAATCCACGCGTCATTAAATGTTTCCTTAAAGACCAGATTGAATTTTTCAGTAGCGTTTTTTACGGATACCAAGTAGTTGGTCGGGTCAATTTTATTGTACGTAATTGTTGGGGGATTGTCTGAGAGTACCTGGAAATGATTTGCTTGCGGTGTAGTTAGTTCATATATGCTGAGTTTACCAAATGCTTTCCTCTTTTCGATTTGACTGTATTCTTGCAACTTTTTTATTGTCTCAACGCTGTTTTTTTGATATCCTGAGATATCGTTTCGAACGACTAAATAGCGTATATTCATTTCGGTTAACTGTTTTTTCCATTCGTCTTCGTTATTCTCTTCAAATTGTTTGTAGAGATTTAAATACTTTTCATCATAATATTTCATGCGTAGTATTTTTGAGACCGCCGTGCGGTCTAGGAGGTGCTCAGTTGGATCGATGCCACTGTATCCGCCCTCATCCCAGTCGTACGCAATTCCATCTCCGGGGATAATAGGCATCATGAGGATTCTTCCATCGTTTTTTTGATTGTTAAGGTACGTGTTGGCTTCGTAATAATACTCAGGCACTTTTACTCGTGTGTTTGATACGCTACCTCCATATAAATCTCCGGTCCAGATTGGCCACACCAGTATTCCGAATGAGGTAGCCAGAATTATAGTATTTAATAAGATACTTATTTTTTTGTTTTTAACCTGATTATTTATTATTTCAATTCCAAGTGCGAAGAAAATTGCATACGGGATTATTAATATCATCCCAACTTTCTCATAGGAATTTCGCAGTGACTGTGTTGCAGGAATGAAAGCGAAAAGATTTTCATAGAACCTTTCACCTAAGGGTGGGTTAGTTCCTTTACTCAGAAAAAGTGCACTCAGAAAAAGCAGTAAAAGGAAAAGTGTAAAGCGCTTTTTTATATTACCTATTAACCCTATGATCGCTATGATCAAAACACAAATGCTTAGTGCAATTGCCTGTGGTGTTAAATACCAGCCTTTAAATACTGCTTCCGAAAAAATGAATGTCTGCTTGAGGAGTAGTATTTGTGTTGTCGGGAAGTATTGGCTGACCCCGCGCAGTGAATCGTAATTCTCCTGGGGATTTCCTGTTATGACAAAGGCGGATTTTCCCATTGCAATAAAGGGATGTATCCACCACCAGTTTGTCGCCGTCCAGATTAATAACGCTATGATGCCAATACTGATTGTTTTTATACTATTAACATTGTTTTTTCTTTCGCTGTTAAGCAGATATAGTCCATATAATAAAACCGGTATCCAGAATGTTACCAAATATGCAGGATGGCCAAAGGCATTTGAAAAAATGAATGAAGAAACGATGATTGCTCCGATCCACTTTAGTTTTTTCGTCGAGAGAACTTTTATCCAAATTAAAATGAATAATGGGAGATATGCCCACGCGACGTGACCATTGGAGAGTAGCCTTCCCCAGACTTGGGACATGGTGTACAAATTAAAAAAGTAAAAAAGCGAGGCAATAATTGCCGGATATTTATTTACTTTCATTTCCCTGGCTAGTGCGTACATGCCGGTCATCCCAGTTATGATTAGAAGATAAAACACTGCTGCTTGCGCTATCCAGTCCGAAGTTACTGATTTTATCATACCCACAAAAGCAAAGTAAGGAGCTCGAGGAACCATTAACGGCATAGGGTAGCCTGTACCGGTGTCATACCAAAGATATTTATATAGTGTAAATATCCGCCAGGGGTTTGCGTATACCAGACCTTCTTCGCCTGATGCTATTATCTTTTTTTGCACAAACCATAGAGCGACAATAAGTAATGCGATAAGCATAAATATACTTATTGGATGAGTAAATATCCTTAGCCCTGTTTTTCTATGTTTTATTACAAAATTCTTTTGGATGAATTCTTCGTAATAGAGAACGGGAATATCCGATTGTTTTTTTTCAATGATTTCGCTGTATCTTTTTTTACCTAATACAAAATAGTTCCAAAAAATACTTTCCGGTTTTAATCCTTTTTCCGCTTTTGTGAATGAATTTCCTTGTTTAGCGAATTCTGCGCGGTAGCGCATAATCTGTGGAAGGAATGTGAGAAAAGAGAGATGTGACTTTAGTACGGGCAGTATAAAAGAATATTTTCCGGTAAGTAAATAGAAAATGCAACTTAAATAGTCTAATACCATACGAAGAGGCACGGTAATCCAAGCGCGCCGCGTAGACATGTTACGTGCCAGGAGCAACAAACTGTTCCGGTGCACATAAAAGATTTTTTTTGGTAAATTGGATTTTGAAGAGCTTGATCCTTTATGGTACACAATTGAGAGTGGAGCGAAGAGTATTTTGTATCCTTTATTCCGCAAGCGCCAACAGAGATCTATCTCTTCATGGTGGAAGAAAAACTCCTCAGGGAGAAAACCTACTTCTTCGATTGCTGCTTTTTTAAATAGTGATGCTGCGCCTGTTGCCCACTGTAGTTCTATTATCGAGTCATACTGTCCTTGATCTTCTTCCAGGTGAAAGCCTATCCTTCCGCGTGCATAGGGATAGCCGAGCATATCGATTAGTCCTCCTGCTGCTCCTGCGTATTCAAAATACTGTTTATTAAAATATGACCGTAATTTTGATTGACTGGCGACTACATTTGTATCGCTCTGTATTGTTTTTACTAATTCAGTGATCCACTCTTTTTCCACTTCGGTATCATTATTGAGTAGCGCGATATACTCGCTATCTGATTGCTTTATAACAAAGTTATTCCCTCCAGCAAATCCGAGGTTATGTTCGGAACGTATCCATTTAATGCGGGGGTCGCTAAACTCTTTTTGGAGCGTCTCTGTCGTGCCGTGGGTAGATCCGTTATCTAACACACTGATCGTAAAATTTGTATAGTTACTCCTAAGGATGGAGTCGAGACATATTCGTGTATCACTTTGTCCATTAAAGTTGATTATGATAACGGTGACTGAAGGTAGGCAGGTGTTCATTTTTTTCTTGCGATGAGTATGATTCCCCCGCCCCGCTTTGTCCAATTAAAGAGATTATCCAAGTAGAAAGGGAGTGAGCATATTTTTGTAATTAATTCATTCTTTGTACATTTGGAGAGAAAAGATTCTTTTGTATAATTGACTTTCCTGTTGATCTTATTTTTTATTAGTCTGTTATATATCTGTGTGTGCCAGAGAAGAGTGAGTGGAAAACCCCAATAATACGCCTTCTCAATGATAAATCCTGCCGATTCAAATTTCTCTTTTAAGTTATCCGTTTCGTATCTTCTGAAATGCGATGAGAAATCATCGTTTAGATCCCAGAGATACTGGTGGGCGGGAGTGCTTATCACGCAAATACCGTCAGGATTGAGCACATCAAACCATTTTTTAATGAGCCCTCTGTCGTCTTCTACATGTTCAATTGTTTCGCCTGAAACAAGTATGTCAAATTTTTCGCTTAATAAAGAAAGTTCCTTGTCGTCGCCTTTTTTTACTTGCGCTTGATGCAGGTTTGATTCTTTAATTTTATTCTCTAGAAACGTGACCGCAAGATCCGAAGCATCGATACCAGTGGTTTGATAGCCACTTCTCGCCAGACGAAGTAGCAGGTTTCCGCTTCCGCTGCCAAAATCCAACACGGTGCCGGATTTTTTTCTTTTTGTTACTTCATACACCATTAAACTGTTACGAAAATAGTCACGTGGTCCATGGAACTCCGGCTCATCACCCCAGTTCATCTTCTCTGTTTCATTACTGTTTTCCATAAGGTTCCTATACCGACTCTTTCGCTTATGATAGTATCACAGTTGAGGTGCCTTGTGGATGAATAAGTGGGTGTTTTTTTTAATTGTTGTTGTAGGTCTTTTGCTGCGATTTGCTTTTGCGTGGCGACCGGTATTTAACTTCGATATACTGCAGTACCAAAATGATATTAAAATTTTTCATCAGCAAGGGAACATATACCGCGATCAACAGCACTATAACTATACTCCGCTATTTTATTATTTACTCGTTGGAATTGATTTAAGCGGTATTACTAAAATACTTCCCTTTTATTTTGTTATTCGAGCCTTTATATCCATTATCGATCTGATTACGCTTTTTGTTTTGCTAAAGATCGCCGCGTTACGCCATCTTTCTTTATTAAAAGTGTCGGTTTTTTATTTTCTCAATCCGGCTCTTATTATTCTTAGCGGATTTCATGGTCAATTTGATAATCTAGCGCTTTTATTTTTGCTTACCGGTATTTATTTCTATGAAACGAAGAAAAAATTATTTTTGACTTGGGTACTTATTACGATTGGACTTATTACCAAGCACATTATTCTTTTTCCGGTGATCGGATTCTGGGTTAATGCCGTGCGTTCCAGATTTAAAGCTTTATCTATTGTAGGAATAACCTCTCTGGTATTTTTGGCCACTTTTATTCCGTACTGGAGTAGTGCAAAACACGAGATTGTTAAAAATGTTTTTTTGTATCGGAGTGTTGAATACCGATATGGGTTTGGTTCGATGATGCAATACAACTGCGGCACGTGCATGGTGCGTACCGACTGGCTTCCGGGAAATATGGGGTTGACTCAGGTTTATTTCTTTTTATTCATGGCTTTTTTTCTTTTATTTGTCCTGCTCGTACGATTCAAAGATACGACTCGTGGTGTTCTTGCAGCTATTCTCTACTTTCTGACATTTACTAACGGAATTGGTGCCCAATATATGATACTGCCGATTGCCTTCGGAGCACTTTTTCCAACCAAATGGTTTATCCTCTATAGTGCTATAGTGACATTATTTTTGATCGGTACCAGTGATGAACTTCATGTTGTTACCTTTACTATTTTTAACTGGGATATGGTATGGATTGCGAGCTGCTTGTGGTTTATCTCGGAACTCTTTATCCGTTTTCCCGTATTTCACAAGATATATAAAAGGTTGTTAGGTGAATAAAAATATTGCAATTATTGGCGGTGGAATGACCGGGTTGGTCTGTGGATATAAGCTTTCACTCTTAGGATATACTATTACGATTTATGAATCGTCCCCCCAGGTTGGCGGGCTGGCCGCAGGATTTCGACTTCATGGAGAATCTTTAGAGCGTGCCTATCATCATTTATTTATGACTGATACGGATATTATTCAACTTGTTGCTGACCTCGGTCTTGGGTCACAACTTTTGTGGCATAACAGCTCAATTGCCAGCTATTATAAAGGATCGTTATACCCTTTCGGTGGAGCGCTTGATCTCCTCTGCTTTCCTCCACTTTCACCCGCCAACCGGATCCGACTTGCGGGAGTTATATACTATCTTCAAAAAAGTGAGAATTGGCAGAAGTTTAGCTCTATAACGGCATCGGCTTGGTTATCCAAATGCTGCGGTAGAAAAGTGTATGAATGTATTTGGGAGCCGCTTCTTAAAGGAAAATTCCATACCTATGATAAAAGTGTTTCCATGGCATGGCTATGGGCAAGAGTGAACACTAGAGCGAATTCGCGCGCTTCGTTGTTTGATTCTGAAAAACTAGGCTATTTTAAAGGAGGATTTCAGATCGTTATGGATGCGCTTGTTGAAAAAATTAAGAATAATGGAGGTGAAATTCATACTGATGCTCGAATTTCTTCTATTCTATCTTCTCATGAAGATAAAGCTGTAACGATATCTCAGGATAATACCCAAACACAGTTTGGTTCTGTGATTGCAACGGTTCCTTCGCCGGTTTTCAGCCGATTGATTTCAAAAAATTCAGAGGCTACTCCTGAATATATCAGTAAACTTGAGTCAATCTCCTATCTGGGTGCGGTTTGCGCTGTTTTTTCAACGAAGCAATCTCTCAGTAAATACTATTGGCATAATATTCAGGATAGCGAGGCTCCGTATCTGGCATTTATTCAACATACTAATCTGGTTGGTGCTGAAAGATACGATAATAACCATGTGTATTATCTTGGTGCTTACGTTCCGCATGATCATACCTATTTCACAAATTCAGATAACTCTATTTATGATTTATTTTTTTCCTATTTAAAAAAAATGTTCCCTGATTTTAACAGGGCGTTGATTGAAGAAAAACATTTATTCCGTTTTAAAAATGCGCAGCATGTTGTGGATACCACTTACGCCTCCCGTATCCCTGATTACAGGACGCGACTTCCGAATGTTTATCTTTCTAACTTTTCGCAGATATTTCCTGAAGACCGTGGGACGAATTTTAGTGTTAGGGAAGCGAATAAAATTGTACGAATGATTTTGAATGATAAATAAGGACTTTACTTCTTGCTGCAGAGCGCATAGAGAGAAACTGAAGACGCAGATAACGGTATATTATCGTTAGGCTTGTCTACGGTACTAAACAACCAGAATCCGAAGCGTATCGGTAATGGCCGCTTTGGTGTTTTTTCTGTTTCAAATTTACTTACTGATTCTTTCATCGACTCGGACATTTTCCCACCGTATAATAGCCGGGCCATGATATTCAAAATGTAATGTTGAAAAGGAAGTGAGAAATGAGTAACTGCCTGCATATCTTTAACAACAAACTTATGTTCTTCAAGTTTTTTGCGTAAGTCGTCTACTTTATACAGCCTTAGATGGCCATACCAAATTCCGGCAAAAAAATCTTCAAACGGACTGTGTTTTATTGGGTGATGAAAAACATTTTGCATGATCCAATTAAGCGGGTCCCAAAAGAAAGGAAAATTAGCATTAGGGACGGTTATCGCGAGAAGCCCGCCCGGCCTTAGAACGCGATATAATTCGTCAAAACCTTTGCTTTCATAGGGAACATGTTCCATCACTTCTGTAAGAATAATTTTATCGAAGGAATTAGCAGGGAAAGCCATTTGATGCACTGAGCCCTGGCTTATTTCAATATTTTTGTCTTTTAGGTTGCGTCGTGCAGAGTTTAATGCGTTTTCATCGAAATCATATAAACTTACTTTTGCCTTGGTTAATTCAAGGACCAACTTAGAGTAGTATCCATCTCCGCCGCCCGCATCTAATACAGAATCCGTATCCTTAATATCTAATGAAGTTAGAATAAGCCGCGCCCGTCGCTTTAACGCCATGTCTCCGACATTACCCAGTATTTTTTCCAGTTTTTGTGTGTCCATATTACGTATTTGTACCTAAGTGTACGTTAAAAAGCAATACTATTATTTAATTACGTTGATAAAGTACTATCTGGCCGTTGTCATACATTTTCTTTAGTGCAAATTCAGGCACTTCATTTGAATAAATTTCCTGTCCTAGATAGCGGGGAACAATCAGGATGGTACCGCTTTTTAATTCCATCTCAAGAGGAAAACCTTCGGTTCTTCTAACGTACTGCCACTTTCTACCCGTTAAGTCTTCTGCCATTGGCTGTTTAGCGTATAAAAATGGTTGTACTGCACGAAATTCAAGGTTAGTATCAGGTTCCATATACGCAATGTTATTATCGGTGGAGATAAGCTTTTCAAGAACTTCTGATTCGAACTCTGTAAGTTCAATGTTGGTTGGCTTTGTAAGCTTAAAATACAAAAGCAATACAGGTAGGGCAATCATGGTCACTGCGACCAGGACAGCAAGCTTGTAATTACGTTGCTTAATAAGCATAATCAATGTAATTACGCTTCCGAGCATTAGATAGGCTGCAATAAGTGATTTCAGTAACTGTTTCCTGCTTGTCAGGACGGTTTCCTTCCAGGCACCAATATCATTTTTTATTTCTTCTTTTTTTATTAGCCACCATACTTCACTTTTTCGTGCTTCAAATTTTTCGATATTTTCTTTATTAAAAGTATAGGTCTTATCGTTAATCTTGAGAAAATTATTTTTAATCTCTGCAATAGTCCGATTATCGGTTTTTACAATTACAGTGTTTTCTTGTTCTTCCACTACCATTGGCTTTTCAGAATCTCCAATGGTGAAGAGCTGTTCCGGCAATCGAATGGAGTCGATGATTGCTTTTGTATTAATTCGTAATAGTTTTTGTGTATTAGGAACTTGATTAAAGTCCTCCGGACTGGTGTTGGTATAGTCGCGTAAATCTATGAGAGAAATTTTATTTCCTTTTTTCTGTATCGCCAGTCTGAAGTGCGTTGAATGATACCAGAATGCCTGATCGGTTGTTTCATAATCCTGCGTTAAGAAATATCTTGATGAGGGTAGTGTGATTTTTTTCTTCAGAAATGTATCGCTGTATTCCTTCATGGTGTGAACTATTAGCTTTCCCTCGTTCTCCCACTGTTTTGTTTGTTTAACCTGTGCACCGTAATCTTTATATCCTGTTGGTATTACGCCACCTTCAAGTCCGAATACGACTTGGTCACCTTCCTGCTTTAGAAATATATTTTGCAAATACTCGATGTACCTTAAGTCATAACTTTTAGTGGAATAATCCTGCATGCTGAATGTGCTGTGTGTAACCGAATCACCGTACGCACGATTTGGATCGCGGGGAGCCCATTGCATTATTACTGCCTTACTACTTGATTCGTAATCTGTTGCCGGGACTGCCGCGTTGTTGGTGCGAGATAGATATGGGATACTCCACGGTGTACCCCAAATTGAATAAGCGTCTGTTTCGAACTGATCAGCACATTGTAAAACGGCTGTAATGTTGTATTTCTCTTTCATGTAGTTGATGGCATCCGAGCCAACCCACCAGGCACCAACTGATGTCGGATAGTAGCTGTAGACATCATGAAATTTCTCAAAGAAGGAATCGATTATTTTTCTTCGTTCATAGAGGTCGTAGGAAACGAGTAATAGTCCGTCTGAGTGATACCATTGATTCCGTCCTTTATACCTTACCCCTGATTTTTCGGCTGAGTTTTTATCTATTTCAAGGAATATTCCGTGTTCCTGGTTTTGCATTTCTGTTTTTGCAAGTCTGGTGAGTTTATCGTTTTCGAGTGCTGAGTATTGCCAGAGCCAGGTTGCGGAAACTGAGGCATCTTTAGTGTATTGCCATTGAGATTTAAGGCTTGCATGCAAATCCTGATTTCCCAGACCGAGTTGGGGCCCGCGAAGAGGGTTGACGATAGTGATGGTTGGAGGTTCAGCAGCATATGTAGACTGAGCAAAAGTAAAAAAGAGAACTAAGATTAAAAAAATTTTATGCATATGAATTAATTATCAGTTCAGCATTTTTATTACTAAATCTTTTTTCAGAATAATCTCTACATTGTATTGAAGTCAATTCACCGTTCGTAATTCTTTTTTGAATTGACTGAATTGCATTAACTATGTTTTTTGCTGATACATCAACGAACTCACCAACACTGCTATCCAGGATTTCGGGAATACCTCCACGATTTGATCCAATTACCGGCGTTCCACAAGATAATGCTTCCATGATAACTCTCCCCGCACCTTCTTCGTGGGTTGAGGGTATGATGAAAACATCTGCTGCCTGATAATATTTCGGTAAATCCGTGTTGACGATTTTGCCAATAAAATTGATGTTAGTGTTTTTTTGGGCTGCTTCTCTTACTTTTTCTTCTAAGGGGCCCGTGCCAGCGATATGAATTTTAATTTCAGGATTATCTCTTAGTAGTTGGGCGGCTTCGAGTAGTTCATTGATACCTTTTTTCTCAAAAATGCGTCCGACAAAGAGTACATGGGATTGATTTATATTCCACATTAGTTTTTGTTTTGATTCGATTTTATCCTTGGGGGAAAATATTTCCTGGTTAATCCAGTAGGTATATGGCACTATTTTATCTGCTGCTACTCCAAGCTTCACCAGCTCTGTTTTGGAATGATTTAGAAGAGAGAGAATTCTGTCTGCTTTGTTAAATGTCCAACGGGTTACTTTAGCAAAGAGCGACTCTCCCTGAAATTCATAAACGGCATGAGTGCTAATAACAACTTTGATATTAAAAACTGGCTTAAGTAACACGGCAATGAATGAAGCGTTTATTCCCTGGGCATGGATGACTTTAATATTTCGATGTGATATTAAAAAAAAGAATGTTGCCCAAAGAAGGCGAGGCGTGAGATAGAGAAAATCTAAAATAGGATACGGCTCGACTTTGTAAAATAAGCTACGAATCCATTCGATGCGATGAATCTCGACATTCCCTTTTGTCTCTTTTTGTGGAGCTGTGATTTTCAACATAAGTGGTTGGTACGTTAGGACATATGATTTGAAAGATTGCGTTTTTAAGGTATCAACAAGATCGTCAAGGTGAGTTTCAACACCGCCGATGTTTGGAGAGAAAAAAGGTGTAAGAATTAAGACGTCCGACATGCGATTAGTTTACCACCCACTCGCTTTTACTGATGGACGAATAATTTCTTTTGCTCGAAGATATTTTCTAAACTCCTCCAGGGCCGTATTTAGTGCCTGATTTTCGGCTTCTGTCCACTCTTCATTGGGTTGTCTCCAGAATCCTTTTATCTCAAGATTTTTATCTTTATTGAGTATTGGCTCGATCTGGCCAATAATCCGATCGCCGAAGAGAATGGGAAGCGCGTAATACCCAAATTTTCGTTTTGCGAGAGGTGTATACACTTCCCAGCGGTAAAAGAAACTGAAGAGATCTTCTGTCATTGCTCTGTCCCAAATCAGGTTATCAAGGGGAGCTAGAAAGATCATTTTGGTTATGCCTTTTTTATTCATTTGTGCGGTTTTATTTAGTAGTAACTCATCTTTCCGTAATGCGGCATATGATTTATTACTTCCCTCGACACTGACTTCGAGTAATTTTTCTTCGTTGATCAGCTTTTGGACGAGTGCTGTTTTAGCTCTTCCCGGTTTTAGCCCCTGCCACCCTTCTTCTGTCCCTGATTTTTGAAGCATACCAACACTATTAATCCGCCTTAAGATATGTTCCTCAGCTAATTCTGTTTTTCCTGTTAGCAGCTCGCTACCATAAATATTTGTAGCGAGATCATAATACTTTCTTCCTTTTTCTCTTTTAACTATGGCAACTCGCCCAATCCGCCACAACGTATCCAGGGCAACCCGCCCGAATGTAGCATTTTCTGTCCAATTCCCTTCTATTCGAGTTTTGTTACCTATATCTTTGGCTGTAAGCGGTCCATTTTTTTCTAATAATTTCAGGAGCTCTTCGATCTCCTTCTGATATTTTTTTATAAATGGACTCCAATATGGATGATCCTGTGTTCGTGTCTGACGATGAGTGATTAGAGGAAAATCTTCAATAGGAATAATGCACAGCTCTTTGTCGTAACATTCGATACCTTTTTTTTCGGTGTAGAGCCAACGATAAAACCCGTCCGGATGATAGTCCCTAATACGGGATTGTAGTACAAGATCGGTGTTTCTACCGCACGGATTCAGCGGATCGTATTGAATCAGACGAAGTGTGTTAAATACCTTTTCGATTGCCCCGGCGCCAGAAAGTGTCTTAGGTGGATTCAGGAGTTGTTTTGTTAAGAGAAACCTGCGAGCTTGAGCTTTTGTTATGGTTGTTTTCATTTTTGTTCAGACTTTATTTTAATTTGATTCTTCCATGGGTCGTAAAAAAGTATATATCCGTCGATTTCATTATATTTGACGTTGTTATTCTCAAGACGAATTTTTAAACTATCTATTTCCTCTTTTTGAGGAATTATTAGTTCGAAACTGTGCAGTCCAAGAGAATCGTAACGTTCAACGGCCGCAAGGCTTTCCCAGGTATTCATACCGATATGATGATGATATCCTCCTATAGAGACAAATAGCGCGCCGGGAAGCTCTGCAGTGACATCAAACCCAAGTGCGTCTACATAAAACTGCTTTGCCTTGTTAATATCTCCTACTCTAAGATGAATGTGTCCCATGGCTATCTCTGTTTTTCCATCATCAATTACCAGATTTGATTGAATATATTTAACCGGATCGATATATAGTGCTGCCATTTTTATCTGTCCGTTTTCCCATTGCCATTCGGTTCGATCGCGGTCGAAATATAATTCGATCCCGTTGCCTTCCGGGTCGTAGAAATAAAAGGCTTCGCTTACAAGATGATCGCCTGTTCCAGAAAAATGTTGCGGTGCGTGTTTGAGTATATGTTCTATTGTCCGAGCGAGACTAGCGCGAGATGAATAAAGCATGGCAATATGATACAGTCCTGCTTCCGATGGATGTGCCTGAGCAAGATCTTCTCGTTGGTGAACAATTAAGAGAGGAGTCTTGTTTTGGCCTAATGTGATACTTTTAGTACTTTCACTTAATATCTCCAAACCAAGAACTGAGGTGTAGAAATTCTTTATGAGTGATATGTTGTTTACTTTTATCTCAACAGTTCCCACTTTTAGCGATGTTATTTTTCGGTTAATTTGATTCATTAGGTATATTATACTACCTATTTAAACTGTTTTTCTAACTCGACCTCGATATGAGTTGTGTCTGTTGGGCGCAACATTTTTTGTAGTTCTTTATCTTTTGAGACATCAATTCCTTGCTTGTTTAGAAGCATGACCTGTAATTCCATTATTTTAGTAATCTCTTCTTCAGCAATCGTAGTGATCTGTAGATCAATTTCATCTCGGATATCGTCAATTTTGGATCCGCGATTCTGGGAAATTAAGACAATAATTGAAAGAAAAATTGCTTCGAGTGAAACTATCATGGTAAGTAGACCGAATGGAAAAGGATCGAAGGCAGGGACCTGCGGTACAAGATGTGTGTTTATGGCAATCCATACCAAAAACCAAACCGCATTACAGATAAGAAAGGTCATTGTTCCTAAGCTCAGCGTGAGGCGATCGGCAACTCTTTCACTAAAGGATCGACTGGCGTTTGCTGTTGCTTCAAAGCTTTTAACAACGCGACGTCTACTACGCAATCGAGAATTATATGATTCGGGGTCGGCAGTGAAGGCATTGGTTATATTTTCGATAATTGATTTAGTAGCCATGTGAATATGATACTTCTACACACTGAGTTATGTATATCTGTACTTTGTATTACAATACGTTCCTCTGTTGAATTTCTTACAACACTATTACATCACGATGTTATGATTAATAAATATAAAAAGGAGGTGAAAAATAATGAAAAAAACTCTTTCAGTTTTATTAGGTGTAGCTTTTACTCTTGCTACTGTTTCAACGGTATTTGCTGCTCCAAACAATGCCCACAAAGCTGAAAATAATCCCAATGTAGTTGCATATTATCCGTTAGGATTACATGCAATTCCAACAAGCCCTGTTACTTATTTTACCGGTACCAATTTGGTTACCAAAAGAGGTAATAGTGGACAGATACAAGCATGGTATACCGGAACCGATAATCATGGTTATCATAGCGTCTGGAATCTTGCTAAAAAAGGAACCTGTCCAAGCGACTGGAACTTAATCGCAAGTGCTTATCCTTCATGGGGTGATTATTTAGTTCCTGGTGCTGATTACTGTGTTAAAGTTAATGCTTTTTAATTAAAGTTTAATTTATGGGGATATGATATTCATATCCCCTTTTATATCTTAGCCAAACGGTATCATTTTCCAATTTTTGAACGTCCAAAAGTGTATATTTTTTAAGTGATACACTTTCACTCCCTCTTTTTTCAAATGATGTTGGCGCTTCAGATCGGCTTAAAACCTGAGGAGTTATCAGCAAGCTGATTTCGTCAATGAGATCAACCTCTTGAACTGATCCGTTGAGTATTCCTCCACCTTCGAGAGCTAAAATATTTATTCCAAAATCTGACTTTAATTTCCGAAAAAGGCTTTCGAAATTGACTTCACTTTTTCCACTTATACTATATGAGATATTCTTATTCTGTAAATACTTGAGATACTTGGTTGAAGTTTGTTCCGTAACAACAACAATAATAATATGATGGACTGTTTGATCTTCGAAAGTTAGCACATTACTTTTCCATCGAAGGGTGCCTTTAGTATCTACCGCCACCATATATCCTGAACCTGACTCAGCTGACCTAAAATCTGATGGTGTGATCATTTCGCTTGATTCTGGTAAAGGAGTCCCTACGGATTCAGCAAACATTTCGCTGGTAACTCGTCCGCACATCCATGCATCAGGGTGAAATGATTTTTCCAGATCAGAATAAAGATTATAGTAATCCCCAAGGATATCTATTCCTTTGATCCCGCTGTCTATTTTTCCTTCAATGGTGGACATCATGTGACAAATGACATACGGGTGATCAGCATGAGACATTATATTATTGACTCCATTTTGATCTATCATAGATTCCTTTCTTAACAAAGCTTTTCAGGCGCTCAGTTGTATATACGAACAAAGTGATTTCACACAGAAGTGGGTGGAAAATCCAAACCCAGTCGGGCTTTCTGACAAAGCCAATCAGTGCCTGGACGAGAAGCGGAATAATAGTAAAACATGAAGCAATAAATAAAAGGAGTCCGGTGAAATTGGGTCCGCCCGGATATAATAATTTAAGAAAGATATTTCGTGTGTCGTGCGAGACTCTGAGGTTTTTGGACTGGTAGTACACGTAATCACGAACTCTGCGTTGTTGTTTTCTTACAAAGGTTTTAATATCCGGAGTAAATAAGTGAACTAAACCCGTATCTACTTTTGCCATATAACAGGAATTAGTTTCGTTATTGCTCTCCATTAATAAGTTCATAACATCGACGTCAAAAAGATACTCGTCTTTCAGTAACGGGTTAAGTAATGTTCTTCTTACGACGAATCCATTGGCGCCAACTGTGGGGAGTGGTTTATCTTTAAAGAGGTGAATTTTGAGGAACCCTTGCTTTTGTTCTACAGGTACATTTAGTGAAGTCCAACGATTCGTTATGGCATTAATGTGGTCATAATTTCCAAGGAATAAATTAATTGGATCCCCCATGCCCATATAAGCAAAATATCTGGTTAGTGAATTATCTGACTTGCGTGACAGGAAATATATGGATTCAGTTGCTACTATTTCAGGGTCGGAAAATGGTTTTTCAAGCTTAGTGAGCCAGTCGGGATCGATGAGAATGTTATCCGAATCAAGGAAAACAACATACTCGCCTTGTGCAGCTTTGAGCCCCGCCATTTTCCCTGCTTCGCCGGTTTTTAAAGGATTAGCAATTATTTTTACACCGTATTCCTTCAGAATATCTATCGTGCCGTCGGTGGACCCGCCATCCGCGCTGATTATTTCTACTTTTTCTTTAGGATAATTCTGCTTTGAGACGTGTTCAAGGCATTCTCTCAGTGTACGGTGGGCGTTAAGAGTAGGAATGATGAAAGAATAGATTAACATTGGTGGTATTTTATCATTTATATTCAGCACTATGTTAGAATGACTTTATGAAAGAACTAGATAAAAAAATTGCACTTATTACCGGTGCAGCTAAAGGAATTGGTCGCGGCATTGCCCATGAAATGGCAAAATCCGGGGCGACTGTTGTGCTTTGTGATATTGATGATGAAAATCTCTTAAAAACAGAACAAGAATTTATTAATGAAGGACTTAGCTGCGTAAGTAAGAAATCCGATGTTAGCTCTATTGAACAAAACGATGCTTTGATCGACTGGGTTCTCGAGAAATATGGAAAAATAGATATTCTTGTTAATAATGCAGGCTATTACCAAGATACTTCTCTACTCGATGGCAATTTTTCCGATGTTCAGAAGTTATTTCTAACTAATATGATTGGGCCTTATTTTCTGACTCAACGGGTTGCCCGGGAGATGATTTCTCAGAAACTACGCGGCTCCATTCTTTTCACTTCTTCGACTCATGCTCGCGTAACGATAATGCGGCCTGCATACTCTTCATCTAAAGCCGCGATTGAAATGTTTGTTCGTGAGACGGCATTGGAACTCGCGGAGTTTGGGATTCGTGTTAATGCGGTAGCGCCAGGTGCAATAGATATCTGGGCGATGGAGGATAGAAAATCTGATCATGTGCCTGTTGGGCATTTGGGTACACCACAGGATATTGGCCATGCGATGGTGTTTCTATCTAGTGACAAGGCTGTTTATATAACGGGCCAAACACTCACCGTTGATGGTGCATTTTCACTCGCTCATACTCACTACTGGAATAAAAAAGGTAAACTGTAACGCTAAACTTGCTATTGATTTTACTCTTCTCTTAGGATTATAGTGCTAGAAGGGTTTTACAATGGCAGTTATTGAACAGAATCCTACGGAGCATACCGTTCAAGCCATTCATGATACTGTTACTCATCGGCTCATTGGTTATCCAAAAAGGTCACTGAGACATTTCTCCCCGAGACAACAGGATCTCTTGAAAAAATACGGACATGAAATAATCGACACTTCATCTTCCTCAGTGCCTCAAATTGCTGTTCTCAGGCGCCCCTTATTGCAACAAATGCAACTATTTGAAGCAGTAAATCCAGATCAGATATTTGATAGTTATCATACGCGAAATTTCGGATCTCTGAGTGAAATTTCATTATTTATAGGATCCGAGTTTCTCTATACTCATATTTTAAACGAACTTGAGTTGCGAAATCCAGGATACCTTAAAAAAATTTTCCAGGTAGATCCAAATGGCTATCGTGGTTTAAGTGGATATAATTGGCTTGCAACTTCAGATCGTATTCATCTTCCTGATCACACTGGGGAACAAATAGAGTATGTTGAAATGCTATCTTCCCATAATGGCAAGGATTTTACTCGAATGATACGCAAATTAACCGACGCATCGGTCACGGTGGGTTTATTACCGATCGTAGTTCCGCGAAGGGTTCTTCAATAAGGTTGAAAGAAGTGCGAGGGAAGCTTTAGTGGCATTTTCCCATCTAAACTGCTTACTCCAGTTTATCGCAGCGTTTTGATATCGAGAATATTGATAAGTACTATTCAACAGTAGTATTACTTGGTCAACAAACTCTTTTTGGTTATTTGCGATAAAGCCGGTCTCATTATGCCTAACACTATCACGTAACCCTGCTGCATCAAAAACTACTGCTGGTGTGCCGACTGCATTTGCTTCTATTACAACTAAACCCCATCCTTCTTTATATGATCCGTGGACCAGAAGATGTGCTCGCTTGAGTAATTCGAATTTTACTTCCTGTGGGACTTTTCCGAAAAATGTAACTGAAGCTGTTCGATCATCCGTGAGAGTTTTCTGTTTCATTTCCTGGCCGTACGGTAGCGTATCATCGCCCACTACCCACAGTTTTAATTCAGGGATTTGTTTTTTAATCACTTTGAAACTATGATAGACCCGCTCGAAGCCCTTCATTGGTCGTAGTTGGCTCAGGAAAATTAAGGTGGGGGTATTTTCCTTTGGATAGTTTGTATTCAATTGCGGTATGGTTACTCCGTAGGGAATATAGGTAATATTTTTTTCCGGCACACCAATTTGTTTTAAATCGTCGATGGTAGTTTGTGCACCTGCAATGATCGGTACTGAGTGATACGCCTTGAAGAATAACGGTTCGATGACATATTGCATAATGGTACTTACGGGAAACGGTACGGTCTTCTTCCAAATATCTCCTGCTACTTCATGGATGATTACTAGCTTTGGTTTTTTTACATATAGTGGAGTGAGCAGCGGTGGCCCGTGAATTTCATCGACCACTAAATCATATTCGTATTGCCATTTAGTAAGCCATTTATAGCAATACAGAAGATGAATTAGTCCAAGAAACCACATCCATTTCTGTCCAAGATGCTCATACTCTACCTCATCTTTGGTCGTAAATTGTTTACTTTCCGGATAGTTAATACTTACCCAATGGACTGTATGCCCTGCTTTTGTCCAGGCTATGGCGTGTTGTTCACCTGATATTTCCGCTCCTCCTGCGTCAGGATGAGTTATATCTTTCCAGGATAACCAGAGAATATTCATACGTATGATTACCAGTCTCTACCGCTGTCCTCCGGAATGATTTGTGGATTCTTCTTAGTATTTTCCATTACATGAATTCTATTCCCAATCTGATCATTTCCAATGTGAGTTTCAGTAAATTTTAAGAAAATACGGGCAGGAAAATCGTTAGGATATCTGATTACTTTTAATATTTCACTGTTAAATGGGACGTATGCGCCCTTGCAGACGTACACAATACTTAATTTCCCTTCCGTAGGACAATCAGTTGGCATAAAAGAAATTGATTTGAGTTGACTCAACGTAATGAAACCTCCTTCATTGGTAAAACTATTTTGTCTTAACATTTTCTGCGCCAACCGTGGATCTGTTTTATCATAAAACAGGAATTCGGCTGGTGCTGAGTGCGTTACAATTATGCGAGGATAGATACTCTGAAAATACTGTAACGACTCGTATGTCTCCTTCATATATCCGTTACGATGCCAAGGTTCGTGACGAGCCATTCTAACAAAATAAGCATTAATAAAAAATAGAAGTGAGTATGCTGCAAGTAAAGTCCCTGCGCCATAGAGCAGAATCTGCTTACTTCCCGTGGCTTTTGCGAAATCCACAAACTTGATAATACCGATTGCGCCAAAAATCATTAATGGCGGTAATAGTATAGTAGATCGTTGAATTGTATTTTCAAATGAAAAAGCAGTTGGCAGCAATCCTAGCATTGCCCAGGCGAGAATAAAGAGTAAATTGATATTTTTTTCGCGAAGATACTTATCAATACTGAAATATATTCCTGCCAGAATAAAAAGGAGGAGGCCGATATATATTGGCCCCTGTCCAGGTAACGAGTATCTGCTATAACTAGGATCTCCTTTTAGAAACAAGTAATCCAGGGTCAACTGATTGGAGACATTTCGCATAATTATTGATGAGGCGACAGTGACTTTATTGTACAGAGCACGGGATATTAGCGTATTTCCTCCATTTCCCTGCTCCTGTAGTGCTTCCTGGAGCAATGCCTCTACTTCACCATGTTTAAATACACTGGTTTGGTTGACTCGATCCAAAGGTTGCGTTACTACAACAAATGCGCAGACGGTAAAAATGAAGAATAAAGGAATTACAGCCTTTTTTCTGATACTTTTTCTGTATAAAAAGATAAAAACTACTGCTGTTGCAGGAAGAAAAATGAAGGATGAATAATAAGAGATTAGTGCCAGAACTGCAGTTACCGAGGTAACAATCAAGCTTTTTGTGCTTCCTGAATCGAGATACACCCGCCATGCAGCGAAAGTCACGAGTAATAGAAAAAGCTGTAGAACAACTTCGTTCGCAGTTCTACTAAAGATTATGTGCCATGGTAGTAGCGCTAATAGCAGGGCAGAGACTACAGCGACTCTTTTATCCTTTGTGTACAAGAATGTAAAATAATACAGTAATGGAATTGAGGCTAATCCAAGCAATGTTGAAGGTAATCGCATTGAGAATTCATTGAGTCCAAAAAGTAACACAGCGGGAATAGTAACATACGAGTATAGGGCGAGTTTGTTATCTCCCAGTGAGCGAAGAATAAGTGGAAACGATACGCCAAATTCATCAGCGCCGGTTTTCAATAATGAATAGGTACTGTAGCCAAATGAAATTTCATCAACATGCGGCGCGGGAATTTCAGTGAAATTGTAGACTCGTATGATAAACGCGAGAAGGAAAATAATCGAAAGAATAATTACTTTAGCCATTGTGTTAATATTGTATATTATTCGTCAAAATGATTGGTCAGCCAATTCTCTTTATTACTTTCATCGTAATAATGCAGGATGTGCATGCGATAGAAAACCGCTGCAGTATCCCATAACATATTTAGCACAACTCTTCTGTTAATACTGGTATTGCCGAAATCATGGCGAAGTTCAATCGGTGCCTCAAATATTTTTGTATATCCCAGGTGGTGAGCCACTGCGAGCATTTCAATATCAAAGGCCCAGGCTTTTATTAATAATCGTGGCATAACATTTTCAAGAACTTCTCTTCTGAAAACTTTTAATCCGGTTTGTGTGTCTTTAACGTTTAATCCAAATAAAATAGCACACATCATCTGGTAGCCAAAACTATAAATTCTGCGAATTGGCGGGTACTCTACTTTTGATGCCGGGTGCCGCTTGGAGCCTACAACAATGTCTGCTTTATACCATTCCATGTGTTCCAGAAGCATGGATAGACCGTTGGGATTGAGGTCCATACCTGAATCAATGAAGGCGATGTACTCTCCGGTTGCCTTAGACATACCGTACCTTACAGCGTGTCCTTTTCCTTTATTTTTAGCATAAGAAAGTAATTTTACTTTGGACTTGGGTTTAGCATGACTCTCGTGAAACTGCTCCATTTTTTCGAATGTTTTATCCGGACTACCGTCATTAACAATAATCATTTCGTAGTCATATCTTAGCTGTTCAAGAATTTCCTGAATGTGATTTAAATCTTCAATGATGGTTTTTTGTTGACGAAAGGCGGGTATTATTACAGAGAGTTTCATAGTTCCTTTTTACGCATACTGAAATAGAATTGCAATGTGAGAATTCCGTAGAGTACAACACATCCTCCAAGTACGATAATGGAAACGGTTACGATTTGCCAGATTGACTCGTGAAACAACATTATGCCAATTCCTTGTAAAATAGCGGCAACCATTACTAAACCTGCAGTTTTGTTTCGTCCGATTGATAAGAAAAAGTAAGAGAATAAATTTACTAACGCGTAAGCCAGCTGAGAGATGCTGAATAATCCTACATACGGTGCAGCAGCGAGGAATTTCGAACCAAAAAGCAGAGAGATGACGACTGTCGGGAAGAGAATATATATGATTGTTACAAAGCCGGCTCCAGCCGTTACTACGGCGAGGACGACAGAGAACAATGGGAGAAAATTCTTTTTTTGAGCTACCCGTTGAACTATCTGGGGAAACATAACAATTATGAGCGGTTGAACGAAAAATGGTATCACTTTACAGGTTATGGCGAGTGAAGAATACAGTCCTGCTTCGTACGGAGAAAGAAATGATTTGGCAAGGATAATGTCGGTTTGAACGAGACTACCAAGTCCCCAGGAGTTGAAAGTAGAGAATAGAGTGAATGTTAGCATTTCCCTATTTAAGGTAATGGAATTTGTTTTATCGACATACGGATTGAATAAATATGTAATGAACATCCGCGATTTAGCTATAAAGCGGGATATTGTTAATTCCGCCTGCATTACTGCCTTATCTATGGATATCCAGGATAAGACGATAACTAAGACACTCGAGAGAATCATTCCAATGAGTACACCATTAACATGTAATCCGGCAAGGATGAGGAGTATCGAAAGAATAATCCTGGTTATGACCAATATAGCTGCAAAGATATTGGCTGAGGCAAATTTTTGTAAACCGGTGAAAGCGCCATTTAGTAGCGTTTGGGGGAAGGTTGTCGCGAATATTAAGCTGATCAGAATAAGGGATGCAACGTCATTTAGTTTAAGGTTTGAAAGAATTTGTCCACGGAAAATCATGAGTATGGCTAAAAATAGTGCTGAAAATATTAAAGAATACTTAGTCATGATAATAAGTAATGGCTTTATTTTTTCTGACTCGTTTTTTGCGGAATAAAGTGCGACATATTTGGTTACGATAGTCGCGAGTACATTGGATGGAACTGATGAGAGGTATAGTATGGAAATAAGCGCAAGATATTCTCCGTAACCAACGACACCAAGCATGCGCCCGATTACAACATTGAAGAGATAGCTCAGGATATTAACTGCAAAGGCGCCTAAAAAGGCGATAGCACTTCCTCTAAAGAAAGGGTGATTGACGATTGTATTGACGGTTTTATTTGAGAGATTCATAAACATCGATTGTTTCCTGGGTCATTTTTTTTAAGGAAAATTTTGTTGATTGCTCGTAACTTTTATTTTGTAATGACGCATAGATGTCTGCGTCTAGAGAGAAAACATGGTCGATTGCTGAGGCAGTATTGTCTGCGTCACGGGGATTAATCAGCATTCCTGATGTTCCTACGATCTCGGGTATACTCCCCGCATCTGCGGCAATAACCGGTGTCATGCACATCATTGATTCGAGCGCCGGTAGGCCGAAACCTTCGTAGAGAGAATTTAATACTGTAGCCTTTGCTAAAGTATACAGTGCAGGCATTTCATCGGTCGGGACAAATCCCAGACGATGAACGCGTTTTTGTAAACTAAAGTTTTGAATATCGTCTTCGATTTGCAGTAGTTCTGGAATCCGCGGTGCGTTCTTGTCCAGTGCTTTGCCAACTAAAACCAGATGAATGTCGGGTGCTGTTCGTGTCATAGCATCAAAAAGGGTATGGAAATTTTTATGCTTATTGATATCCCCCACTTTTAGCACATATTTTTCCGGTAAGTTATATTTGTTTTTAATACTCTCCCGTTTATCTTTGTTTTCTTCGCGTTTGTATATTTGATCAGCTGCAAGGTATACGGTCTCAATTTTTTCAATAGGAATATTTAAATATCTAACGATATCTCTTTTAGAACATTCAGAATCAGTAATAATTTTATCTACTTTTTGTAGATTTTTTTTCTGAAAATATAACTTGATTTTGCCTTTTAGTCCAGGTGGGAATAACTCAGGTAATACCAGGGGAGTAACGTCGTGCACGGTAACAACTACCGGTATGTTTTGTTTTTCCGGTAAGGAACGAAAAAAAAGATCGAAAAAGGGATAGTGGATTAGATCCGGGTGGAGTTTTTGAAGTTCCTGTGCACTTTTTACTTGAAGGTATTCATTATTATCTTTAATGTTCGATAGCCCTTCGAGCAGCTGTTTGGTGTACATACCGACTCCTCTGGTGGAGTTGGCGTTGTGCAGTGGTGAGGTGTCGATGGCGATTTTCATAAATGAATTCTGCTTGGTGTGCTTTCTACTTGCTGCGGATGCTCAGATTGTACACCTTAACGTAATCTATGCTCTCTAACACTATTTAGTCCTAAAAATTACCCAGGGCGGAAGGTCCTCGCTACGTAGCAAGCACACCTTCTCTCGTTCTATTCATTTATTATACATAATTGCACTAATTTGATACAATTTTCCTGCTATGACAGATTCAAAGCCGATTAAGTTAACTGTTGCTCTTGCTGTTTTTAATGAAGAGAGCAATATTGAGGCGTGTTTAGAATCAGTTAAGAGTATTGCTGATGAGATTGTAGTTGTTGATGGTGGTAGCTCTGATAAGACTGTTGAAATAGCTAAATCATTTAAGGCAAAGGTGATTATTACCGACAACCCTCCTGTTTTTCATATTAATAAGCAAAAGTCTCTTGAGGCCTCGAGTGGTGAATGGATTTTACAGCTTGATGCAGATGAGCGTGTTTCTGTTGAATTAGCACAAGAGATTCGTAAAATTGTAGAGAGTACAGAACGCGAGCTTGAGAACCATGATGTGGATTCTTCACGATATGAGATGCTAAAAAAACACATGGATCTCTTGATTGCCCGTGAAGGTGCGATTGGCACGGATGATGGTCCGATTTCAGCTTTTGTTATGCCTCGAAAAAATTATTTCCTCGGCAGGTATCTTATGCATGGTGGTGTATATCCTGATGGTACAATTCGTTTAGTACGGCGTAGTAAAGCTCGATATGGAATGAAGGATGTACATGACCAGATGATTATTGATGGTCAGGTTTCGTTTCTCTCGCATGATTTAATTCACCTGGCCGACCCAACATTTGAAAGATATTTGGCTCGATCAAATAGATATACCACTCTACAGGCGAAACAATGGTTTGAAAATGTTGGTAGGCACGATACTAGTGGGTTGCTTGGATCTAATGCTGAAGCACCTGGTATTAATTTTATTTCACTATTGCATTATGCCGTTATTGTCCCTAAATTAACGTTTTTGTCTTTATATATACGCCACCGGGGTTTCCGTGATGGCTTCCCCGGTTTTGTATGGGCGTTGTATTCGGCTCTCCATATTGCTTCAAGTTATGTGAAGTATTGGGAGCTGCGGAAGAAATAATTTATTTTGTTTCTTCGTCGTCTGTTAATTCTTCTTCTTCCACTTCTTCCTGGATTGTTGATACAGCCAGCTCGGTTAAGAGCTCATCGGTTTCTTTTTCTTCTTCAAGTGTTGTTCCGAGTAAATCCTTGGCATCGTTTTCGCCTAACTGTTCTGCATGGGTTGCGGCAGTTCCATAGGCTGCGATCTCATAGTGTTCTACGCGCTGTGCAGCACCAATGAGGGCTGCGTCGAGGATACTTGGCTCACCATCCATTTTAAGTATCTCGGCACCTTCTTCGATTGCACCTTCCATACCTTTGCATGTTTTTCCTTCTGGTTTCTCTTCCAGTGCTTCAAAAATTTCTTGGAGTCGTTCGACATGAATTTTAGTCTGGTCGAGATGTTCTGTAAATGCATCCTTTAATTCTTGAGCTGAGGCCTTTTTAATCATTTTTGGGAGTGCTTCGAGAATCTGCGTTTCTGCGCTGTAAATATCGCGTAATTCCTCGAGATAGAGGTCATTTAATGTGTTAAGTGAAGACATATGTGCTCCTTCTTTATACTAGTATTATAATTAGACAATATATCAATACTATCACTATATGTTTTTAAAATCAACTACTATTGGATAATGACACTGCTTCCTATATAGTAATTTATTATCCTATACATTATATTATATGTATGGGTAAACCAAGAATACCTATTGATAAAATAAATAAAATTAGAGAATTGCGGATGCAGGGATGGAGTCTACCTGAAATAAAAAGAGAATTAAATATTGGCCATGGAACAGTATTTCGTTATATTGATGGGGTTGAAATACTGCCAGAATATATGGGTATTTGGATTCAAAAACGAGCTGTCAGTATTTCTCGTAAAATTAAGGCTGAATCTCAGGCAACGGAATTAGCTGCAAATTTACTTTCTTCGATTACCCACAGAGAAAGAGCAGTATTCTTAAGTGCACTCTATTGGGGAGAAGGTAGTAAAAAAGACTTGAATTTTATGAACAGTGATCCCGAAATGGTTAGAGTGTTTATTAAAGGTGTTTTAGAGGTTTTTGACATAGCATATGATAGAATACGTGTAAGCATAAGGATCTTTGAGGATTTAGATTTAGAAGAATGCCTTGCATTTTGGTCAAAAGTTACTGGTGTACCTTCAATTGAATTTCTAACTGTAGAAATTAAAATAGGAAGTAAGTCTGGTAAACTGCGATATGGCATGTGCAGAGTAAGAATTCTAAAAGGTAATGTTCTATTGAAAACTATTAAGGCAATTAAAGATCGAGCTGTTATGCTGTTCTAAATCATCCCCGTAGCTCAATGGATAGAGCAAGGGTTTCCTAAACCCTCGATGCAGGTCCGATTCCTACCGGGGATACATTATCTATCTCACAACAAAAGGCTTTCCCTTAGAGAAGCCTTTTTCTAGAATATTAATTTAGGTTACTGTTCCATTACGTCAGTGGCACCGTTTGTGGCGGTAGACCAGTTAAGATCACCGCAGGAAACGTATGTTTTCAGATCTGCTGCCGATTTGTGTACGTTGATTGACAATGCTCCCATATCTTTTAGCGCATCCATAGAAACATCATCCGGTAAGATTGTTTCAGATTTGCCACTGACTACATCTGTTAATGAGTACTTGATATCACCCGGTGTCGGGCATGACCCAAGATGAATGTGTACCGGTTCGGCTGTTGTTACTGGCGTAGAAAGTGTGATGGTTACTTTGATACGGCCTGAGACGTCTTCAAGTATTGCTGTTCCATCCTGTTTAGAATTGTTTTGTGTTGCCAGCTTAAAGGTAAGTGGACCTGCGGCCGCGGCCTGGGTAGTGGGATTTACCACTTCCGTTTTAGGTTGTGGTGTTAACGATGTTAGTTCTGTGCTGTCTGTAGCGACTTTCTGGGTGCAGGCAGTAAAGAGTAATACCGCTAGCACGGCAAAGGTGATTTTTTTCATAAGGTTTCCTTTCACATTAAGTTATATATATTGATACTATAGCAGTTGTTTTTATGTATATCAATATTTATACTTTCTTGATCTCCTGATAGGCGCGATCTGTATTTATGTTCTCAAGATCGTACTTTTCGCCCATGATATTGCGCGCTGCGTATAGTCCCATTTGAATGGAATGATCTGAGTTATTATATTTGAATGTTCCATTGCGACCAATAATCTGTAAGTTTACAAATTGTTTCAAATACTCTTTGATCTTTATTACTTTCTCTTTATAACCGATATCATATACAGGGTACTCTTTTGGAACGCGATGCACATAGGAATTGAGAACATGTTCTTTTTCGAAATAATGAAATTCGTTAATGTAATTTGTCGCGACCATTTCAGCAAGATCTTGATCTTTCATATTCCAGGTCTCGTCACCTTCCTGACATGCGAGCTCGAATACAATTGAAGTTGTTCCCTCAGGAGAAAGCCCATCCGTCCATGAATCCATCTCCATTAATCTGACAAAGATCAGCTTTGAATCCTGCGTATATACCCAGTTATCTGGAGTAAAATGCGCCTTGTTAATCATGAGAGTTACCTGAACTTCGTCCCGGAAAGATAATCCATGGGCTGCGTCGCTGACTTCTTTTGGTGCCGGTGGTGTCATACGAATAACAAGTTCAGTGATGGGCATACTGGATACAACGAATTCACCGGAAATGCGAATTTGTTTTTTTTCTGACACAACTGAGTCCGGTAGCATTTTATTACTGATAGTGATGCTTTTATCATGAATATCCTCTGCTGCTGTAGAGGTAACAGTTACGGTAGTAATCTTTTTAATTCCATTCTGCTCTGACCATTCAATATTTGTGACATCCTTAGACACTTTAATTTCGTTTCCCTGTTTAGCGAGAATATCTTCTTCCATTTTCTCTGCGATTCGACCAAAGCCGGTTTTAGGATAGACGAATTTATCGATAAGGCTTATGACATTTTTTGATTTAATAAATGAATCTTTTACGGCCGACCAAATTGATAGTCCTTTGGATCTTTGTGAGGCCCAGTCTCCTGACAACTGCGTTGTTTTTCGTCCCCATAATTTTTCGGTATAGAAATGAAAAAATTCGTAATACAGTTTATAGCCAAACTGGTTAATATATGCATCAGCAATATTGGTTACTTCTTTTTTACGTAGACCTGTTTTTAACTTAATGCGAATCCAAAGATACGACGATACTGCCCAAAGGGCGTTAAAAATACCAAGATTTTGTAATGCGTTTAAAGGCTTTAACGGGTAGTAATAATATTTACCTTTGTAATAAATTCTTGTTAAACGATTTACATCGACAAGCTCATCCTTTAATAAATCCTTTAACCACTGATTTATCTCATCAGATTTTGTAAACCAACGATGTGGCCCTGAATCAAAGCTAAAACCATCTTTCTTTAATGTTACGGCGAGACCACCAACATATGGATTTTTTTCGACAATTATTATATTTTTATCTGACTTTTTTGTTAATTCGTGACCTGTAGCTAAACCAGCAACTCCGGCACCAAGAATTATTACGTTTGTTTGTTGTTCTTCCATATTTTTGTTAATTTATATTGCTTTTACATACTAACAAATTCCTATTAATATTGCGAGGGAATGATTCTAAATACATCTTTACTTCCGTCTTTTCCTTCAGGCAACCTGATAATATCTATTGTCCCAGGTTCCCCTTCAGGAATACCCATCATCTCGCCAACTAACAGTGTGTTATGTAATTTTCTGTCCTCTGCCCAATATGGCGTTCTAAATTCGTATTTATCAAAGCCGCGATTAAATTCGCCGTTATTTATCCATATCCGCGGGTCATACTGTTTGTAGTAGAGGAAATATATGTAGGGTTGATCAAAGGCCGGGGTTATTACAATTTTATCGTACTGATTTTCCAATGGTGCGAGTTTTTGTACAAGTTGCTTATAGCCATATTGCCAATACTGGGCGTATTCAACGTCCATATGATGGTAGTACTGATTTAAATAATATGCAAAATTATATCCAAAAAGCAGAATTATTATCCCTGTCGATGTTTGCAATATTAATTTTTTATCCGGTAATGAAATATTTTTGAGAAAGATCCATGCCTCAACAAAGCCAACGGCAATTGCGATCTGGGGTAATGGCAATAAGAGGATACTGCGAATGGCATGCGGAGTTCCGGTGGAGATTGCAGCCGGAAGCGGTGCAATTAAAGCCCAGTAGAAGAAAATAAATTTATATTTGAATTTTCTTTTTATTAAACTGAGAATACCGAGTAGAATAAACGGCAGTTCGATAAAATAGAAGAGCCCTACATCTGGGGCATGATGCCTTTCGACAGCATCGCCTTTCATAAACATTTTTGTTACATTGAAATGGTTGAGATACCCGCTTATAAATTCTTTACCATACTCGATTCGTCGATTATGGATCCACGAGTTCCAATTGTTGACTGCTTTATCCTCCCGTTCGTATTCAAGTGGTCTTAATATTTCCGTTTTAGGACTAAAGACACTTACAGAGGAAAATCGTTCAGAGGCACTGCCTCTTAAGAGAACTAATCCTAAAGGAAGCAGCAGCAGTACACCTAATACAGCCGGAATGACTAACTCGTTTTTGCGACTCCAGAAATGCTTACGATATCTCAGAGCGATGCCAAGGAGGAGCAAAGGAACGATCATCCGTGGTGCATGGTAAGCATAAAAAGAAGCAGCAAGGAGTATAGACGATAAAATAACGGCGTATTTACTGTTGTCATTGAGCCATTTGAGAAGAAAGTACATACCCCAGACAACAAGAAACACCGCAATTCCACCCTCAAACGCTGCGCGCGAGAATTGCAGATGCCACGGAGAGATCGCGAAAATTAACATAGCAAAAAGGGAAATTTGCTGATTGAATGTTGAATTTTTGAAGAATTCACGAGTAAGAAAATATACCCCAATAACGGTAAGCGAGCCGAAAAAGGCTGCCGGGAATCGTGTGCCAAATTCATTCAAGCCGAAAATAGCAGTAGGGATAATGTCTAAATAGGTATATGCTGGCGGTTTATAATCGTTGAATGAACGAATAGATAGTGGCCACGAATTACCATATTCGTCAGTGCCGTTTAATAATAGTGAATAGGCATTGTATCCAAGTGAGACTTCGTCCCAGTCCATTGAAGCAGGGACTACTCCGAGTTGATAGAATCTCAGAGTGATGCCTAAGACGAGAATGGCACAGAACAGAATTTTCTTCATTATAGAGTGATTATACACAACTTTTGTCGGTTCTATAATTCTACCGCTAATGCACACTGGTCCGGTGCTTTTACATCTTTTATATCATAAATATAGGCGATATTATCTATCCCGTTAGCGCTCCGCACCGTTAAAAGAGCAGCAGTGTTATTTAACCGCTCATCGGTTACAAACAATGTAGCTTTACCAGTAACTTGATCATTGCAGGCTAATTCGTCGGCACGGCGATCGGAAACGGTGATATTGTAGAGCGACTTTGCATGCTGGAATCCACTTGCTTGTATGGAATCCCACTTAATGTTTTTCTGGTAATGTTCGGGATCAACCTTACCGTGATAGGCATAAAATATTATTGGGTCAGAAAAAAATGGTTTTATTACAACCTGCTTATTTTTTCCTTCTTTGAGTAGGTAATCCATAACCTGTGGAATATGCTCGTTTACGTAACTATCGTATTTCTTTAAATGTACCGTCAGATAATTAATATAAAACATAGTTCCCTCGGCGATGACAGCTACTGTAATTATACTGAGTAGGATGTGGGATAGTTTTTTTAATGTACTGAGATACTGGACCCCAAGTGCGATAAGCACTAGTAGAAATAATAATAGAGCGGACCCCCGAACTTTTTGCACCTCACTCGTTAGGATTGCGGGAATCGGGGCAGTCAGTAAACCAATGATAAGAATGGGCGTCAGCAACTCGCTTTTCTGTTTCACTTTCCAAAGAAAAGCAAAGCCCAGAAGTAACAACGGAAATGTTGTAATTAGCAGCTGCCCAACTCCTTGTACCTGTAGATACGGTAACTTTTCATCCCCTTTAATAAAAAGATATTCAAAGGAGAAAATGGTCATGTATTTTTCTGCTAAGGCACGCGCAGTAACGGTTCCTTTATTCCAGAATAAATAACAGAGTGTTGGAGATAATTCTCTCGTGCAGTAACTTCGTTTTTCATTAATTTCCATCACTGTTCCTATTTTACTTACCTCCTGAACCTGAGTTAGGCGTGCTGTTCCTTCTCTGGAAAGAACCTGTGGTAGCAGCGGTAAAATGGTGATTACAAATGCAATAAAAAAGATTCCCGCCTGCTTTGCTATTATCTGTTTTCTGAGTACCAGATATGCTACTAACGGGATCACGAAAAGCACAGTATTTAAACGATAGGCAACGTAGGTGTACCACGTGAATCCGAAGATAAGACCTGAAAGAATGTATAGTGATGTTTTATTTATCTTCACGGCTTTGAGCAGGGTAAAAATGCCAAGTGTAAATAAGAGCAGCGCAACATTAGACTCGTACGAGTATCGACTGAGTATTAGCGACCATGGCGCAGTGGCTGCAATCAAACTTGTGAGTAAGGCGGCCTTATTTGAGAACTTTAATTCAATTAGAAGAAAAAATAACAAAAGAACCCATATGGTTCCTGCGATTGCCGAGGGAAGTCTAATGGCATAATTATTTAAGCCTAAAACCGCAACAAACGGAACCGTTGAATAGGTATACACTGGTAATTTTTGATCACCAAAGGCTTTAAATAGGATCGGGAACGGTTTTGCCCATTCGTCTTTGCCCGTTTTTAAAATTGAATAGGCATTATAGCCTTGACTGGCTTCATCTGCGAGGACACCGCGAGGTGCAGAATCGAGGTTATATACCCGTAGAAATAAGGCTAGTAGAACAACGGCAGCTAAAGTTAGTAGAGCAAATATCTTTAATTTCATTATATTACTTTTTATACCCATTACCTTCTCTCCGTTCAACGGTCAAGTTTCCCGGAAGTTTTTTTATCCATATTGTTTTGCCTTCTTTAATAACGGTTTCTTTCCACCCTTTTGGAGCATCAGGATTTTGTTTATCTTCTTCAAGGATAAGATAGAAAAGCTGATCTTTGTTTTGCGCTGGAGCTGGGATGTTATTGCGCTTGGCATACCACCAGGCAAGGTAATCATATTGATAGGTGTAGATTGGCGGAGTATAGAAAAATAGACTAAATGGTTGTCCGTTAGCGTCGTTGAAGGCCGTGTGAATCGCCCGCATCTCGTTGTTGTAAATTCCCGGTTCAGTTTTAAGGAACTCTGTGGAACCTGGAATTAACGGAATTACTGTGAAGAGCGCTAGAATGATTAGGATAGCAGGCTTTAATTTTGGGATGTTCTGATAAAAAATCCACAGTGAATAGGCTACAGCAAAATAGTACGGGACCTGCAATCCGACCCAATACCAAGACCATGCCGCGCGAGAATATATTAAAAAAAAGATAAAATAGGTGATCGGAATTAGTAGAAGAAATGTTAAATTGCGGAGATCGCTCCATTTTCTAAAAATAATTACATAGACGAGCGCAGCCAGTAAGATGCCAAACAATACATAGGCTAGGTTTGCATTTCCTGATAATGCTAAAACGGTAGCATCTTGAATTTCATCAAGGCGGTAATATAGACGATCGGGAAATTCTATTGGAAATCCAAGACTGGTGTTCTTCCCCTGTAACAGATTAATAATTGCGTTTGTCATTAAGAACTTGTTGCGAATATCAAAGATAAGGTGAGTGGCGAAGGTTACGGCAAAAGCGCCTAGCGCAAGCAGGAACTGTTTTGAAACAAATAATGATCTATTAAAGACCAGCATTAGTACAATCATTGCCGGAATAAGCACTACGCCAAATGCAATATCACATTGTGCCATAATACCGGCCAGAAAAAAGGCTACGATAAGGTGATTCTTTTTTCTAAATATTCCGCTATATAAAATGGCGACCCAGAAAACCATTATAAATGGAATCCAGTACGGGTTCCAAAAATGCTTTGTTGCGTTAAGTGAACCGGCTGCGAGTGCAAAGAATAGTGCTGCAATAAGTGCTGTCTGGCGATTAAAAATTCGACCGAGTAGGAGATACGTTGCCAGGACTCCGACAAGGAATAAGGTAGCAAGGAAATAGGTCGGACTAGCAGGGTTTCCTCCGGTTAAGATAAATGGTATTGTCAGAAGGTAATAATGCAGCGCTCCGTGAAATACTCCTTGTAATCCGGTGAACGGCCCGATCAGTGTTTGATTTCCTTCAATAACTATCTCTTTCACGGCCATCAAATCTCTGCCATGGTCGAACAGAAACGGAAAATTGCCTTCCATTAAAGGTACGTACCGAATGTATGCCGAAAGTAGTATGAAGAGTATGAGTAAGAGATAATGATAGCGATACTGAATCACTTCATCTATTATTTTAGCTACTAGGTGTTTCATGTTATTTTTCAGTCCAAATGGTATATAAATAATTTCTAATTTCCCCTTCTTCATACTTCAAATTTGCATTTCTCTCTATTAACTTCCTTGTTTCTTCCTTTTGTGATGCTAATCCACCACGATTTGTCTTAACCCACAGCTCCTTTGTATTATTATATGCATACATAGTCCAAAAAATTGCAAAGAGCGGCAATAAGTATATAAATCGTCCCTGAATTGCCTTCCGTTGTATATATGCAATTACATAGAGCGCCATAGGTAAACTATATAAAAAGTAATATTCTGATAAGGGCCCGCCATAGACTGTTATGCATAGTAAAGGAATGATAAACCAAAGTGAAATAATATACCCTAGAATTTTTTGCTTTCTTTCTTTTTCATAAAAAGTTAGGACCAGGAATGCCAGCGGGATTCCGAAAGTAAGTAGCGCCGTCTTAGGATAATTCAATACCAGGTCAAACATAATAAATGCATCATGCATACGATGCAGCATGAACCTGAAATGCAATCCTATATAATAGGTTTCAAAGAACTCGCGCATTCGATAATAGTTCATGCTGGAGTGCTGCGATTCATAGACAAGATTAGGTACAAACCAGACAAGAAATAACGGAAGACTTAATAAAGCATACTTAAGTGCTTTTATTTTATTTTTAATAAAAATGAGTGAAAGCATTACAATGATCGGGATAAATATGGCAGTAAAATGAAGTTGAAAATAGAAGCCGCATAGTAATGCGAGTACAAAAAACCATTGATATTTTTCTTCATAAATTTGATATATGCCATACAAAATTAGGGCGGCTATACCTGGCATCACTGTGACATTCCAAGGAATTTGATTGATACCAATGATATATTTGTTTAAAGAATATAATGCTATTACAAAAAGCGCAGTGTAGTTATTACTTAACTTCTTTGTGACATAGAAAATGAGTAAGAAATTTATGATATTGGAAAGAATATTAAAATAGTTAGTGGCCATCGGGTCAAGCCCAGTGAAGTAATAAAAAGGCGCCAGGAGATAGAAGTACACTGGTCCGATTCTAAAATTTCCCACTCCCGTACGAGGACCAATTAACGGGAAATCGCCCTGCAAAACCTCCCGTGCTACCCAGGAATCCCTTGCCTGGTCCCAGCCAAACTCAAAATTCTGTTCTATCAGATAGAACCTTAGATAAAGCCCTATACATACTATGATAAGGAAAACAAGCCAGGATTTTTTATCAATTAGGGTAAGTATCGCTTTAGAAAAGAGTGTCATTTTTTCTTTTATTTGCATTCGATTCATTGTACTATTGATGAACCTATACGTGAAGGCAGGTTATTTATGAAAAGCAAATTGTTAGAATTCTTAAAACAAGATTCTGTTATTATAATCCTCCTTGTGCTCACTGCTTTTCTTGTTCGGGCCTATTTTCTGTCTAACAATGCGGTCTTATTTTTTTATGATCAAGCCAGAGACGCCATCATTTCCCGTAGTATTATCGAAAACGGAGATTTGAAGATTCAAGGACCTTCTTCGAGTGGAAGTAATGATTTGTTGTACCACGGCGTGTTGTACTACTATATAATAAGTCCGTTTTATGTTTTATCTAAAGGGAATCCACATTTTGTTTCTCTCATTTCAGGATTTCTTAACGCGTTAACCATCATTCCACTTTATCTGCTTGCGCTTAGAATGTTCTCCCGCAAATTAGTTGCTGTATTCAGTTGCCTATTATTTATTTTTTCTACACATTCAATTCACGCTGGAGTCTGGTTATCAAATCCTACGCTTGTGCCACTCTTTGTAACTTCGTTTTATTACTTTTTGTGGAGAGTTGTTGCAGATAAAAAATTTACGTATATTCCCCTTGTATTTTTGTTCCTTGGTCTTAGCAACCAGGCATTTCTGTATACAATTTATTTATGGATTTCGATATTTGTGGCTGGAGTTCTGCTTATACAGGAGCGGGATCCGCGATGGATTTTGCTTAGACAAACTCTAATAGGCTTCGTTGTATACATGATAAGTATTGGGACTATGATTCTGGCAGAGCTACGACTGGTAAAAACTGGTCTATTAAATTTCGCTTCATTGAGTGGATTTTCTGAGAGCGAGCGTCCACTCTTCAGTACTTTGTCTATCGCTCGAGAAGCATACTCTTATGGTATTAAGGTTGCTATTTTTCCGAATCAATTGACCTTTGGATTGATTTTACTTGTTATTTCATTGCTATTCTTATTAAAAGCTACGCGTTATACCCGGATAGTAATAGGAATGTGGTTATTATCGCCGCTGATTATGGAACTCATTACTCCGCGAAATGATAAACACACATTACTCGGGGTCACTGTTGTTTTTTATATTATTATCGCTTTCGCTCTGGTTCATTTATTAAAAACCTACGCTGGGAAGATTGCTGTAATTATAATTCTTGCAGCTTTTCTAAAGATTAATATTGATTATTCTCTGTATACGAAAGATGTGCGCATCAGCCTGTTTGGAATACAGCGTGGCGCACAATTACAGGATCAATTGGACCTCATTGATTATACCTATCTTAAGGCGAATTCACGCCCTTTTACTATTTCGACGTATACTAATCCGTACAATATTAACACGACATGGGCATATTTATACTATTGGTATGGAGCAACAAAATATGGTTATATACCTGAATATTATGGCAGTGATCAAGCTGGTAGGCACGGAGATACGCTTATGAAGCTTAACCCGCAATACGGAGACATACATTTTACGGTATACGAGCCGCTTGAAGGTCTTCCCGGTGACTTTGAACTAGAGTTTGCTGAGATACAGACTTTACAGGTACGACCTGTTACTGAAAAAAAAGAGTTTAAAATACTTAAGCTCGAGTCACGAATTAAATAGTATTACCAGTATCCTGGACTAAAGAATCTTTGACTATCTTTTGTGCCATAAGAGTGTAAGAATGATAACTGATACTAGAGAGATAATCATACCCGCATATACTGATAGCGGCTGAAATATGAATGTAACGTTATGTGTTCCTTGCGGCACAACTACTGCACGGAAGGCAAAATCTGCTCGATATATTTTCGTTGGTGTGTTATCTACATACGCCTGCCATCCTGAATAATAATTATCTGAGAGAAACAATAATTTTTCTGAAGTAGTGTTTGTTTCTATTTCAACTTTTTGCGGCGCATATGATTTTATTTGTGCTGTTCCAGTTGACTCGATACTTTTGTCTGTTTTCACTAAGAAGTTCAGGGGTTCTTCTTCCAACACTAGTGTTTCGGCAAGATTAATTCTTTCATTAAAGAGCGTATTCAAACTTTTTTGTGGATCAGTTTCGATGACATAATTATCTGCAAGAAATGCCCGAGGCAACGCATCATTATTCTGATATGCCTGCCATCCTTCTTTGTTCCATAATGGTGTTATCATCTTTTGAGGGAATATTTTATCTATCTGATCAAGGTTGCGGTATCCCGGTTCGTAATTGTATATTCTCGTCACTCCCAGGAGTGACATCAGCCGCAGTCTCCGCGGATTATCTATTATATTTAAGTTATCGCCATACTCTGATAAGTTCGCCTCAATCTGAGGAGTATTTTTTGTAAATCTACCGTCAATTTTCGTTGCGTATAATAATTGGCCATACCTGCTTGAGAAGACTGGATCGATTCCATCAGGAGAGAAGGTGTGTTTTTGTAAGTTGACGTCGCCCAGAATTGGAAGACCAAAACTTAAGAACCTATCAGCATTATTTTGATTCTTTTGAATATCTGTGAAGACTAAATTGTCCGGATATAATAATGATTTTTCTCCCAATACAAGGTATTTATTAAAAAAGTAAAATTGCCCCAAACAAAAAACAATTACTATAATTACAGGAGCAATAGGCAGTTTTCTTCTCATAAGTACTGCAAGGAAAGTTATTCCAAGCATCACTACTGGCAAGACACTGTTTCTCATTGCGACTTGGATATTTCCCAAGTCGACTCTCGATCCCTTTTGGATAATAAATTCAACCATTCGCGAAAGTACTGGATTTGGCGTATGCACTGATGTGTAGAAAATTCCTATCACGGTAGCTATTGCGATAGCAGATACGATAGATGCGCTGTAGAGAACGATTCTGTCTTTTTTATTCTCTTCCTCAAGCCAATAATTAAATCCGAAAGCACCAAGAACTGAAATTGCAACCGCCGTTAAAAAGAAAATTCTACTTGGAGAAAACGTTGTTATGATAGGAATTGGCAGCTGGTTAAACCAATGCGTAAAAGGTGAATCTATCCCGAATAAATATGAGATAAAAAGGAGTGCAATAAAAAACCCGATGAGCTTGTTTTTTCTCCACTTGTAGATAGCGAGAATAGCAAAGACAACTGGAATAATGCCGGCATAAAAAACGCTTTCCTGATAAAATCCTCTTCCAAAATAATTATAGGTGCCGGGATTCCCCAGAATATCCGGTGCCAGTGCTGAGATGAAATGTGTTGCTGGCATTAGATATACTTTAATGACCGGGTACATTGAAACAGAACTCCGCGGCCCTTGCATAAATGCTTCAATTGAAGGGAAAAGCTGTATCGCACATACCAAAAGCATCACTGCATATGCACTTGCCAGTACGAATGATTTCGTTATTTTTCCACTCTTTTTTTCCTGAAGGATTCGTGTAAGTCCATAAGATGCTGATGTTAGGAAAACATAAAACGCAAACTGGTAATGCCCCGCAAAGAAACAACAGGCCAAAGTGCACACAAGTATGACGAAATGTTTTAGAGTACTGTTTAGTACGAGTTTTTCGGTCGCATAGAGCACGGCCGGTAACCATAGTGCAGCCTGTCCTACTACTGCATTCTCTTGCGACCAGGCTAGAATAAAGCCGGAGAATCCGAATGAAAATGCTCCGAAAAAAGCTGCAGCCTTGCGTAGGTTACATAACCGCAAGAATAAATACATAAACAATGTACCCATGAGAGGCTGAAGAACTACCAAAATTGACCATGCCGTTATTTGAGGTAAGATCAGGTATAAAATATTGAGTGGATAGAATACGGCTGATTGAAAATTGGCGACAATAGGACTGCCTGAAAAATTGTATGGATTCCATAGAGGAAGCTCTCCTCTTTTTAAAGATTCTGTCGTAAATGTCCGATAAGGGTAAAACATTCGAACTTGGTCATTACCGCCGATTGGTTTGTTCGGTATTCCGTGAGGGAATTCGGAGAATTTTTGAGTTGCCCATGGAGAATAATATGATGCGAGGAAATTGGAAGGAAAAACTATCTTGTTTTTCAAAAAAACATCACGAAAGAGAAACCCCATAGCAAGGGTAAGCATAAGAACTACAATAAATTCCTGTGTCTTAATTATTTTAATTAGTTTGGATTTGATTTGATTCATGCCTGAGTTACTGAACACGTCTTTAAATTTTTTCATAACCATAATTACTTAATAATTCTTCCAGATCTTCGTATGCTTTTCCCTGTACTTCATTTCCTAAAATTCCTTTTTCGCGGGATATATCTATTAAACAAAATTCCGGTTTAATAAACGTATTCTTTTCTCTTTCCGTCGGAAATTCACATTCTGCGGTAACTAACCCCTTCAGTTTATCCTGAAAGATATCGATCTCTATCCTTAGTTCTTCATACATATAATCGTATCTCACTTTGTGTAGTTCCAGCCCGGGTAACTGCTTGAGCGTTTCGTACTCTCTCTCTGTTAGTTCTATGGTTTGCTCGATTTGAATTGATGCGTCATTTACCTCTGGACGTGATTTTTTAGTGAGCGCATACGTATCATCTTTTTTTCTTAATCTAAGTGTATCAGGAGAATTGGTAATCAGGTATGTATCCCGTATATCTGCATGCGGGTACTCTTTGATATCTTGAGGAATATACTGTACTAAGTAGGTAACTTCAATTTCGAGTTCGGACATATTTTATGATTTTATAACTTTTTTAACTTTTTACAATATAAATTATTGGTTTGCCGGAAAGATCGAGGATTTTTTCGTCTGGTACAAATCCTCTAGGAAAATCTGACGGTGAACCTACCATCAAGGAGTTAGGAATTAGCTTCTGTTTTTCAAATTCGAAATTGTGGAATTCAATTTTTCCCACTGTGTTCTGGGTTTCCATGAACCCTCCACTGACTGTTCCACCCTTATCGAGATACCACTGCGGTGAATATCCTCCGTACCAGAGAAACCAGAGGTAGGACCAGTCGAGAGATAGTGAAACTATCACATGGTCGAATTTCTCTTTTTTATCTTCTACTGACGCGACCATTTCCTTCCTTCCATAAAGCCAGTTAGCACTAAACTCGGCCGGTAGATAGGTACTATAGGCGATTGCGAGCTGGATCGCTGACGTAAAAATGCAGATTAGTATTAAGAGAAAGTATGTTTTAGGCAAAAGCCACTGACTAAACGCAACTACTTTTTTTGGCCTACTCACCGCTGTTGGTCGGGTATATGCCTTTAGGTCCTGCTTCTGGATATACTTAAGAAAGACCCATAAGCCAATTCCGCTTAGAATACTGAAGATTGGTAGAAGCAGTAGCGCTCGTATTGAGTGCGGTACCTGCCAGGTAATGGCAGCTGGGATTGGTGCAAGAAATAACCACCACAACGACAGCTGGGCATTTAAATATTTTCTGTTTTTTATTAAAAATACAGCTCCCGCTATCATTAAAGGCATTTGCCATAGATACAGCAATCCAAATCCGGGAACCTGATGGCGAGGCAAGTCGGCAATGTAAAATAGAAAGCCGTAATTGTAGTGGGACAGATAATTGTTTACCACATTTTGAACTATGGGAATGCGAAAGTTGTGCACTTTTGAGCTTAACCAACCGTTGCCGAAGTCATAGTCCTCTTTTGCCTGCGCTTTATTCCTTTCAAAGATTTCCATTTTTTCGCGCCCCAAGATTGTTGTCGCGTTGTAACGAGCAAGCCCTACACCCTGATACATCTGAAGAATGAGTGGCATACAGAGGATTAAACCGAATATGACGCCAACAATTAGCTGCTTTTTTAAAGAAAGAATCTCTTTATAATAATATGCAGTTATGCCTATAAGAATTAAGACAACCAGAACGCGAGCACTAGTGTAGGCATATGACGCAATTGTGAATGCTGTAATGGATATCAATAGTGTCCTTAATTTGCCTTTATCGATCCATCGTAGAAACAATAGCGTGCCGACAATTTCAAAGAATAATGCCATATTTGCTTCGAAAGCTACTCGTGAGAAATGAATATGCCACGGAGAGATGGCGAGCATACAAGTAGCAAATAATGCAATGTTGCCTATGCGGTTTGACCAGATGGTGTCAGTGTTTTTAGTTATTAATATTCGTTTAACGAAGAAGTAAAAGAGAGCAACAGTGAGTACGCCAAATAACGCTGATGAGAACCGAATGGCATATTCGTTCTTACCAAAAACAAAGATAGATGCTGCGGTGGCATAAATGTATGCTGGGGATTTGTAATCGTCAAATGAGCGAAAAATTAGAGGCAATGATATTCCAAATTCATCTTTACCTGTTTGCAAAACAGAATATGCGTTCCACCCGATGGCAACTTCATCCCAATTGAGAGAGGGCGGGTTTTTTCCTAAGTCTACAAAACGAAACAATATTGCGATGAGTACAGTTAGAATAAGAATTTTAGTGCGCATATTAGTCTACAATCGGATTGCCGTTTTCATCGAGCAATCCAAGTTCTATCAGAGCATCGTACCCTTTGGGAACATCGCTCATAATGAGGACTGTTTCACCATTGAGTCGCTTGATTATCTTCGTTGCGTATTTCTGATTATATAGTTCCCCTGTTGTACCGATAAGTAATACTTTTTCGTCAGATTGCTGCTTTGCTATTTCACTTTTCCAATTTACTTCGTGAAATTCGTATTTATTGAATCCGTCTACTTCGATAAATCCAAATCCAGTTTGATCGGTTCTGGCACGACGTTCTTTTTGAAAAAGTCCCGGAGGATATTGTAAATAGAACAACGCTTCAATGTAAGGCCGCCCAAGGGCGCCTGTTACGACAATCCGGTCATACTCATGCTGTACTGCTTTCACCTCTTCCATTGCTTCTTTGTATCCATATTGCCATTCCTGCGAGGTCCAACGCGGATAGTGTACAAAATAATTATGCTGATAGTAGTAGAGACTGAAAGTTAAGATAGCAGCGGTAATTCCGACTACTCCTTTACTGACTAATTTTCCATTTATTCGCTTTAGATTTAATTTGTAGAGAATATATACAAATGCGTAACATTCAATGATTTGAAATGTTGGCAGGATATTAAGGCTTCTTAATGCGTGAGGGGTTTCGCGCGCAAATGCTGCAGGTACCGGGCCAAGCAGCATCCAACCGAGCAGTAACAGATGTTCAGGTTTCCGTCTTGAGAGTATTAAATATATTCCGATCAGAATAAATGGTAACTCAATAATATAGAGCCCTCCAACATCCTGCAGTGAGAACCGAGGATTGACATCCCCCGTAATGAATAGGAATTTTCCTGAAAAATGTTGAAAATAACCATCAAGCCAATTTTGAGCATAGAGGATTCGACGATTATTTAGAATGCCTGCCCACCAGGAGTTTCCTAGTCTTGCAGTTCGAGCATTGGAGACCGCGACCGGCTCGGGTGATGAAAAAATGTTTACTTCTTTGTAACGCAACTGTCCTTCACTTGAAGCTAAGTGTGAAAGCAAAGGAATAAGAATTGCGATGGAGAGTATGGAGGCGATAAGCACTTTACGGATATCTATTTGCAGTTTAAATAGCTTATCCCGGTAAATGAATGCAAGAAGCGCAACGAGCAGTGGTGTAAAAACCCGACTTGAGTTAAACGTATAGAAAGTAAGAACAAACGAGATCCCAGACAAAGATAATAGGAGTGTTTTTCTACTTCCGCTTTCGGTTGCTTTCAGAAACAACCAAACGCCCAATATAGTTAAGAAAAGGGAGACATTGGCTTCATAGGCTACTCGAGATATTTGTGTATGCCACGGTGAGATCGCGAGCATTAACGCGGCCAGGATTGAGATCCATTCAACACGGTCACTGGTTAGGAATATAGGCTCTGAAGGGGCTAATCGTCTGAATAATTGGCGCGTTAAGAGATACGTTAAAACTATGGATAGTGACCCGAAAAATGCCGAAGGAAAACGCGTTGTCCATTCATTCAAACCGAATAGTTTAATCATCGGGACTGCAGCATAAATATAGACTGGAGGTTTAAAGTCTCCGAATGATCTAAAATACTGAATCGGAAGGAACTTACCTTCTTCGTCCCTGGCCGTTTCTGCTATTGAAAAGGCGTTATACCCTAAGGCAACTTCATCCCAATACAAGGATGGCGGATTTGAACCAAGCTGGTAGAAGCGGAGTGTAAATCCAAGAATAATTATGAATAGTAAGATTGTCTTTTTCATTTAATTACTTTGAATAACGTTCGTTTATCATCCCTAGCGATGATTTTTTCGGTTCCAAATATTGCATCTGGTGCTCCAATAACCAACGAATTTTCCGGAATACCAAGCTCTTCAAACCCTTTGTTTTTTGTGTCGATATCGCCGAAATAGTACTTACCACATTGTACCATTTCTGTACCTGCAATCAGGACTTTATTCTGTGAGCAACGCTGGTATTCTGCTGGGTCAAGTCCAGTGTAATACGCATAATACATCTCGGTTTTGCCGTAGTATTTAGAGATAAAGATATGATCATACATTTTACTTTGCAACAGTGGATACATTACCGCGTCCTGTTGCATTCCGTCATACCAATAATACCCGTAAACCGGATAGACATGAATGTAACGCACCAACCAGTTACCAAAGTTTAATGCAAATATTACAATTATTATTCCCGCGATCGAATTTCGAATGGTATTACTCGTCACGAAGCGCTTGAGGTATTCGTTTGTAGAGACAAGACCGTATGCTGTAAATATCACGGGTATAGGTAAAAGCGCTATACTTCGTAATCCATATGACTTGCCTACCAGCGCAGTTGGAAATACTGCAATGAGCATCCAAGCTAAGAGGAATAAAAATAATCGTTTGTTTTTCTGAAATAAAGCGAGAAAGCCGAATAAGAAAAATGGTGCTTCAATAAGGTAAAACATGCCGTGATTCCCCATGGAGTACCGGAGAGAACTATCTCCTGCAACATACCAGAAAAGTGGTGAGAGATTATCTACATAATATTCAAGGAAATCCCGTAGCCAGAGATAGGGTTTATTTATGAGCAACGGTCCGAGAGTTGGAGATAGTAGCGAATTATTTCTCATCTCAATAACCCTTTCCGCTACTTCAGGGTTTGAGAAAATGTTAATGCTTGCGAAGCGTGCCTGACCGTTTGAAAATAGGGCGAGATACACGACCGGAAGGCAAAGAATACCAAATACTATGAGATAGGCTGCTGCATTTTTAAGGTATGTTTGAGTATTTTTTGTAACCGCGAAATATCCCCATACCAGAAGCAGTAGAATTAACATTGGTACGAATAACTTTGTGGTGTAGTAGGTGTACATGGCCAGTACGAAGGCGATATTAGAATATATAAAATGTGTCCATTTTTCTGCTTTAACCCATTTTAGAAAGAAATAAGCTCCGGCTAGCCCTAAGGAGAGTGCCATGTTGGCTTCATATCCTCCTCTGCTAATATGAATGTGCCAGGGTGAAATTGCCAACAAAAGAGCTGATATGAGCGCAACTTTTTCCGGACCTCTGCCTAACTGTTTGACGAGTAAATAGGTTAACCATACGGCTAAGACTCCACTGAGTGCAGATGGTAGACGGACTGCTGTGGCGCTTAATCCAAAAATTATCTCAAATAGTGCGACGATGTAGATATATACCGGATTTTTCTGATCACCCCACGATTCAAATTGAATTGGCATGAATCTTCCGAATTCGTCTTTACCGGTGTGTAGAACAGACCAGGCGTTGTAGCCAATAGAAATTTCGTCACCGTATAGGGAAGGCATGTGCGAACCGAGGAATGCGATGCGAAGGACTGCGGCGAGGAGAATTATTGCAATGAGCCATTTGTTCATAACTGAATTGAGTATATCACTGGTAGTTAGCTGCTTAAAGCTTTCATTATTTCTTTTCGGAGCCATAATTTCTTGGTTTTGCCGATGTCGCCGATGAAGGTTGCTTCAAGTTTTTCATTAAGGAGCTTTTTTACTGCATCGTCTTCAGTAACCAAATAGTTGTGCTCCTGTGAAATACTTGGTGTGGTTAAAAAGGTGTGATCGGCGTTAATTGCCTTCAGTGTGCGGACAATTAATTCGTGATTCTTTCTAATGAATAGTTCACTATCCCATAATTCAATTTGGATAATACCAAACATTTTTCCATTAATTTCAGTAATTTTAGTATCGTTTCTCATGGCAGCTTCAGGATAGTTTATGATGGATGCCGTTATTTCTGCGTAATAGTTGGCAATCCAGCCTTCCGGGATAGTGATGTGATGATGTATTTCTTTCAACGCTCCCCTATCTCGGTCGGTTGTGATAGCGGCTTGTTGATGAAGTGTGTTGGAAATTATGGCGGTATAGAGGAGGAGTGCTGATTCGTGAGATATTTTATCCTGAATACCGGCCTTTTTGTATTCTTCCCAAATTAACGTGGCACAGGAACCTACCGGTTGAATTATGGCTTTATCCCCTATTTTTTCGTGCCAATAAGATTCAAAGCCGGGGTGGTGGTCGAAAATATATTTTACTTTTGTCTGATCTACGAAACTAGCGGCGTATTTGGGATCGGAGATATCTACTAACACGAATTCGCACTCATCACGGTTCTCAAGTGTCGTTTTGTATTCTACTTTGAAGTTCTTGAGAGTTTGCGAGATAGTTTCGTTTAATGGTCCAGGCAGAACTACACTGGATTCATTACCGAGAGTTTTTTGTAGCTCGCTATATGCTAAGGCACAAGCGAAGACATCTATGTCTGTATATGCTGAACCAGCGGTAATGATTAGTTTTTTATTCATTACAATAATTTAAAACTTGCTAACATTTGATTAACTGTTTGAGCATAACCTTTCTCTTCGGGATCAGATGTTGAATCGCTTATTTCAATTAACTGATTTGGTTTACTTGATTTGACATAGATATATCGTACTGGCGAAACCATTAAAGCTGTAAACTGATAACCTGTTTCTTCGCCAATTTGGATGCTTTCGGTTTTCTTTGTTATCTTGTGCTCGTCACTGGTGCGCTTCTCTTGAGACATCACAAATGATTTAATATCTGCTGAAAGATCCCCAGAAGTAATTCTTAAAAAGAATCCGTCAGAAACTTCAGCTATTGATGAAACTTCTTTACCCACGTAGTTAAAATTTACGGCAGTATCACTTTCTGATGTAACTTTTATTTCTTTAGGGTAACTAATACTAAATCCGTGTTGAGTACTGGTATAAGTCTGCCAATTAGTTGGTGGGTTAACTTCGAGTTGGGATTCAGGCGATGCTATGACTTCTGAAAATGGAATACTTGATGGAATTGGAATTTCCTCTGTTTTAGAAGTGCAGGAGGCAAAGGTAATGGTCAATACAAAGAGCACTGTAGTGAGTTTTAATATATTCATATTATTCCTTTCTTTTCTCCAGTGTAACCATATCCTTGAGTATTTCCAAGGCGTGATCTTTGGGTGTAACGTTTGGGTATATTTTAGCGATGTTTCCTTCAGGATTGATGAGATAGGTGTTTCTTAGTACTCCCTCGTATTCTTTGCCCATGAATTTCTTTAAGCCCAGCGCACCATAGGCTCGCATTGTTTCTTTAGTAGGATCGGAAAGTAAAGGAAAGTTTAACTGAAATTTCTCAGCAAATTTCTTATGTGAACTTACGGTATCTTTGGAGATACCAAAAATCTGGACATTTTTAGCATGTAAATCTTTAAATCCATCGCGAAAAGAACACGCTTCGGTGGTACAGCCGGGAGTATCGTCTTTTGGGTAGAAATATATGATGACCCATTTTCCTTTGTAATCTGAAAGAGTGTGTTCGGTATTGTCCTGGTCTTTTAAATTGAAATTAGGTGCGGGAGAATTCAGTGTGATCATATTTATCTTTCTAAAGCTATTTTAATCGCCTCTTTATATCCGTCTTCAATATAATGATCGTCTTCTTTATTGCCAAGCGATACCAACTCTTCTTTCCCAACCCATAAGTATCCTTGGTGTTCATCGCTTATAATAACTTCCTTAATATCTGCATTAACGATGTAAAATTGCAGCATAAGCCCATTGCCATCAATTAAATTGTGCGGAAGTTTATACACATAGACCATCTCACCAATTTGTATATTTTGGATTGAGAGAAGCTCTTCGCCAAGTTCACGTTTCAGCGTTTGATGAATTTCTTCTCCTTCACTCATTCGACCACCCGGGATGTCCCAATATTTCTTCTTTGAGCCTTTTTCGTTCATTAAGACAAGTATTTTATTTTCTTTTTTGATAAGCCCTTTAATACCGATATAGAAGAGTTTAGGAGGCATAGATATTCCTTACTTAATTGCTACTACTTCAATAAGTTTATCAGATTTTGGTGAAGGAATTTTTCTTTCAAAGTCTATATATAATTTTTCATCGTATGAGATGATTGAATCAATCTTAAAGCCTACTGCTTTAAGATGATTAGTTATCGTTTCATTAGAGTGGAAATATCTATGTGCAATATTTTTTGCTCCATTAACTGGGTTAGTGTAGGTAACAAAAGTAAAGCCTGTTTCCTCTTCATAACTTGAATCTTCCCACTTCAGTTCTTCATTTTCTACTGATCTTACAACAACAAATAACTTTCTTCCTGGTTTTAAAGCACGATAGATTTCCTTTAATGCATTGTCCAACTGTACTTTGGAGAGATAATGTAAAACAAGTCTCGCATATACGAAATCAAAGAGACTGGATTCATAAGGAAGTGGCTTTGAAACGTCTTCAATTTTTACTTTTACTTGGGAATTAAATCCATATTTTTCGATCAACTCCTGAGCATACTTGAATCCTTTTTCATCTAACGTTGTTCCTATTACTTTTCGATCGGACTTACCTTGAACCATTTTCATTTCTGCAATTCCGCCTGTACTTACTCCAGGTGAAAAAATTAGATGATCATCATTAGTAAGGGTTGATAACCCTCTTAATTCACTTTTAGAAAATTTCTCTTCAGCAAATGCAGTATTCAAATCATTCATATCTGTATTATATCAATTTGGTACATATTAGGATAGAATTGGTGCTATTATGATGGTATATGGTGAGGAAATATGACGGTTTCAATTGAAGAATTACGCCGAATTGTGCACAAGATTCTAACAAAATACGGCTACTCGGAAGGTGAGATCGGGATTATGCGTGAAGTACTGATGTACGGGCAACTGCGAGATAAAGATCATGGTCTCAATAAATTGCTTCGCAAAAATATGATTAAAAGTAAAGATGCTGATGAGATTACGATTGAAAAAGAGACCAAGCTTTCGGCGAGAATTAATGGAAATCATCATGCCGGAATGGTGGTGTTGGATAAAGCGATGCGCATGGCGCTGCAAAAGGCTAAAGAGCATGGCTTTGGAATTGTTGGGACTAATAATACCGGAACTTCGTCTGGCGCGATTGGGTATTTTGCGCATGAGGTTGCTAAACGCGGGTTTATTGGGTTTGTGTATGCAGGAAATGATGAGATGGTGTGTGCATATGGATCATATGAAGCACTGCTGGGAACGAATCCGCTAGCGATTGGTGTGCCGAGCACTGAAGGGCCGATGGTGCTGGATATGGGAACTTCAAAAATTAGTTGGCATAAATTACTCGAAACTCAAGAATCTGAACATTTGCTTCCAGAACAAACTGCATATGATTCTGAAGGGAAATTTACAATAGATCCAACTAAAGCTCGATCGGGCGCTCTTCTTACTTTTGATAACAGCCCAAAGAGTTCCGGAATATCGATGATGATTCAACTTTTAACTGGCCCGCTTGTTGGTGCGGCATTTGCCGGTATTGGTGCCACGACAACCAATATGGGACATTTAATTTATGTATTGGATCCGGAGCTATTAACTGATGCTGAGGAATTCAAGAAAAATGTTACGCTAATGAAAGAACGAGTGAAAGCAACGAAAAAACTTCCAGGTGTCGAGGAAATTTTTGTTCCCGGAGAACGAGGCGATCGATTAGCCCAATCCCGAATTGATGCTGGAGAGATGGAGATTGAAGACTCCTTGGTTGTTGAATTGAAAAAAATTATAGGGGAGAAGGTTGAATAATTTATAATTGTCGTAATCAGTATTTACTTAACAGTTATATAAAGGTAAGGGTATTTTATGAATGATTCTGTCCAAATTGTAAAACCAGCGATTGAAGAATGGGAGGGTTTTCGTGATGTGGTGCTCCGCTCACTTAAAGATTCTCCTCAGGCGTTTTTGAATACATACGAAGAAGCTGCAAGTGTTCCTGAAGATAAATGGAAGAATCGTATTGCCGGGAGTTTGAGGGGAGAGGTTGGCGTTACGCTTATCGCAAAGCATAATGGGAAGATTGTCGGGCTGGTTGGGGTTCAGTTTTTGCAGCATGTTAAAATGCGTCATGTAGCACATGTTTGGGGGTCGTATGTTGACCCTGAATTTAGAGGACTTGGAATTGGTAGAAAGTTAATGGATGGAATTATCGGGATGTCTCAGGCACATCCGGGAATTAAGAAAATCAAAATTGAAGTGATTGCAGAGCAACTGAGTGCTTTTGAGTTGTATAAAAAACTTGGATTTCAACTTATTGGTGTCTCTCATGGAGATTTGTGTGTTGATGGTAATTATTATGATGAGATTTTGATGGAGATGATGTTATGACTTTAAAAGATAAAGTTATTGTAATTACTGGTTCCTCAAGTGGAATTGGTAAGGCTACGGCCTTGCGATTTGCCAAAGAAAGATCGAAAATTGTTGTAAATTATAACGTAAATAAAAAGGGTGGCGAGGAAACTGTTGCTGAGTTAGAAAAACTTGGTGTTGAAGCACTTCTGGTTCAGGCAGATGTTTCCAACCCCGATGATATTAAGAGGTTATTTAATGAAGTTGAAAAACGCTTTGATACTGTTGATGTTTTAATCAATAACGCAGCTATTCCCAATGATAAGGTTCCTTACTTAGATGCTGGATATGAGCAAATAGTTGAACTAGTTCATACTGATCTTATTGGACCGATGCTTTGTTCTCAAGTAGCGATTAGGTATATGCAGAAGCAAGGGTATGGCAAAATTCTTAACACCAGTTCTATTCGCGGGGCTGAACATGGTGGGAGATCTGTTGTCTATGCGTCATCTAAGGCTGGATTAAATAGTTTCACTAAAACATTAGCTAAGATGGTTGCACCGACCATACAGGTTAATGCTGTTGCACCGGGATTTGTTAAAACAAGAAATTATGATAATTTCTCAGAGGAACAAAATAAAACATTTCTGGATCAGACGTATTTAAAACGCTGGGTTACCGAAGAAGAGATCGCAGACACGTTTATATTCCTTGCAGAAAATGATGCTATGACAGGTCAAGTTATTTATGTTGATGCAGGATTTACGCTTAAATAGGTGGTTGACACTCCTCCTTACTTTTCCTATACTCTCCTTACTTATGCAAGATACAGCTAAGATTTCCAGCAAAAGACAGATTACCATTCCGGCAAAAGTCTTTAACCTTCTCAGACTGAAGGAAGGCGATGAACTTTCCATTTCTGTTGAGAAAAATCAGATGATTATGGAAAAAGCTCAGAGCTATCTCGACTCTGTTGCCGGCTCGCTTCCACTTCCTGAAAAATATAAAAACAAATCTTTGGAAATGATACTTGCTGAATCTAAAAGTGAATACTTTACTTCTAAACTCAAAAAATAATTATGAAGTATTTTATTGATACTAACTACTTATTGCGCTTACTGCTTCGTGATGACGAGAAACAATTTCAAATTGTGTATGACTTGTTTAAAAAGGCAATTACCAAAGAAATAGCATTATTTAGTTCTCACCTCGTTTTTTTCGAAATATTTTGGGTACTTTCTTCGTTTTATAAAGAAGACAAAGAGCAGGTAATTGTTTATTTACGAAAAATTTTAGAAATAGACCAGCTTCACTTTCCGCAAAAATCGTTGCTTACAGGCACGATTGACTTATATGAAGAGTCTCGTATCGATATCGAAGATTGCTATAATATTCTTTTTGCTCATTTAGAAGAATCTGATGTGTTCGGAAGCTTTGATAGGACTGCAATTAAGTTATATAATAAGATATAATCGGTAGATATGGATATCTTTAACTCTTGGCAATCTAATTTATTTCTTTACTATATCTTCGTAGTAATTTTTTACCAAACATATAAACTTGCAGTCCAGCATGCTATTAAAGATGGAGCTGCAACTATTTTTCTTCAACTGATCGCTGGATTAAGTTGCTTGTTTTTAATACCCTTTTTCCCATTAAAATTTTCTTCAGGTACCGCAATCTGGCTATTACTTGTTGGAGCGTGTCTATTCTATGCTTTAAATGATCGCCTTCAGACGACTGTCAGAAAAAACTTGCCTGTTTCAACTTTTTCAATTATTGGGCAGTCGACGACCATCTTTTTGCTTATTATTAGCGTGCTATTTTTTAATGGATCACTGGGTATAAATAAAATTGTTGGCGCCATTCTAATTATTGTTGCCAATATTATTCTGTTTTATAAGCGGGACGGTATTGTTCTAAATAAATATTTCTGGCTAACGCTACTTGCTTCGCTTTCATTTGCGATTGCGATTTCAATTGATGTTGGTATTTCTCAGAATTTTAATCTGCCACTTTATGTTGCCCTTACGCTTTTTATACCTGCATTAATGATTGCTCTTGCAGATAAGCTTCACATAAAGGAAATTGTAGCCGAATCTAAATCCCTCAATCTAAAATATTATGTTATTACTGGTATTTCCTGGGCACTCACTATCGTTTTCTCACTTCGAACATATCAACTGGGAGAGGTTTCAATAATGGTTTCTTTACAAGCGGTTAGTGTGCTCCTTAATGTAATCGTAGCGTCAATAATCCTTAAAGAGCGAGCTGATATTTATAAAAAAATTATAGCAGCAACTTTGGTCATTATTGGTGTGTATCTCACGGTATGAAGAAAACGCATGATCCTAGTCTACTTCTAGGGTGGAATTGGAAAGAAGTCTAATCGTTGTTTCTCCTTTTTTGATCACTTTTCCACCGGGAAATTTATTGAATTCTTCGAAATCGGTAATCACGGCAGTTTCTTCTTCCTCGCTCCAACGTAGGTTTGAATAGCTGGTCGTGAAGTGGTTCTTACCTACATCAAGGCTAACTTCCTGTCTGGTGTTTGAATCGAAGACATAAAGTAGTGATGGTCCGCTATCATCAGGGCGTCTTGTGTAGGCAATATATCTGCCGTCTGGCGACCACTTTGCCTCCCCTGCCTCGCTTATGAACGAGTTCATTCCGCCAGCACATTTCGCTACAAAAAGCAGATTCTGCGAAAGACCGTTTTTTGCCTGAACGAGAACTTTTGATTGATTTGGAGAGAATTGATACGACTGAATTTCTAGGGAAGCATTCTGCTCTGAATCATCGTATTTCAAAGTTTTCTTATTAATGACAAGTTCACTCTTTCTGTCAGGAAATACTTTGTATAACGATCCGTCGATAATGGCGTGCGCTGCCTCAGTCTGATTTTGCATTTTTATATGTTGGGCATGTTTAGCGTTTTTTGCTGTGTGGATTTTCTGGTACTTTACTCCCATCAGAAAAGTAATAAGCAGCGACATTACAATTGCCCATATAATAAAGAGTCCCGCTATAATTTTAGGAGGAACAATGATTTTAGAATGATGCATGTGTGTATTATTTCAGAGATTTTATGGGTACACAATATGCTTACTGGTTTTTTATATGCGTATTAAAAAATTGTACTGATCTATTGAGTGCTATCGATAGATTTCTAGTGAGATTGTGATCATCGCCTGCATACTCATAATATTCTGTCGCAGCATTCAGTTTTTCTAAATCAGTGTTGAGCTTCTGTGAAAATTCAACCGGCACGGAGGCGTCAGCTGTTCCATGATGGATTTGAATTGGACCGGCTAGATCTGTTAAATAATTATTCGCGGATATTGAATTCCAGAATGCTGCATTCGCTTCAGGTTCACCATATTCTTCTATTAATTGTTGTCGCCATCGCCGCGCTCCCGATGGACTTGGCTGTGGTTGATTGGACCTGCGGCGCCAATTATTTACTAAGTCCGGGTATGATCCTACAACACCAGCCCAAATGACCCCTGCTTTTATGTCGGGATCGATTACCATTGCACGGAGAGTGATGTATCCGCCCATCGAATGCCCCCACATACCAATTTTATTCGCGTCAGCATCCGGATGTTTTTTGAGTGTAGCCGTTGCGTTTAAAACATCGGTTGTGTAGCCACTGTTGCCGTACCCACCTTGCGCCTGCCCTTCGGAACTGCCATGCCCACGATAATCTGATTTGAAAGTGATATATCCTGCGCGTGCAAATGCATCCTGATAGGCAACATATTTTTCTATTGTCCGATACTCTGAAGGCTCGATATACCCATGATTGAATACCACTACGGGATAGCCGTTGTCCGGTTTGGTAGTTTTAGGAATCGTGAGCTGACCGTAAATTTTTAAGCCTTCAGAAAGATAGGAGGTAACGTATTTATTGTAATTGCTTCCCGGTGTTAACGTTTGTTCAATAGTAAATTCGCTTCCGGGATATTCTTGCTTTCGCGCACTTTCTATGGAGAGTGGATGAAGTTGTGCCACAGCGCGGAGAGCTGCTTCGTGTGGTTTATTGGAAAGTGATGTTTTGTCACTATTTGTTGACTGTGCACGGAAGATAGCAATCGATACGAGGAGGATTACTCCTAATCCAGAAACTATAACGGGAAATTTCACCATGCGAGTATTTTATCATCTTTTTCTGAGAAACTCCTTAATATGTACTGGGGGGAAAGTTTATAGTATGATTGGTGATATATAATAGGAGCAACATGAAATATAGAACACTGGGAAAAACAAAATTAAAAGTTGCAGAGGTTGGATTTGGAACGTGGCAACTTGCTGGTGATCCGAATGCCTGGGTTGGTAGCAACTTAAATGAAAGTTTGAATTCGTTATATAAGTATGTAGAGCTTGGCGGGAATTTTATTGATACTGCTTGGGTATATGGCTACTCAGATACAAACCCTGATCGACACCCTTCCGAAGAACTAGTTGGAAGGTTTATTAAAGAATTTGGAAAGCGTGAAGATTTAATCATTGCCACGAAAGTTCCTCCTAAGAACTGGAATTGGCCTGCACATAGAGGAATCCCCATTTCTGAAGTCTTTCCTAACGATCATATTGAGCAATACGTTGATGACTCATTGCGAAGTCTTGGTGTTGATTCCATTGATTTAATGCAATTTCATGTCTGGCAAGATGATTTTGCCCGTGAAGATGGCTGGAAAGAGACGATTAAAAAGATATCTGATTCGGGTAAGGTGAAACACTGGGGGATTTCAATCAATGATTACCAGCCAAGTAATTGTATTAAGACTTTAGACACTGGGTTTATTTCAACGATTCAGCTTATTTTTAATATTTTTCATCAGCTGCCGGTCACAAGATTATTTGCTTATGCTAAGGAAAATAATGTTGGTCTGATTGTACGTGTTCCCCTTGATGAAGGTGGTTTGGGTGGTAAATTTACTCTTGATACTAAATTTGCACCAGATGAACTCCGCTCTACCTATTTTGGCGGTGATCGATTGGCAGAGCTTGTTTCACGAACAGATGAACTAAAGAAATTGCTTGGAAATGAAGCAGAGAGTTTATCTGAACTTGCTTTAAGATATATTTTATCTTTTGATGAGGTTTCAACCGTAATTCCGGGAATGCGCAAAGTTCCGCATGTTGACTCTAATACCGCGGTATCTGATGATAGAAAATTATCTGCTGAACTGATGGAATCTCTTAAAAAACATAACTGGGAACGAAATTTTTACGGAGATGGAGATCCTGCAATGGAGAGTGCTGGATTTATTGAAAGGTAATTAATTATGGCATCATTTTATTACGCAAAAACTATTCATATAGAGGAATTGCCGATTATTTTCTACCCGGAAATTGGTCTTTCTAAAAAGTTTGATCGTAAAGATAAAGGTTGTTTAGAAAAATATATTGAAGAGCTTTATTCGACTAACCGTGGTCTTTTAAAAAATAATGGACAATACCATATTCTCATATTGTGGATAAATGAAGCGGATATTATGGCCGACGTTTGGATTTACGACAAAATAGAATCATGGGGGTCCGGTCCGCTTGTGGATGTCAAAATATTTAAAAATTTAAATATAGAAACTAATATGGGTGTCACAGCAGGAGATGGACTTATCACCCTTGGTCGAGAAGAAGAACATCGTCGGTCTAAATCTTCACTTGAAGCATATTTAAATAATGATCGCCCTGTATTACTTGCAGAAATTACACCTACTGAAGAATTTTATTTATAGCAATTTTAATACGAGGTATATATGAAAACTCTAGACTCCTTTAATAATATATTTGAGAACAAAGAGCGAATTCTCTTTGTAATGTCTCATCCTGATGATGCTGAGGTTATGGCTGGCGGAATGATTGCCCGACTGGTAGCTGCCGGAAAACGGGTTCGCTTTGTAAAAATGACGATGGGCAATAAGGGCTCTCGACAAGAAGTCATTTCTGAATCTGATCTGACTCAGATGCGCAAGGAAGAAGATGCCAATGCTATTGCCGCACTGGGCGTTCTTCCTGAAGATAATGTTTATTTGGATATTAGCGACGGCGCGATTGAAAACGATATTGAAACGATTGGCAAAATTGCAAAGCAGATCCGGATTTTTAAACCTGATCTGATCGTTACGCATAATCCAGAGGATATGATTATCCGTTTTGCCAAGGATGAAAACTGGGTTAATCATCGGGACCATCGTAATACGGGAAAATCCGCCCTGGATGCAGCCTATCCGTACAGCCGCGACCTATTATTTTTTCCTGAGCAATTGAAAGAAGAGGGAGTTGATTCACATAGCTGTGGAGAATTTTTGCTGGTGGATTATTATAATCATCCTGACACAATTATGATTGATGTTACCGATTTTATGGAGAAACGAGTCACGGCGCTTGCCAGCCACGCTTCTCAATATACTCTGGATAAAGCACAAGGGACTTCTGATTTCTTGACAAAAAACGCTGATGGACGACATTACGAAAAATTTAGATATGTGACTGCGGAATAGGAGACCTATGATAAAAACAATTCTTTTTGATTTTTCTCGCGTTATTCTCAATACCCGCGATGATTCTTATGCTGGTAGCTTGAATAGTTTGCACTCTAAACTTTCCGGTAGTGATAGTTATAATTTCTTCGATCATTATGTGTTGAATGATGAGCTTCTTGATCATGCAAGAACATTAAGAGCAAAATACCAATTGGTTATCTTTACAACGGGCGCTATTCAGGATGTTCCTGAAGTTAGGGGAATAATTGACCCTATATTTGAAAAGATATATACCGTTCATGAAATTGGTCTTCCGAAAGAAGGAAAAGAAGCATATGAATTTATATTTAATGATTTAAATAAACGCCCTGAAGAAGTTTTGTTTATTGATGATCAAGAGGCCAATGTTAAAGCTGCTTTCCAGGCTGGATCGCAGACAATCCGGTATGAATCAAATGAACAATTGTTTAGTGCATTACCTGCGTTGCTCGGAAAGGGATAATTATGGAGCTTCGAACCCTCATAAAAAATTATTTACAGGAAGCACGAATAATGCAGGTAACTACTTCACTTGATAATCAACCATGGGCCTGTACTGTTTATTTAGCATTTGATGAATCACTCAATCTGTATTGGATTTCTACCCCATCCAGACGTCATTCAGAGGAGATTCGCAGCAACGAAAAAGTTGCAGGTACAATAGTTCTACCTCATACTCCTGGGGATAAAGTGCGTGGATTACAGTTTCAGGGAATAGCAAAAGAACTTGCTTCGCCTGAGGAATCGACAAAGGGTATGAAATTCTACGGAGAGCGCATGGGTATGAGTGGAGAGCGTATAGCAAAGGTTGTGGATGGTTCTGACGGGCATTTCTGCTACAGGATAAAGCCAACCTTATTTGTATTATTTGACGAAGTAAATTTTCCTGAAGACTCAAGACAGGAATACAGGATTTAGTATGAAATTAAAAAATAAAATTGTGATCATTACCGGGTCCTCAAGTGGAATTGGGCGGGCTACGGCGCTACGATTTGCACAAGAAGGCGCAAAAGTTGTGGTAAATTCCAAGTCCACTTCTCCTGCAGGAGAAGCGGTTGTTGCTGATATTACGAGTTCCGGTAATGATGCTATGTACGTTTCCGGAGATGTTTCCAATCCTGATGAAGTGACACGGCTTTTTGATGAAACTGTTTCACATTATGGAACGATCGATATTCTTATTAATAATGCCGGACGACATGTCGGTTATGATTTTCTTACGGCTTCTAAAGATGATTTTCTGGAATCACTCTCGACTAACTTAGTTGGCACAATGCTTTGCTCGCAAAAAGCTGCGCAACTGATGCTGAAGCAAGGCTCAGGTAAGATTCTAAATACTGCATCTGAATATGGACTTGAATATAGCGGTGAACCGACTGGCGTTGGTTACTCTGCTGCTAAAGCTGGAGTGATTAATTTTACCCGTACCCTAGCAAAACTGCTTTCACCAAAAATTCAGGTCAATGCCGTAGCCCCAGGCTATGTATATGTTCCTCACTTTGCGGATATTCCTGATCAAGAACAGAAAGAAATGATTAATGAAATGAAACTTGGCAGATGGATTACTGTTGAGGAAATTGCAGAGGCATTTTTATACTTAGCTACGGCGGATGCAATTACTGGTGAAGTTTTGGTTGTAGACGGTGGATTTCAACTGAAATAAGGAGGACTATGAAAGTAATTTTATACATGGCTACTTCTGCAGACGGTTATATTGCCGGTAAAAATGATGATACGAGCTGGGTATCTTCAGCTGATTGGGATAACTTTCGGATCATGATTAAGAATATTGGAGTAATAGTGATGGGAAAGCGTACCTACGAAGAGAGCGGGGAGGACTTTCCTTATGAGGGGGCGTTGAATATTGTTATGACTCATGATCAAGCTCTCTTAAAAGAAACTGAGAATGTTATATTTACGGACATACACCTCAAGAGATAGTTTCATTGTGTGAGGCTAAAGGTTTTACCGAACTGCTTATTATTGGAGGCGGCATCGTCAACTCGGCTTTTTTGAAAGAAAATCTTATTGATGAAATCTTTTTAAGTATTCATCCTACGGTGCTTGGAGATGGAATAAAATTGTTCAGTTCCTGCGAAATTACTGCTTCTTTAAAACTTCTGGATTATAAACAATTGAAAGATGATCTGATTCAATTACACTATTTGGTGAATAAATAATTAGTAACTTGAATAGGTGGAAAATGGCCAAAAGGCTTCAGTGTGGGCATTGGGTGGAGTGAAAAGTTTTACACTAATCAGGATTAGCAATACGAGGAGAGCCAGGATAAGATAATGCATTACCATGTCCGGCGAAAAGTTTTTATTCTTAGGCTTGCGAATGAAGGGTAACGAATGCAGTAATGATTTATCTTTATTGGACTTGTGCAATACGTAGACATAGACAAACGTTGATAATCCGAGCGAAATGAGATTGAGAACTGATACCAGGGAAGGGCCTGAAGTAAATCCATCCATGACTAGTAGGAAAACGCCGATTATATACAGTGCCAGGAATCCCTCATTGATTTTTTTATCGTGTTTTACCAAGCGATAGCATTCAATACTCCATGCAGCGATAATAAAAAGCAGTCCCGTTACAGTCATGTATATACGATGCCATGTTATACCGATAGTTTCAATACCCCTTCACATTTTCCTAGCGAAAAACTGTTTTATTCGATCGTCAAGTAAAATATGTTTGTATTGAATTGGTTTTTTAAGAATAATTCCTTCAAGGGTGCGGCATCTGGAAAGTGCTACATAGACCTGACCCGAGGCAAATGCTCCCCAACCGATGTCTATGATGACTTTATCAAATGTTTTCCCCTGACTCTTGTGGATGGTGATTGCCCACGCTAGTTTGAGTGGAATTTGCGTGTAGGATCCAGCGGCTTCTTTTTCTATTCTGCCGGTGTCTTCATTTAACATTGATTTATAATTTGTCCAGGTATGCGGGTAGACATCCACGGTCTGACCATCGTCTTTTTTAACTTCGATAATAGGCATATTGTCATTGGCCTCATCTGAATAAAATCCTAATACTTCGCCAAGTGTTCCGTTAATCCACCTGTCCTCTGAATCGTTATTTAGAAACATCACGCGTGCGCCAACTTTAAGCGTTAAGGTGGAATCCGTGGGAAGATTTTTATTCTCAAAATCCCCTTTTATATCGCCATAAAAAATTTGTTCTTCTGAATATAATTTATTGAGGTTGAGCTTATTAATCTCGTCAGCTTGTTTATTGGTAGTTACCAGGTATATATAGTCTGCGATAATGTCAACATCGTGCTGGAGGCGGTCATTCAAGATAGCGAGGTTTGTTGTATGCAGCTCACGATTTCGTATTCCGTTTAACAAACGAATAAACTCTTGATCTGTTTGTCTATAAATTTTCTCTAATTCAATATGTTCGTAGAATTCTTCATATTTACTAATACGTTTAAATGATTCGGAATCGAAGAAATAAGGGGATTCATAGAGCTTTGCAAAGATTTCGATCTCATCACGGCCGACAACAGGAGGAAGCTGATACATGTCGCCAATAAAAATCATTTGGATTCCGGCAAAAGGTTCTTTGGATTTGCGTGCTTCTTTAAGGAAAACATCTACACAATCCAAAAGGTCGGCGCGGACCATAGATACTTCATCAATAATAATTGCCTGAAGCTTTTGAATTAACTTGGTCTGTTGATGGGTTCGTCCAAGCCGACGAGCTTCGACTTCGGTAATATCGGGCATAAAATGGAAAAAAGAGTGCATTGTCTGCCCACCGATGTTCACCGCAGCTGCACCGGTTGATGCAAGAACAACATGGTTCTTATGGGTAGTACCCCGAAAGTATGTTAGTAGCGTGGATTTTCCGGTGCCGGCTTTTCCCGTCAGGAAGACATGCTTGCTTGTTTTTTCCATCACATCGAGGGCATGTTGAAATTGTTCGTTGATTTCAAGAGACATACCGACTACTCTAGCACATATGGTTCTTCATAGAAATATCCGGTTATTGACCTGGTTTAATTTTTTTACCGATTTTCGACCTTATGCTCCAGTGGCGATTATTTATTTTGCGGCAATCACTGACTCATATGCGCTAGCGCTTGCTGTATTTTCAATTGAGATGCTTTCAACAAGCATTTTTGAACTGTCCAGTACCCAAATTCTTAAACAGTTAAATTAGCTAAATAAGGACAGCTGGCCAACCATATTTTTTAGCATACTCGTTCGGTGACAGGTTTTTGAGTCCTTCATGTGGTCGGGTATTATTGTAAAAATTAATCCAGTTTTCTGCCCTGTGTAAGAATTCACCCAGTGT
>JALYQM010000013.1 GCA_030855825.1 bacterium
CCCTCATTGCATATATTATCTCTCGCTCTTCGAGACTCAACTGCTTAAAGCTTCTCATACAACGAAACACCTCCTCTCTTACGTACCTATTGTACCTAAGTGGTGCATTTCGTTTTAGAACTCATCGCTTATCGTGCTAGCTTGCTCGATTATGAGCTTGGGGAGTACCGTAAGAACTAGTTCTTTAACAGAGAGTAACAAATAAAAGAAAACGCATGAATTGCGAATAGTGAGCTCAAATTGTTGAGTTCAGTCATCGCAATTTGTGCGTAAATAGTGAAAGGAAGTCCTAGTGAGAAAGCAACAGGTCTTACACGGAGTTGTTCGCCACTTAAGCCAGACGCTTGATTCTGCTAAGACCATCTTAATTGCTGCATTCCTGCTGCAACTAATTCTGAAAGGAGTTGCACTACCATGGCCAATAGATATGGATTTGATTCTACTTAATACCGTTTTGGTCGCTTCCATGATCGTCCCCGCTCAGCTCATTTTCAACTCAATCCAACACAACATCGAAAAGCAATAGAGGGAAGAGCTCCAAGTCTTAGCCACCGCGAATATTACTGTCGTGTACCCGAATGCGAATCAGAATAGTTAAGAAAGGCGTTAATCATGATTGCTCGTTTCATCGAAGAGTTGGCACTTATGGCTCGGATCATTTTAATCTCATTGATTTCTGGGCTGAGCCTAGCAGAATGTGGGTTGTTTGTCATAAGGAATACAACATTCGCACAAACATCCGATTACACGTCAATCTTGTGGAATGTCCATGGATCTGTCGCTATAGTGCTATGCGCTGCCTTTATTGCAGTGAGCATTATTGCCTATGGGAGCATCCCCGAAACACATTCAGTCCAAGTTACCATGGTCAACCCCGCGGACCAACTACCGACGATCGATTCACTGAAGGATAATTAACAACCAGAAGTCAGGGGCAGATGCTCAAAAAGAAGAGCGTCTGCCCACCGGGTATGACAAAAATCCGTTTCCTTCCACGCTCAACCTTTTATTTTGTTACTCTCTGTCTTTCCATAACAATTCCCTCTATCTTAAGCATCAAAAGGTAATATATAGTATAATTACAACCTATGGTTATCGCCGTAATTTTGCCTACATTTAACGAGCAAGATAATATCACGGAAATGATAGATCGTGTGCTCAAACAGCAGGAGTTTCTTCCCCAGGATACCCTGCATATTGTCGTCTCGGACAGTCATTCTCAGGACAAAACTGAGCAGGTTGTTCGGCAAATTGGTGCTAAAAACGCGCAAGTTCATTTTCTCGACGTACAGGAGCGCGGCATTGGAATAGGCATCATCAAGGGCTATCAATGGGCTATTGCCAACCTTAATGCAGACATTTTAGTTTCTCTTGACGCCGATCTTTCCCATCCACCGGAGATTATTCCTCAAATGATCGCCAAAATAAAAGCCGGCGATGATTGGGTTATCGGGTCACGCTACGCAAAAGGCGCAAAAAACGCAATTGAGCCACACCGGATTTTTCTTTCTTGGGCGGCCAATATGTTCTCCCGGCTCGTTATGGGCGTATATAACCTCAAGGAGTTTACTGCAAGCTACCGAGCACTTACTCGAGAAATGTTTCAGCGGATCGATCTCAATAATATTCCCTGGCAATCAAAAAGCTTTATCATTCAGCCTTCAATAGCGTATGAGTTAATCAGTAAGGGTGCTAAATTTTCCGAAGTTCCGATGATCTTTGTTGATCGAAAAAACGGAAAATCAAAACTGAATACCTATTTATACACTAAGGAGCTGTTGCAATATGGATTCAAAGTTCGCATTAAGAAATCAAAGCAGTTCATAAAGTTTTTGATGGTGGGTGGAACGGGCTTTATAATAAACTTCATTGGGCTAAACGTCTTCTGGCATATCTTTAACATGGAAAAACCGATAGCATCGAGTCTTGGAGCTGAAATAGCGATTATTTCAAACTTTTTCTTAAACAACTACTGGACCTTTAAGCATCGAAAAAATGAATCCAATATGTTTCTGAAGTTTTTGCAATTTAATATCTCATCGTTTGGCGCAATTGTCATTCAATTTGTCGTCATATACCTTGGAGAACAGTACATAACACCAATCTGGAATATTGCCCCCGAAAGTTATGCCGCAAATATGCTTGTATATCTCTATTTCATTATCGCAGTAGGCTTTGGCTTGATATATAATTATATAATGTATAGCCGTGTGATCTGGAAAAAGACTAACTCTGAAGCGCACATAGTCAGTTAATTATGAATAAATTACCGGAACTCTCCGTATTTTTCCCCGCGTACAATGAAGAAGATACAATAGAAAGTACTGTGCTGAAAGCCGTCGATGAATGTCAAAAAATCGCGGATATATACGAAATTATCATCGTAAATGACGGAAGCCGTGATAAAACCGGTGAGATAATTGAAATACTATCTAAAAATAACTCTTATATAAAAATTATCACTCATAGCCCCAACCGGGGATATGGCGGAGCGCTTAAATCCGGTATGTATGCCGCTCAATACAAATATATTGCTTTTAATGATAGCGACGGGCAATTCGATTTCTCACAGATTGAACGGTTTTTGCCATACATTGCTGAATATTCACTCATAATCGGCTATCGGACTAATCGCATCGAAGGTATCCGCCGCCTTGCCAATGCCAAAGCCTGGAGCTTCCTGATAAACATTTTATTTGGACTTCATGTCAAGGATGTTGATTGTGCCTTCAAGCTTTTTAATCAGGAAATACTGCAAACTATTCAGCCTTTACAGTCGGAAGGCGCATTGATTTCAACCGAATTTCTTGTTAAAGCAAAAAGGGCAGGATTTAAAATTAAAGAAGTACCCGTAGACCATTTACCCCGAAAAGGCGGTACACCTACCGGGGCAAACCTCAAAGTTATCATCAAAGCCTTTTATGAGCTATTGAAGTTATGGAGAAAGATCAAATAAGATAGAGCGGTATGAAATATAAAATTGAATTAGTTCTTATTGGTATAATTCTATTATTCGCATCCTATATCCGTCTTAATGATATTCGTAATTATCAAGTCTTCCTTGGTGATCAGGGGAGAGACGTGCTAACCGTCAAGCGCATGATAGTAGACAGGGATATGACCTTTCTCGGCCCTACGGCATCAGTAGGTGGATTTTTTCTTGGACCGTTTTATTACTATTTGATGGTAATTCCGCTTGCGCTCTCCGGACTCGACCCTGTTGGACCAGCAGTAATGGTAGCCCTCTTCAGCATTGCAACAACCTATATGGCTTACTCATTTGGCAGAAGATATTTTTCTGTCGAAACCGGTTTGATTGCGGCGGCACTATATTCCATATCTCGCCTGGTGGTGGAATACGCGCGTTCATCATGGAATCCCAATGTCCTGCCATTTTTCAGTTTTCTCCTGGTATATATATTCGCAATATTGATTGAGAATAAGTCACGGCATAAGAAGCTAATTCTATTTGCAATTGGCTCGTGTTTAGGCATACTGATTCAGTTGCATTACGCAGTTATGGGAATGTATATCCTTTCCGCCGTTGCCTATTGTATATACGTATGGAAAGACAGCATCGAGCAACATATGTTAAACGTAACGAAGCGAATTAAAGAGATGGCTATAATGGGCTTGGGTATGGGTTTATTTTTTGGACCGTTCCTTGCCTTTGAGATCTATCATAGCTTTCCAAATTTCACTAATATCGTCCGTTTTATTTTCACCAATAGGGGAGGAGGTTTTAGTGGCGGATATACCTATGAATTCATTATCCGCGACACGATATACAGGCTATTTCTCAGGCTCGTGGCTGGTGGGAACGACATCCTTGCGGTAGTTACAATTTCAATCACGGTGGTTGGACTTATCATCGCGGCATATCTATTTATATCCCGCTTCTATCTCTATGGAAAAGCAAAAGGCAAAGAGGGCTCTTTTAATGAAGATTTACAATCGTATTTTTATATTATTTTAAGTAAACCAATGGGAATCGGTTACATATTGATGGTTTTATGGTTAATTTGTGGCGTTGCGCCCTGGGGTTTCTACAAAAAAGCTATCTACGACTATTACTACTCATATATGTATGTACTTCCCATAATGTTATTGGCAATCTCTCTGGGGTTACTTCTTCACTTAAAAAACAAGCAAACTAAAGTAGTGGGATCGATCGCATCGCTTTGTCTACTTATCGCATTAATCGCAACAAACTATAAATCGCTTCAGCAGGTATTCCCTGGAATGCAGGTTCAGCGTGCGCAATGGGTAGCGGAAGCTATCCTTAAACGTAAAACAGACGGGCCTTATAATTTTGCATTGATAACGCCGGGAAACTCCGATCATGCATATCGTTACTTCCTTGAAATTTGGGGACATGCTCCGGTACCTCTCGAAGAACAGGTAACTAATCAGCTAATCGTCTTTTGTGAACCGGATGTTGAACCGTGCGAGCCCGAAGGCAACTCGCTGTGGGAAGTAGCAGGATTTGGTCCATCTTCAATTGTTGGGCAGTGGGAGGTTATAGGATTACCTTTATACCGGCTTGAGCATGGGGAACAATCGAAACAAATGGAAGGTAAACCCGCAAAGAAAGGATAAACAATGTTGAGCGTCATAATTCCTTGTTACAATGAAGAGACAAACATCCGTAACGGTGTGTTGCATGTCGTCACTGAATATTTAGACAGGCAGACATACGAAAAAGAAGTCATCATTGTTGATGATGGAAGTGAAGATAAAAGTGTTGAGCTTGCTGAAAAGTTTATCCAGAGCTCCAAAGTAAAGTACATGCAAATTCTTAGAAATCCGCATGGGGGAAAGGCGGCAACCGTTATCACCGGCCTATTGGCAGGTAAAGGTGATATCGTCATGTTTACCGATATGGATCAGGCGACACCAATCGAAGAGTTAGATAAACTCCTGCCTTATTTTGACGAAGGGTATGATATTGTTTTTGGGTCACGTGCCGGAAGAAGAGAGGGTGCTCCGCTTACGCGTAGAATCCTCAGCACAGGGCACGTTATCTTAAAAAATCTGATTGTCAACGTCAGCTTTGAAGACACGCAATGTGGTTTTAAAGCCTTTAGAAAAGATAAAATCAGCCCACTCCTTAACAGACTTAGAATACATGGAACCCGCCATGCGGTTAAAGGAGGAATGGTTGCCTCGGGATTTGATCTGGAAATGTTATTCGTTGCAAAAAAAATGGGGTACCAGATAAAAGAAGTGCCGGTAGAGTGGCACTATGTCGGCACCAAACGGGTTAATGCAATAAAAGATTCATGGCGCGGCCTTAAAGACATGATAAACCTTCGGATAAATGATATCCGTGGAGTCTATTCGTAATGAGGCAATAGCGTATACTTGAGATATGAAAAAGTTAATAATCTTAGGATGGGTCGCGACAATAGGTATACTATCGTTACTCTCGTATACACAGGTCGATCTCAATCTTACTCTTCTAAACTGGAAACCGTATTTAGATTTCCAGACAAATTTAACTCAACTCGGTTATTTTAATCGTCCCTTGAATGGAATCTTATTTACTCTGTTATTTACAGCTTTAATTGGTGGATATCTAGCGCTCGTTAAGTCAGCCCACGCCGGATGGGTATCACTATCAGAGTTAAAAAAACTTGCGCTCGTTACTAGCATGGTGCTGCTATTCTCGTACTCAGTATTCTCACACGACATCTTTAATTACATTTTCGACGCGCGTATTGTGACCCTTTACCAGCAAAACCCCTATCAGCATAAGGCTTTGGATTATCCTTCCGACGAATGGATCAGATTTATGCAATGGACCCATCGAACATATCCATACGGACCGAGCTGGTTGGCCATTACAATAATTCCATCAATTCTCGGTTTCGCAAAACTTCTTCCTACTTATCTGCTTTTTAAATCCCTGTTTGCAATATCGTACCTCGTTATGCTTCATTACTTTATCAGAATTATGGAATGGAAAAAGACTAAACATAGTGTAGTGGTAGTTGCCTATGCCTTACTTGCGTTTAATCCATTAGTCCTTATTGATGGGCTGGTTTCATCCAGAATTGATATAGTAATGGCTGCAACTGCCTTCATTGGGATATATTACCATCTGAAAAAATCGCCGTTGTCCTATCTATGGTTATTTATTTCAGCCGGAACTAAGTTTGCTACGTTAGGATTCCTACCAGTTTTTTTCCTAGGGTTCAATAAACTAAAGGAAGCAAGATTTTTTCTGGCACTGCTCCTAATTGCCTTCATTTCAGTGCCGGCACAAGCATTGTTAAGAGAGTTACAGCCGTGGTATTTAATGTTACCTTCAGTTTTACTTCCCTTTATGTATCCGCACTGGAGACTAAAGAAAATTATTATTATAGCCCTGCTAATGTTATTACCAATGAGTGCATATCTCTATTTGATCTATACCGGTATCTCTTTAGGCGCGCTGTGGTTTCTTTAGACATAGTTGTTATAATGGTAGTCATACATGCAAAAAATATTTAATTTCACCTTAACAAAAACAGAAAAGTATCTCGCCCTCGGCTTTGTCTTTACATTTTTCCTCAGTCGATTAATAAACCTGACCATATTACCGATCTTCACCGATGAAGCAATATATATACGCTGGTCAGAAATAATATGGAGTGTGCGAAGCCTGGAAGGCGCAGCAAGCCTCGTGTTTATACCTCTCTCCGATGGGAAACAACCTCTTTTCTTTTGGATTGGTGGATTCTTCATGCAGTTTATACCCGATCATTTGTGGGCGGGAAGATTTCCTGCAGTGATTTCAGGGTTTGCATCAATGATTGGTATGTGGCTGCTGGGACATGAGCTGTTCAAGAATAAGAAAATTGCATGGCTATCAGCACTGATATATCTGGTCCTGCCATTTACATTATTATATGACCGGATGATGCTCGCCGATGCTATGCTCACGATGTGGGGCATATGGTCGATGTATTTAAGCCTTATTCTCCTGCGTACACTTAACCTTAAAGTAGCCATCGTCCTGGGGATCGTATACGGGCTTGGATTACTTACAAAATCCCCGGCGCTGTTTTACTGGGTGCTTACTCCGGTGACATTGTTATTTATTAAGAACCCTAACCGTGAGCCGGACGAGTCCCCACTCGGTATAACCGATTATTTTTTTTGGAAATGGGATAAAGACACATGGAATATAGTACTCAGGTGGATAGGTCTCTATTCGCTCGCCGTGATAATTGGCAACGCTATGATGAGCATTCAACGCGTCTCCGGCTTGTATCATATGATCGGACGCAAGAATACTGAATTTCTTATTTCCACTGAAGATTTCCTTGAGAGGCCTTTTGCCCTCTTTAGCGGCAATATGATAGGCATGTCAATATGGTTTCTAGGATATTTAGGTTTAGCCCTCGTCATTTGTGCAGCTATTGGATTCATCCGTGGCGTTATTAAATTAGATAAACGGATCATATATCTTTTTATTCTATTTATTCTCCCGTGGGTCGCCTCCGCCAGCCGCGCGAAAGTATTATACCCGAGATATTTATTATTTTTTACGCCTCAGTTATTGTTAATTATCGCGTTTGGAATTTATGTAATACTTCGGTATGCGGGGAAACTTTCTTACACTAGTACGAAATCAATCGAAGTCCCGCTCCTGGTTAAAAGCACTTTACTCACCCTTATTTTATTTAGCTCACTCAATTTCAGCTACCAAATATTGTTTTCCCCGACTACAGCACCGTTTCCGCTTCAGGACAAGGAACAGTATGTTGAAGGTTGGCCATCGGGCTATGGAGTTGACGAGATTTACGCATTCCTGAAAACAGAATTTGAAAAAAATAATAAACTTGCCGTGGGAACCGAGGGCACTTTTGGATTAATGCCGTTTGCACTACAGATCAAATTTTACGATAAATTGTATCATGCTAAACCAGGGGAGAGTCTTTTTATTGACGGCTATTGGCCGTTTATTAATGTTCCTCAAAAACTGGTTGAGTATGCCGTGGAGCGTCCAACGTACTTTTTAGTTTACCAGCAGGAAAACGAGATGAATCCAAAATGTCCGCTCGAGGAAGTAAAACGAATAGAGAAACCAGGTGGTAAGACAACGATAAGGCTATTCAAAGTAAAACCACAATCCACTTACGACCCGATTGAGTGTCAGATAAAAAAAGAATAGGGATCATGCTATAATACAACCATGCGACAACGCGTCATTTTGCTCTTCTTAGTGCTTGTTAGTCTACCCTTTTTAAATCCCTTCTTTAAAACCGGCTTTTTCGAAACAGATGACGGAATCTGGGCAGTGGTAAGGCAGGCATCAATGCACAACGAATTGCGACAGCAGCAGTTTCCTGTAAGGTGGAGTGGAAGTCTTAATTTTGGATATGGGTATCCTTTGTTTCAATTCTCATATCCAGGGCCATACTATCTAGGAGAATTATTTCACTTAGCGGGATTAAGTTTTGAAGATAGTGTAAAAGCGTTGTTTATCCTTGGTACCATACTCTCTGTACTCGCAATGTATGTTTTTGCAAGAAATTTATGGAAGAGTGACCTCGCGGGAATAATAGCTGCGCTATTTTATTTAAGTGCACCATACCGTCTGGTAAACTTATATGTTCGTGGTTCTATTGGCGAAACATTAGCGTTTCTACTATTTCCACTTCTTTGCTATATGGGGTTACGCTTACTTCTTACCGGGAAAAGAAGATTCCTCTTGGGAGGTTCATTTGCACTAGCGTTTCTGGTAATAACTCATAATGTTATGGCACTGCTATTTGTTCCATTTTTTGTTTATTACCTTACTGTTGAAACATTCTTAAGGAATGTAAAACTAGTAAGATTATTCAAAGATTATGTTGATGAGTTGAAAAAAAATAAAGACTGGTACCGGAAGGGGAGTACCATAAGCGTATTATATAAGCATATTGGCCCTGTAGTATTAATGGTCATTATCGGCATTGCACTATCTGCCACGTTCTGGGTCCCGGCACTGTCAGAGCTGAGCTATGTCAAACTTGGAACAACACCGCTTACGGGTATTGAACAGGAGTTCAAAAAACAACAGGGATTATTATTAACACCGCTAGACAGTCATCCCAGTGTATCCCGGACAAATAATCATATTTTTGAAGAAAACATAGAGTTTGAATATATTTTCCTGGCATTTGCAACGCTCGGAGTGGTGCTTTTATATAAGCATAAATATGAAATCATTACAAATAGAGTTCTACTCTATAGTATACCTGTTTTATTTGCACTTATTCTACTTACGCCGATCTCTATCGATTTGTGGAAAAATATTCCGGGTCTTAAATCTATAGATTTTCCATGGCGGGTCCTAGGCATTCTCACATTTATAACCCCCGTTATAATAGCCGCTACTGCGCTGGTACCAAAAATAAAATACGTGGGGTTAGCGATGGCTATCGTTTCACTCTTTGTTGTCTCACCGCTTATTTCATCTGGTAAATACCAGCACAACAGCGATGAATATTACGCAACAAATCAAGCTACAACTACCTCTGCGAACGAGTATATTTCCACTTGGATGCATAATTCTCCTAAAGAAAATCCCGGCAAACCAATTGTCCTCGACAGTACAAACAACGATAAAAATTTTACCTATACAGTAGATAAAAACACAAGCACTAATAAATTGTTATCATACAGTGCTTCCGAATCCCTCACTGCTATCTTTCCTATAATGTACTTTCCAGGCTGGAAATTACATATCGATAATAAAAACATAGAAATTGATCCTGAAGATTCAAATGGTGTTATTAGCGCTTATTTGCCGGAAGGAAAGCACACAGTCAGGCTTTCATTTAATAGAACTCTTCCACGTTTCATCGGCGACCTCATAACTCTTGCAAGCATACTTGGAATAGGAATACTATTTATTATAGAGTTCATTCGAGGTAAGAAGTTCATTTTATGAAACAAGCCCTGCCATACCTATTCCTATTCCTGATCTCAGTCATTGCATTAAGAGCGCTGTTCGCTTCACCATTTCTTCCATTGATTCACGATCAGGTCCAGGCCGAACGTGTCTATGAATTGAGCAGGAGTTTATCATTTGGCCAGTTTCCGGTGAGATTTGTATCCGATTTGGGTTATGGTTTTGGATATCCTTTGTTCAATTATTATGCCCCTTTCCCGTATTATCTTGCCGGGATTTTGTTTTTGCTCGGAATGGATTTGATTCTTGCAACTAAGTTGATGATCGCGTTCTCCTTTGTATTTGCCGGATTCAGTATGTACATTTTTGCGAAGCAGTTTTGGGGCAGAACAGGAGCTGTATTATCCGCACTACTTTATATGATAGCTCCGTATCACGGAGTGCAGCTGTATGTTAGAGGTTCTATTGGAGAATTGTTCACCTACGCGCTAGTTCCTTTGATCTGTCTGGGATTAAGCGCGTTTTGGCAGCAAAAGGTTTATAAAACAAAAGTTACTCTGGGATTGACCGCTTTGGCGCTGTTGAGCTTTAGTCACACAGTGGGGTTTTATATGACCATACTGTTAATAAGCTTATATTTATGTGCCGGCACCCTATATCTTGCAGGCAAAAAGCGCGGAGAGCTGAGTATCTGGTTTAAAAGAAATATTTTATTTGTAATAGTATCACTCGCATTGGGAGCATTTTTCTGGCTTCCTGCCTTAGGAGAGCTCGGTTACACACAATTATCGGTCGCCTCAGGCAATAATGTTAATTACCGGGACCATTTTGTAACCGTTGGCCAATTGTGGAATTCCCCCTGGGGGTTTGCTGGCTCAGCACCAGGAGTAGCTAAAGACGGTATGAGCTTTATGATTGGAAAAATATCAATTGTACTCGCTCTGATCAGTATTTTTGCAGTCCGAATACACCGAAAAGCTATCGGGGTGTTTACTGCTCTGGCCATGCTAAGTATTTTCCTGATGCTTGGAGTATCGACGTTTGTTTGGGAAATAATTCCTTTTATGAGAATAACCCAGTTTCCATGGAGATATTTACTTTTTCTAAATGTATCACTTTGCTTCATTGCAGGAGGAACAATTTCGATAGTAAAGAAATTTACACTAAATCGAAATTCTAATATTGCCTCATTAATCATTTTTTTCTTAGTATCAGTAATTGGATTATTCGGGCTGACTCTGACCGATGTAGCAAAAACGAAATATTTTGAAGCAAGTGGTTACTATCAGTATTCCTCCGAAAAAATAAAGGATCCTACTCATTTGAGGTTGTCGGCATCACGAATCTCAGATGAGTATCGACCCTTAGGTGTAAGGAAGGCGATTACTTTGGAAGCAATTTCAAATGAAACTGTATCCTGCCTTGCTCTCTGTCTAGTGAAAGATCTGAAACTGGAACCAACTAATTATCAATTTTTGGTTAGCATGGAGAAAACTGCTCCTGTATACATAGATAAGGTATATTTCCCCGGTTTCGTGGCTACAGTAGATGGAGAAAAAAAAGAAATTATCAGAGGGCCGGACAATATGCTGGGGGTCTCAGTCGATGGAGGTAAGCATTCTGTTGAATTTAAGTTACAGAATACCCCCTTAAGAAATATAGGTAATACTATAAGTCTTCTTTCCTTAATTTGTATTATACTGTATCCTTTCAGAAGTAAAATATGGAACCTGAGACCGAAGCAGAAATTATTGAAGATATAAATATTGAACAGATCAAGAAGCGTTCTGTGCGTGGCGTGCTTTCCCTCGTTGGGCGAAGGATTGTTCTTCGTGTGCTCGGACAAATATCTTTTATCTTTCTGGCCAGAATCCTTTCTCCCGGTGATATTGGCATCTTTACGATAGTTTCTTTCGTAGTTAACTTCTTCGGATTCTTTTCGGATATTGGTTTAGCTGCCGCGCTCATTCAAAAAAAAGGTGAGCTGACCAAGGAAGACTTAAGGACTACCTTTACCGTACAGCAGCTTCTTGTGGGTTCACTTGTGTTACTCACAATCCTATTAGCACCGTACCTTGTGCATACTTTCTACGCGAATTCTTTAAACGAATCTCACATTATACTCATTCAGGTTTTAGCATTTTCACTACTACTCGCCTCATTCAAAAGTGTTCCATCGGTAATACTTGAGAGAAAGCTCGAGTTTAATAAACTAATATGGCCAGAAATTATTGAAACGCTTGTATATAACATTTTACTTGTTACTATGGCATATTCTGGATATGGGGTATGGAGCTTCATCGTCGCTGTGCTAGCGCGGGGAATTATCGGCACTGCAGTTATTTATGCAATTGCACCATGGCCTATAGGGTTTAAAATTAATACCAGGGCTTTTAAACAGCTCTACGGTTTTGGAATACCGTACCAGTTAAACAGTTTGATTGCGCTCATTAAAGATAACATTATTCCTACATTTGTCGCAGCAACGCTTGGAACTAATGCGGTCGGAATTATTGGTGTTGGTCAAAAATACGCTTTTCTACCGCTTGAAATTATGGGGGATATTATCAGGGTTACATTCCCAACATACGCACGACTACAAGAGCATCCTGAATTATTAAAAAAAGCATTGGAGAAATCGCTCTATTTTCTCGCGCTCGCAGCATATCCCGCATTATTTGGACTTATAGCGTTAATCCCATGGATAGCTGAATATATACTCTCGCCCCGCTCCAATCCAACTAAATGGGTCCCTATTTTGCCGCTATTTTATTTATTCACATTCAGTACGTTCTGGGCAATACTCTCAACTACGTTTACTAACGCACTCTTTGCAATTGGCAAAGCTAAGATTGTCCTGAATTTTATGATTCTCTGGACTATTCTAACTTGGACTTTAACACCTCTTGCTACCTGGAAATATGGAGTAAACGGAGTTGGTATCGCCAGCGCGATTATTTCATTTACTTCAATCGGCGTAATAGTCATTATGAAACGATATGTCAAAGTAGAGATTATAAAAAACATAGGGCCACAGTTGTTGATGGCTGTAGCCATGGGGATTCTTTTAAGATTCCTGGCAATTTCTTACCTTACAAATATATTTATGCTCTTTGTTTTTGTCGCGCTCGGGGGTGTTATATATATTTGCGGAATGTATATAATTTCAGGAAAAAGGCTTGTTAGTGAAGTAAAATATATTATTTCAGCGTATAAAAAGAAGTAATTGCAAATTTTACTATTTATCACCGCAACTGATACAATACTCATATGCCGAACATATCGACAGTCATTAATACCCTCAACAGCTGCGAGACGCTGGAAATTTGCCTCAAAAGTGTTAAAGACCTTGGTCCAGTAATCATCGTCGATATGCATTCAAGCGACAATACGCTCGAAATTGCCCGTAGATACACTGATAAAATCTATATGCACGATCCGGTGGGATACGTTGAGCCAGCGCGAAACTTTGCCATATCCAAGGCTGAAAGTGACTGGGTTCTGGTCCTGGATAGTGATGAGGAAATCCCGCCTACTCTCGCGGCGATTTTAAATAAGATCGCCGATGAAACATATCAGGAAGCTCCTCTAAACTGCACTCATTATTTTATTCCCCGCAAAACAATAATCTTTGGCCAATGGATGGAACACACAGGATGGTGGCCTGATGAAAAAATGCGTTTCTTCAAAAAGGGAAGCGTCAACTGGAAAAACGAAATCCATTCAGAACCTGAAACAACAGGGGAGGGACATCATTTTGAACCAGAAGAAAAAAATGCCATCATTCATCATCACTACAATACTATTTCGGATTGGATACAGCGTATGGACAGGTATTCAACAATCCAGGCAAATGAAAAAATAAACTCAGGATACATTTTTGAGTGGAAAGATTTACTACGTAAACCGTTGTCTGAGTTCATACGGAGATTTTTTGTATGGGAAGGTTGGAAGGATGGAGTTAACGCGCTCGGTATCTGCTTAATGCAAGCGTTGTCTGAAGCAATAGTATATATGAAAATTCGAGAAACTCAGAAGAAAACGCAAGTTATCTATGACGGCAAAGACCCACAATTTATTGAGGACTTCGGCGACGAGTTAGATAAAAATCAGGAGGAATTTGGATTTTATCTTGAAAAATTAGGCCTGCAAAGCCAATTAAAGCGTTGGTTACAAAAGGTCCTGCCTTAATTAATTACCGAATGTAAAAGTTGATACAATTGCAGTAAAGAGTGGATCAATGCCGTCATCTGACCGGAAAGAAGTATTCGGTAGATGAATGTAATACGTATAGCCGTTGCGATTAATATATATGCTATCTCCCCCCTGTCCACCCATTGCAGCGTATTTTAATAGATGCGCTGTGCTTCCTTTTACATCAAAAGTAACACCACGTTTAAATGAGCCATGTCCAATTAAGCTTTCCATATCGGTTTCGCCTTTTTTAACGTTTATTTCTAATTGAGATCCATCTTCGCCTTCTGGCTCGCAATCTGAATCGGGCTTTTGAGCATAGTTATTGTTTATTAAGTGGAATTGAGCCGAGAAGGCTCCAAACCAGCCGTCAGGCTTCATCCTTCTAAAGCATTGCTCAGGATAGTCTAGAGTGAGCATATTTGTCGGATATTTAAAACTAAAGCTCAGCTCTGGGTATGCAATTGTCTTCCATTTTGAGATCTGGTAATCAGGAGGTGCAGAAAAGCGGAAAGAATTAAAAATCTCACGTTCAAGGGCACTATTATTAATGTTAAGCAAAAAGGCATCGTCTTCAATTATTAACATATCAATATTTTCAGGTAGTGGCGCTGGATTTGTGTTGATACGCTTACCACGGTAACGAATGGCTTTTCTCCCGTCAATCAACTCCGGTTCCGAACTATAGCTGTATTCATTCTTATACCATTTGGGTAATTCTTCCATCAATTTTGAATCACCAGGCTCTACCGAAATCCTGAACCCGTCAATAGCTCCTGATGCACAGGGGTCAAATCCACGTTGCTTTTTTACGGGATAAACACTGGTTGGGGAGCATTCAGTTATTTCATGCGTTGATGGATATTCCAGTGAATATCCATATCTATCATTGGTGTATTTTAATTTAGTACTTTCAGTAACAATATTTTTAGAGTCAGATCCTTGCGTCTCTAAATCGATACTTATAACTGGTTCTTCTAACCTCATAGGTCTAAGTGTTACAAATACTAAAGTAAGAATGACTATTCCAGCCCCTACTCCTATTATTAATGTTTGCTTTTTATCTGTCATTATTACTATTCTAATCGATAGTTTGATATACTTACAAGACTATGATAATTTATACCATCATCCTCAATTATAAAACTAAAGATGAGACTCTTAAATGCATAGATTCAATTGAAAAGTGCTCGATGCCCTCAGGGTATAGCCAAAAAATTATCGTCGTTGATAATGCTTCAAGTGATGGGATTGAGCGTGCCATAACGGGGAATCACCCGGATATCCAATTTATTCAAACGGGAGCAAATCTGGGCTACACAGGGGGAAATAATGCCGGTATCCGCTGGGTCATGGAAAGTGGTGAACACGAAAGTTTGATCTTAATTGTAAATAATGATACATACTTCTCTCAGAATTTCTTACCTGAGATGATCGGTGGATTAAAAAAGCACCCAAAAGCAGGAATTATTTCACCAAAGATTTATTTTACTAAGAATTCATGGCCCACGCCGGTTCTGGATAAAGATAAAAAGGAAATAAGTCCAAAGACTACTGACGAAATCATCTGGTATGCAGGCGGAATTTTTGATTGGGACAACATTATTGGTGGTGGCAGAGGAGTAGACCAAGTTGATCAGGGGCAGTTTGATCGAGAGGAACAGATCGAAGTTGCTACGGGCTGTGCCATGCTTATTCCATTTTCCGTAATAAAGAAAATAAAAGGCTTTGATAACAAATATTTTATGTATTATGAGGACGTTGATTTAAGCGTTCGGATAAAGCGGCTTGGCTATGAGCTATGGTATGTTCCTAAAGCCATAATGTGGCATGAAAATGCTGGTTCTTCGGGAGTAGGCTCACCCTTACAGGAATATTTTCAAATGCGAAACAGATTACTTTTTGCTTTTAAATATGCAAAGCCAAGAACGAAACTTGCCGTATTACGCGAAGGAATAAGAATGCGAAACAATCCACCACGCTGGAAAGGTGTAAAAGATTTTTTAGGCTTTCATTTCGGAAAAGGTACTTTCGAGATAAATTAGTATATAATTAACGCATCTATGATAACTGCAATAATCCTCGCTAAAAATGAAGAAAAAATGCTACAGCCATGCATAAATTCAGTTAAGCAGATTGCCGGCGAAATCGTTGTCATTGATAATGGTTCCAATGACCGCACGGCTGAGATTGCTATGCAAAACAGTGCAAAAGTATTTCTTTCCAACGAAAAAAGTTTCGCTCACTTAAGAAACCTTGGATTACAAAACGCAACCGGTGAGTGGGTCATTTATGTTGATGCCGATGAGCGCGTAACTAAAGAACTGGCTGATGAGATTAACGGTATTACTTCTGGGCAGGTATCTAAAGTTTATGAAGGATATATCATCAATCGCGAAGATTATTATTTCGGCAGTAAACGGCCATTATTCAGTCCAATGCATCGATTATTTAAACGTGCTTCATTGAAATCCTGGCAGGGAGAAGTTCATGAGACACCGGTGCTCGAGGGATTGATAAGTACGTTGCGTAACCCCTTGTTGCACTTTACCCATATTGATATGAATTCGATGCTCATAAATACAATTTCCTGGTCAGATAAAGAAGCAAAGCTAAGATTTGAATCAGGCCATCCACCGGTTGTCTGGTGGCGATTAATCAGAGTTTTCCTGACCGGCTTCTGGAACTCGTTTGTAACTCAACAGGGTTATAAAAACGGCACATCAGGCTGGGTCGAGGCAATGTATCAAGGGTGCTCGCTCTTCATAACCTATGCCAAGCTCTGGGAAATGCAAAATAGAGAGACAATCTCGAGTGCATATCAAAATTTAGACAAACCCTATAGTAATTGATTTTCGGTTAAAGATAGTGTATAATACTACAGTGGTGAATTCAAAGCGGAAATGCACCACTTTATGAAAAAAGAAATTAATCTGGTAGAGGTAGCGAAGCTACCTTCTTTGAGAATATTTTCTCATACGGTGTCAAGTAACCTAAACATTTTCTCGG